>NZ_JBQEOI010000001.1:0-365337 GCF_052045125.1 Paracoccus sp. 22332
AGTGGATCACGTCGCCGGGTTCGGCCTTCACGAAGGCGGGTTCGAACACCATCATCCCGGCCTCGCCCTTGTTCATCATGTGGACTTCGTGCTCGGCGGCGAAGGCCGTGCCGGACAGGGCGAAGGTCAGGGCCAAGGCAGGGGCAAGGAAGAGGGCGCGTTTCATGGGTCTTTCTCCTGAAGTCGCGGACCGGGAACGGTCCGTTGATCAGGGATCTAGGCCCCCGCACCCCCCTGCACTTTGCGAAAACGCAAACAAGGGGCCGTTTAATCCTCGGGGTCGGCGATGCGGGCCAGGCCCTCGGCATCCACCACGGTCAGCTTCTGGCGCCCGCCCTCGACCAGGCCCTGGCTTTCCCACGACGACAAGAGTCGCGAGACGGTATGCAGCGTGGTGCCGGTCATTTCCGCGATGTCCTGGCGGGTGATGGGAAAGTCGATGCGGGTGCCCGCCGCTTCGATCCGGCCCGCCTTTTCGGCCAGCCGCAGGACGGCATGGGCCACGCGGCGCTCGACCTCTTGGGTGGACATCTCGCGCAGACGGGTATGGGCTTCGTCCAGGCGCTGGCCGATGGTCTGCATGGCGTTGATCGCCAGACGGGGGTTGTTTTCCACCACCGCGTCCCAGTCGGCCATCGGCCAGCCCACCACGATGGATTCGACGGCGGCGCGCGCGGTGCCGGGATAGTCGGGCCGGGCCAGGGCGCGCGCAAAGCCGAACAGGTCGCCCGGATGGACCACGCGGACCATCACCTGCTGGCCGTCGGGCGTCACCTGCGTCACCTTCAGCCGCCCGTGCAGCAGCAGATAGAACGCGACCGCCTCGGCCCCCTGTTCGAAGACCAGCCCCCCCTGCGCCACCCGGCGCGGCGTGGCGNGGGCCGTCGGTTCCATTTGCCGGAACAGGGGCAGGTTGCGCACCTGGGATACGTCGATTGCCACGTCTTGCGCCTTCACCTTGGGTTCCTTTGTTAGTGCCGCAAAACGAAGGGGGACGCAAAGCCTTCGGAGGGCCGGGGACGTTCGGTCAGTCGGCGACCTCTCGGACCAGGCGGAAACCCAGGTTGGCGGGAGGCACCCCCACCGAGCAGCCGCCGGATTTGGGATCGCGCACGAAATCGGCGACCGCGGCGCGGTGCAGCCCCTCGACGATATAGATGCCGCAGATGTCGTCTTGGCGCAGGATCGCGCCCGAGGCGTCCTGGTCGACCCGGCGCAAACAGGTCGAGGTCCATTCCCAGACCGCGCCGCCGATGTCGCGGATGCCTTTCGAGTTGACGTTCAGGCTGCCCACCGGCCGGATTTCGCGGTCCAGTTCGCGGCTGCGGGCCGCATCGGCGGCATATTCCGCCAGCCAGCGGACCGCAGGGTTGTCGGGATCGCTGCGCACGCCCAGGGCGTCGTCGCGAAACATTTCGGCCGCGGCATAGGCCCATTCGACATCGGCGGGCAGGCGCCAGACCTGGCCGGTTTCGGCAGACAGCCATTCGGCATAGGCCACCGCGTCCAGCCAACTGACCCCCGTCACCGGCAGGTCGGGGCGGTCGACCGGGCCGCCCGGCGCAAGACAGGCGCCCGCCGCCACGCAATCCAGCCATTGGCCGGTGCTTACGGCGGTTTCCATGATCTCGACGGGGGCGGGGATCCGGGTCATCTGCACCGGCGCATCCGAGGACCGGCCCGCCTGGCGCCAGTCGCCGTCCAGGCGGTGTTCGAAGGGCTGGGGATCCAGCCGCACCATGCGGGGCAGGTCGGGCGCGGGGCGATGATCCAGTGGCCACAGCGACAGGCCAAGCGCGCCGGCGACGGCCCCGGCCAGCAGAACAACGGTGGCGTGCATGTCCTTCGCTCCGGGATTTTGGGGAAAGGGGATGGGCCGTTCCCGCGCGGGAAGGCGCGGGGACGGCGGGGATCACGGCCGGATCAGACGACGGCGGCGGGGGCCACGACCTGCTTCATCAGGTCATCGTTCCACTCGCCCTCGACGATCACATGGGCGGCGGCGCCAAGCTCGAAAGCCTCGATCAGGTTGTGGTTCACATAGGCATAGACGCCCGGCTGTTCGAAGGTATAGATCATCAGCCCCGCCGTGCCGCCGGGAATGAACCAGGTTTCCAGGCCTTCCTCGGGCGGGTTGTTGAACTTGCCGGTCGCCCAGACATAGTTGCCGTGCCCGCCGATCAGGTGGGGCCGGGTGTCGCGGTTGGCCTGGCTGTGGACGAAGGCCACCGTCTCGCCGACCTTGGACTTCATGGCGTTGTCGCCGGTCAGCGCACCCACCGCGCCGTTGAAGACCACATGCGTCGGCGTCAGGGTCTTCATGACAGCCACCACATCCTCGTAGCTTTCGCCGGGGCTGTCATAGGTCTTCCAGTTGCCCGCCTCGTCGCGCGGGACATAGAAATCCTGTTCGCCGACGTAATAGACCTTGTCATAGCTGACCAGCTTGCCGTTGCGGTCCTTCAGCCCGTCGCGCGGCAGCACCATGACGGCGCCGTTCATGCCGGACACGACGTGCCAGGCCACCATGCCCGGAGGGGCGCAGTGATACACGAAGACGCCCGGTTTCGTGGCCTTCCAGCGCAGCACGCAGCGTTCGCCGGGGTTCACCTGGGTCAGGCCGCCGCCGCCAAGCGCCCCGGTCGAGCTGTGGAAGTCGATGTTGTGCATCAGTTCGTTGGTGTCGGGGTTGATCAGGGTCAGTTCCACATAATCGCCCTCGTGGACCACCATCAGCGGTCCCGGCACGGTGCCGTTGAAGGTCGAGGCCCAGTATTCCGCGCCGCTGTCGTCCAGCGTGATCTTCTTCTCGACGATGGTCATCTCGAATTCGACGACCTTGGGACCGCCGGTCGCGACCTGTTCATGGGCGTGGACGAAGGGCGGATCGACCAGATCCACCTTGACGCGCGGCAGGCTGTCCACGTCGGTGGCGGCGGCCGGGGTCAGCACCTTGGCGGCCTCGGCGGTTTCGGCGGCGGCGACGCGGACCTGGCTCAGCGCGCCCGCGATGGCTGCGCCTGCAAGGATCGTGCGGCGACTGACGGACAGGTTGGTCATGGCTTGTTCCTTCATACTCGGTGACAGGATCGGTCCCGGTTCATTCCGGTTGAGGGAACAATGCCACGCCGCGTCGCGGCAAACGTTGTGCTGGATCAACCAAGTGCGGGCCTTTCGCACCGATGCTTGCGGCAACGCAAAGAGCGGGCGTTTTTCCGGCCTATCGGTCAGGGTGACGATTACGAAAGGAACGCGCCATGTCTGATGCGAAACGTCCCCGAATCCCCCGCGGCCTGCGCGCCGACGGCGCCGCGCTGTGGTCCTATGGCTTCCGGCCGTTCTTCCTGGGCGGCGCGCTGTGGGCGGTGGCCGCCATGGCGCTGTGGATCGCCGCGCTGATCCACGGCCTGCCGCTGGGCGGCGATTACGGCCCGGCGCTGTGGCACGCGCACGAGATGGTGTTCGGCTTCGCCCCGGCGGTGCTGGCGGGGTTCCTGCTGACGGCGATCCCCAACTGGACCGGCAGCCTGCCGGTCTCGGGTCCGGCGCTGATCGGCCTGTTTTCGGTCTGGGCGGCGGGCCGGGCGGCGATGGCGGCCGCCGCGCTGACCGGGCCGTGGGCGGCCGCCGCGATCGACGCCGCCTTCCTGCCCCTGCTGCTGGCCATCGCGGCGCGGGAAATCGTCGCAGGGCGCAAGTGGAACGACCTCAAGGTGCTGGCCGGAGTGACGGCGGTCATGGCGGGCAACCTGGGCTTTCACGGCGCGGTGCTGCTGGGCGGCGATCCGGGCCTGTGGCTGCGGGCGGCGGTGGCGGGCTATGTCGTCCTGGTGCTGATCATCGGCGGGCGCATCATCCCCAGCTTCACCCGCAACTGGCTGAACCGGCAGGGCGCGGCGGCGATGCCGGTTCCCTATAACCGCTTCGACATGGGGGTGATCGCTCTGTCGGCCCTGGCGCTTGCCGCCTGGACCCTGGCTCCTGAATCACGCGCCGCCGCCCTGGCCTGCGCGGCGGCGGCGCTGCTGAACGCCGCCCGGCTGGCCCGCTGGCGCGGCTGGGCGATCATGTCAGAGCCGCTGCTGTGGGTGCTGCACCTGTCCTATGGCTTCGTGCCGCTGGGTTTCCTGGCGGTCGCGGCATCGGTCGCGGGGGTCGTGCAGCCGGTCTCGGCGCTGCATGTGCTGACGGTGGGCGTGATCGGGGCGATGATGCTGGCGGTCATGACGCGGGCCACGCGTGGCCATACCGGACGGGCGCTTGCCGCGTCGCGGCTGACCACGCTGTCCTATCTGTTCCTGTTCGCCGCGGCCCTGGCCCGTCCCCTGGCCGATCTGGCCGGATCACCCCGCCTGATGGAGGCCGCGGGCATCCTGTGGATGGGGGCCTTCGGGCTGTTCGTGGCCGAGCATGGCGCGATGCTGATCCTGCGCCGCCGCCAGCCCGCCGGGGCGCAGGCGGGGGCGTAGCGCGGTGACGGCAAGAAGGATGGCCTTTGATTGGCGAAGGCCATCGCCTTCGCCACGTCGCGACCTCCCTACCTGAACCGCCGGGCCTTCCGTGGTTCGGGGCTGCGCCGTCTTTGATCGCGATGCGGCGCGAAGGGCGGGGAAACGCAGTGCGTTTCCCGATCCCGCCCGTGCCAAGCCGAGTATCCTGCCGGGAACCGGCCCCGTCGGAACTTCTCCGATCAGAGCGGCGCCATCCGGTCCGGCGTCCAGGCCGGCTCCCAGACCAGACGCACATCGACCGAGGCCACGCCCTCCAGCGATTGCAGCGCGGTTTCCACGCCCAGGCGCAGGAAATCCGCCAGCGGACAGCCACGCGTGGTGGTGGTCATCTGGATCCCGACATGGCCGCGGTCGTCCGCCTGGATGCCATAGATCATGCCCATGGCCAGCAGATCGCGGCCGGTTTCCGGGTCCAGCACGGTCCGCAGCCTGTCGCGGACCCTGTCCTGCAAGTCGGCCATGGCCGTTTCCCCTCAGTTCCCGCGCCGCACCAGCAGACGATAGGTCGCCCCGTCGGCCGCGAAATTGCCCGCCCATTCGTGATGGCGCATCGCCAGTTCGGGGAACAGGAACATCGGCTCGCGGTCCAGCGTGGCGAACAGCACCTCGCCCGGCGCCATGCGGTCGACGGTTTCCAGGATGCGGACCATCGGCTCAGGCGGCATCAGCCCCGACAGATCCAGCGTGCGGGCCGGGTCGGGCCACAGCGCGGCGCCGGGCGCGGATCCGGGGGCCAGCCCCTCCTCGACCGCCTCGCCCGCGATGGGGGTGAACTCCACCTGCCAGCCGCCATCGGGCAATTGCCGGTCGCTGGCCGAAAAGCCGCGATTGGCCATCACGTTGAACAGGGGCACCGGGCGGAACGGCGCGATCAGCAGCAGCGGCTGACCCGGCTGCAAGCCGTCCACGGCCTGCATGATCTGGGAAAAGGGATCCTGGCCCTGCGCAAGCGAGGGGCGGACATCAAGCCGATGCGGGGCGGGGGTTGTCATAGTCGAAACTCCGGTCGGAAGGGGGAAGGATCATCGGCGGCAGCGCGTCGGGACGCAGGTGGCCGGGCAGGTGGCGCAGGCGGCGGATGGCGATCAGTTCGTGCCCATGCAGCAGCGCCGCCAGCAAAAGCGCAAGGGCCGAGATCTCGAAGGCCGCCGGGCTTTGCACGGCCAGCGCCAGGGTGCCGCCCAGGGCGCCCGCGACCCACAACGCCAAGGACCGCCCGGCCGTCCGGGCATCGGTCAGGTCGTGGACCATCGGCACCGGCGCGCGCCCGATCCGGGGCGCGAAGACCTGAATCCAGGTCAGGAAGCTGGTGATCTTGACCATCTGCGCCAGCGTCAGCGTGGACAGCCACCCGGCCAGGGCGGCAAAGACCGCCGCCTCGGCCCAGGCACCGCCCAGGGTCAGCGCGGGAATCGCCAGCAGGGCGGCAAGGGCCAGGAAGCCCAGGGCGGCGCGGCTCCACAGCATGTTGACCTCGGGGCGGGGGGCGCGGCGGCTGCGCCAGATGCGGCGGATTTCAGCCAGATACAGGCCCGTCGCCAGGGCGCAGACGGCGGCGCAGCCCCAGGCCAGGGGCCAGGGATCGCCGCCCGCCAGCAGGGTGCCAAGCGCGGCCAGCAGCAGCGCCAGCGCCACCCCCGCCGCGATCAGCGCCGCGCGGCGCAGGCGGCTGCCCCCATCCGGGGCGATCAGGAACATCGGAAACAGCCGATAGCTGACGCCCATCGCCGCCAGGGTCAGCCAGAAGCCCCCGCCCAGCAGGATATGCGGCGCCAGCCCGTCGGGCAGCAGCGCGGCGGCCCAGCCCGCCCCCTCGAAGGCCCAGGCCATGCCCGTCCCGGTTCCCCACAGGACCGGCAGCGCCAGCAGCGCCGTCAGCACCGTCGCGCCGTCCTGGGTGCGCCAGGCCCGCGCGGCGACCAGCGTCCCGCCCAGCATCGCCAAGGCCAGCGCGAAGCCCAGCCCCAGCAGCACCGGCCCCGCCGCCAGCAGCGTGCCCGTGGGCCAGCCCTCCAGCGTCAGCAAACCCGCCGCCAGCTCCAGCGTCCCCAGGCCGCACAGGATCAGCGCGGGCAGCGCCAGCCGGGGCAGGATCAGCGCGCGCGCGGTCAGCACCGGCACGAACTGGATCAGCGAACCCAGCATCATCTGGCTCAGCCATCCAAGCGCGAACAGATGCACGGCGGCCAGGGCCCCTGCCCCCGACCAGCGGCCGGGTCCGGCAAGGCCCAGGCAAGCCAGCACCAGGGCCGCCAGCAGAAATGCCAGCGCCGAGGCGAACCACGCCAATGTCCATCTGGAAAGCGCCTTGCCCAGCATGTCCGTTCCCCAAAATCCTGACGTTCAGAATTCCCCGGCCGGGCCGGGGCGTCGTTGATCGAACGCAAAGAAAGCCACGGTTTCGCAGCCCACCGCCCCGCTTCACATTCAGTTTGCCAAATCGTGTGGGAACCCTGTCCCGTCCCGGCTGTTGACTGGACAGCCGGCCCAGCCGGACCCGTACAGACGCAGACAAGAAGGACCATTGCCCATGACCAAGCTGCTTGCTTCCACCGCCCTTGTCGCCATGCTTGCCTCGCCCGTGATGGCGCAGACGGCGACCGACGCCACCACCGCCCCTGCCGCCGATGCCACCACGACCACCGCCCCCGCGGCGGATACCGCGACCACCGCGCCTGCCGCGGACGCGACGACCACCGCGGCCACGGACGATGGCTTCGGCTATACCGCCATGGCGGGCGACATGTCGGCCGAAACCTTCATCGGCAAGCGCCTCTACAGCTCGGAAACCGAGGTGGACGTGGGCGCGACCTATACCGAGGTCGACCAGAACTGGAACGACATCGGCGAGATCAGCGACCTGGTGCTGAGCCAGGACGGCCAGGTCAAGGCCGTGCTGGTCGATATCGGCGGCTTCCTGGGCTTGGGCGAACGGACGGTGGCGGTGTCCATGGACGACCTGCGCACCATCCGCGACGGCGATTCGGAAAACGAGTATTTCATCGTCTTCACCGCTAACCGCGCGGCCTTGGAAAACGCCCCGGAATTCGCCTGGGCTGACGAATAAGCGGCGGCATTCCCACGACGGAAAGGGCGCGCGTCAGGCGCGCCCTTTTTCATGCTCAGCCGCCCAGGGCAATGCCTTCGCGCCGGGGATCGGCGCCCCCCGACAGGCCCTCGGGGCCGATCACGATGCCTTGCAGGCCCGAGGTCAGCTCGGTCTCCTTCAGCTCGAATCCCAGGGCGGTCAGGCCGTCGGCCAGGGCGGCGGGCAGGCCCGGTTCGACATCCATGGGACCGAAGCGGTTCACCAGATTGGGCGCGGCCACGGCTTTCTGGATGTCCATGCCCCAGTCCAGATGGGCGATGATCGCCCGTGCGACATAGCCGAGGATGCGGCTGCCGCCCGGCGATCCGATCACCATCGCGGGCTTGCCGTCCTTCAGCACGATGGTCGGCGCCATGGACGACCGGGGCCGCTTGCCCGGCGCCAGCGCATTGGCGATGGGCCAGCCGTCGGCGTCATGGGTCTCGAAGCTGAAATCGGTCAGTTCGTTGTTCAGCAGGAAGCCATGCGCCATCACCCGCGACCCGAAGCCGTTCTCGATGGTGGTGGTCATCGACAGCGCATTGCCCTGCCGGTCCACGATCGAGATATGCGTGGTCGAGGGCAGTTCCAGAGACCTGTCCTGCCCCCACAGCGCCGCGTGGGACCAGCCGGGCTGGCCCGGCGCGACCTCGGGCAGGCTGTCGTCGCCCGCCAGCAGCTTGGCCCGTTCGGCCAGATAGGCGGGATCGATCAGCCCCTCGGTCGGCATCGGCACATGGTCGCTGTCGGCCATGAAGCGGCCCCGGTCGGCAAAGGCCAGCCGCGAGGCGTCGCCGATCAGCCGCCAGCTGTCCGGGTTTTCCGCCCCCAGTGCCGCCAGATCGTACCCGCCCAGCATCCCCAGGATCTGCCCCACGGTCAGCCCCCCGGACGAGGGCGGCCCCATGCCGCAGACATCGTGGGCGCGGTATTCCACGCAGACGGCGGGGCGTTCGACCACGCGATAGGCGGCCAGATCGCCCAGGGCCAGCAGGCCGGGATTGTCCGCGCCCCGCACGGCGGCAACGATGCCCTCGGCGACCTCGCCCCGATAGAACCCGTCGGCGCCCTGGTCCGCCAACCTGCGCAGCGTTTCGGCATAGGCCGGGTTTTTCAGCAATGCCCCTGCCGCGACCGGCTTTCCGCCGGGAAAGAAATAGGCCGCCGTTGCCGGATCGGGTTGCAGGGCGTCACCCTCGGCCGCGACCAGATCGGCCAGGCGGGGCGAGACGGTGAAGCCTTCCTCGGCCAGCCGCAGGGCGTCGTCGAACAGGCCCGCCCAATTCGCCCGGCCCCATCTGCGATGCGCGGCCTCCAGCAGGGCGGGGGTGCCGGGGGTGCCGACCGAACGGCCGCCGACCACGGCGTCCATGAACTCCATCGGCTGCCCGGCATCGTCCAGAAACAGCGTGGGCGTCGCGGCCAGGGGGGCGGTCTCGCGCCCGTCCAGCGTCGTCAGCTCGCCGGTCTCGGCGTCATACCAGACCAGGAAGGCCCCGCCCCCCAGGCCCGAGCTTTGCGGTTCCACCAGACCCAGCACCGCCTGCACCGCAATCATCGCATCCGCCGCGCTGCCCCCGGCCGCCAGGATCCTGGCGCCTGCCTGGACCGCCAGGGGATGGGCCGCGCTGACCATCCAGTCCTGGCCGGCGACGGGCCTGCCCTCGGCCTTGGCGGTCAGGGCCGCGCGCGCCGCCTCGGTCAGGGGACCGAAGGCGTCGCCCCGGCCGGGCGCCTCGGTCGCGCCTTCGGGCGCGACGGCATCGGTCGCCTGCTGGGCCTGTCCCATGGCAACGCTGCCCAGAAGCAGCGCGATGGCAAGTGCCGGATATTTCATCCCCGTCTCCCCCCTTCATGACGGGTCCAGTCTGCGCGCTTGGGGGCCATGGCGCAACCCGTGGGATGGCCGACGCCATCGCACCGGCCACCGCTGCGTCCGGGAAGGCAGCCGTGGCGGCGGTCGTTGATCGTTTGCCACGACGAAGCCTCGCACCGTCCCAGGGATCAGATCATAAGATTCTTCGATGTTTCTTCGCGCGTCAGCCGGGATTCCAGCAGATCGCCGTTCCGGGTCAGGATGGGATAGGCCACCTTCACCAACAAAGAATTGATTTCCTTCAGGGATCTGACCACCTCAAGGTGCAGGTCGCTGGTTTCCATGCTTTCGGCCTGGCCGCTGCGCAGCCGCGCCAGATGGCGGTCGTGGCTTTCCCGTTCCAGACGGCGCAGCACCGATTTCTCGGCCACAAGCTGGCGGGCGGCGGACAGGTCGCCGCTGACCATCACATGCAGGGCAAGCTGCATGTTGGCCAGGACACGGGCGTGCATCCGGGACAACTCCTCCCATCCTTCCGCCGAAAACCGCAGCTGCCGCTGAAGCTTCTCGTCCGCCTGGGCCAGCAGGTTCTTGGCGATCAGATCACCGATCGCCTCGAAGTCGATGGCCATGGCGGCCAGTTCCAGACTGCGCTTCGCCTCGTCCTCGGTCAGGTCGCCGCGATTGATCCGGGCAATGAACAGCTTGATGTCCGTGTGACGCTGGTTCACCTCGTCATCCATGGCGCGAAGCTGGGCGATCCGGCGGGCGTCGCCGCCCTCCAGCACGTCGGCGACCGGACGCAGCATCGCCTCGACCGCCTCGGCCATGCGCAGCAGTTCGCGCTGCACACTGGCAAGCGCCAGCCGGGGCTGGGACAGCGAGGACGGGTCCAGCGAACTGCGATAGCCGGGCATCGCCTCGGCGCCATCGGGCTTGGGCCACAGGCGCGCGGTCAGCCGGTCCATCGTCCCCGCCAGGGGCAATGCCACGATCAGCAGCGCGGCGTTGAACAGCACGTGGAAATTGACAAGCTGCACCCCGGCATCGCCGCCCAGGTATTGCAACGGCTGCGGCACGACTTGCAGCAGGATCAGCGCGGCGACCGCGCCCGTGCCGCGAAAGATCAGGTTGCCCATCGGGATGCGGCGTTCGGGCAGCGCCGTCCCGCGCGTCAGCCAGGCCGCGATCAGCGCGCCGCCCAGATTGGCACCCAGAACCATCGGCGCGGCCGCCTGGGCCGGCAGCAGCCCACCCGAGGCGAAGCTGGCAAACAGCAGCAGCGCCGCGACCGAGGAATGCAGCCCCCAGGCCAGCAGCGCCGCCAGCGCAAAGGCCGTCAGCGGATCGCCGCGCAGATAGGCCGCGACCTGCGGCAGCACCGCGCTGTCGCGCAGCGGCTCGGTCGCCTCGGCCACCATGCCCAGCGACAGCAGGATGAAGCCGATGCCAAGGACGATGCGGCCGATCTGGCGGATCTGGCGGTTCTCGAACTTCAGGAACATCGTCGCCCCGGCCAGCAGCAGGATCGGGATCAGTTCGGACAGGTCGAAGGACAGCAGCTTCACGACCAAGGCCGATCCCAGATCCGCCCCCAGCATCGCCGCGATGCCCGCCGTCACCCCCAGCATCCCCGATGCGGCAAAACCCACCGCCAGCACCCCCACCGCGGTCGAGCTTTGCAGCACGACGGCCAGGATCATCCCGGCCATGGCGATACCCGCCGATCCGCCCCTCGCCTGTCGCAGGGTGCGGCGCAGGGACAGCCCCCAGGCACGTTCCACCCCGGTCCGCACCATCCTGACCGCCCACAGCAACAGCATGACGGCGGCGGCCAGATGGATCAGGATCAGGATGGGATGCATGGCGTGGTCTCCGCGTATGGACCTTCACGAAAGCCGCACGGCGTTTTACAAATCAAATCGTTACTTCCGATGGTATCATAGAATTTCCCGAGGCTGCGAGGCGCTGTATCCAGTTGCGTCGCCACCCCTGGGGCTTTTCCCGCGCGGCCCAGGAATTGCTGCCGACCCAGCCTGACATTTCCGATCAGGTCCGCAAGCTGGAAGAAGAATACGACGTTCTGTTGTTCAACCGGATGCGCAAGCAGGTGACGCGACCAGCGCAGGAGAGGCCGACCTGGGCGCTCTGGGCCAGATGCCGACCCTGAGGAGCTTCGACTGCCAGCTTCTCGGTTCGTCCCCATCATCGCCTTTGTGGCGCGCACGCACGATCTGGCGGGCGCCGGGCAGTTGCGGCTGGATCAGCGTTCCGGTCATCCGCTGGTCCTGCGCGAACGCGGTTCCAAGACCCGCGCCAAGCTAAAGGTCGCGACACGCGCCTTGGGCCTGGATCTGCAACCCGCCGTCCAAGCCGGGGGGAGCGGGGCGGTCCGGGAGATCGTCGCCTCCCGCCGACGCGGGCGGCGGGCCTTAACCCGCCATCCGCTTCCAGATTTTCCAGCGGCGGTGAAAGCGGTCCAGCCAGACAAGGCTGCGGCGGCGATGCCGGTCGCCGTACCAGGGCATCATCCGCAGCCCCTCGTCGCCCCGGTCGCGATAGAAGTTCGGAACCGGGTGGAAATTCCGCATCTTCAGATGGAAGACATCGCAGGCCGCCGCGGCCTGGGGCGGCACGATCCAGCGCCAGTCGGCCGCGACGCAGCGGCCCGCCGCCTGTTCGCGCCGGTGAAACGTCATGAACTGGTCCGAGGCGCTGTGATGGTCCAGGATCGTGACCCCGGCCTGGCGATACGAATGCAGGACCGCCGCGTTCAATTCGGTCAGCGCCCGGTCCTTCCACAGCGGATCGGCCCGCTGATCGGGCACGATCCCGACGGCTTGGGCCAGATGGCCCAGAACGTCATAGCGTTTCCTGTCTGCGAAATCGCGCGATGCGATCTCGGTCCCCATGTAGAAGCCGTTGAACGGCGCGCAGGGATAGTCGATCCCGCCGATGGTCATGATATGGCCGGTGACCAGCGGAACCGAATACCACCGCAGGCCCAATTCGGCGACGGCGGGAAAGCCCGGATGGGTGATCGGCACCTCGCGGATGCAGGACGGCGGCAGGTCGACGATGTGCCGCCGGTCCTCCCGGTCCCGGATCATCAGCGGCAGGGGATCGAACGCCCCCGGCACCAGTGGCGGCCGCCAGCCCAGCGACATGGCGATGCGCGTCATTTCCTGGTTCTGCCGGTCGCCGGTCACACGCCCGTCGGCCTGGACATGGGCCGCATACTGGATCGCCTGGGGGCTTTCGATCCAAGCCGGCAGGTCCGTCCCCCGGACCGGCGCGAAGACCGAGATGATCGATCGAATGCGCCCGTCGCCATGCGCCTCGTCCAGATGGGCAAAGACCCGCTGGGCGATCTGCGCGGGATCCGTCAGGTGGCGGCAGTCCACGACATCCAGGCTTTCCCACAGCAGCCGGCCGATGCAGCGCCCGTTGTTGCGCCAGGCCAGGCGCGCGCCATAGGCCAGCTCGTCGGGGGTGTGTTCGTAATGGCCGGTCCTGGCAAGCTCTCGCCGGACTGCGGACCAGCGCGCCTGCCGGGCGGCCTTTCCCGCCCCCATGGCATCATGGAAGGCGTCCAGGAAGGCGCGCGCCTCCTCTCTCCTCTCCAGGGCCGACAGGCGCCGCAGCCGTCGCTGCAAGGGGCTTCCGTGCAGCGCATCGGCGCGCTGCCAGCCTCCGCGAAACAGCGCCATCACATCACATCAGACCGTCGAACTGCCGTGCCGAATCGCGCAGGGGGCGCCGGTTGATCTGGTGGACGATGGACAGCACCCGCGCCTTGGACCGGCGGTAATCCCGCCCGAACGGCCGCAGCCGCCGATAGCCGAACTGGGCGCGGGCGTGATCGCTGGTGGTCAGCGCCAGTTCGGCGCCGCTTTCCGCAGTGCCCACCATGTCGCGCCAGACGGGCGTGTCGGTGTACAGGCTGAAATTGTTGAAGCGCACCCGGTCCAGCATGTGCCCATGGGTTTCCAGGAACCGTTCGGTCGCCTCCATGTCCTGCGCCGTCTCGCCGGGGAAGCCCTTGAACATGGTGCAGCGGATCGACAGGCCTGCGGCATGGGCGTCGTGGATGAACTGCGAATTGCGTTCGACGCTGCTGCCCTTCCGCATCCGGTCCAGCAGGGCCTGGCTGCCCGTTTCCAGGCCGAAGGACACCCGGCGCATCCCGCCGTCCACGGCGGCCATCAGATCGCGGCGCGACAGTCCGTTGTCGTCGCGCTGATCGACATGGACGGTGCCGACCCATTCGGCCCCCTGGACGTAATCCTGGATCCGGCCCGCGATGCCGCGGATCATGTCGGGCCAGGAATTCAGCTTCAGGTCCAGGAACAGGAAGCTGGCGGTGTTGTGGCGGCGCGCCTGTTCCTGCATTTCCAGCAGCACGCTGTCGATGCTGCGGGTGCGGAACTTGCGGCCCGAGGCCGAGATCACGTCCGAACAGAACAGGCAGCGGTCCCACTGACAGCCGCGCCCCGTCATCAGGGGCACGATGCGCACCGGATAGCGGTCCCAGGGAAAATCGGTGAAATCCGGGATCGGCGTGGCGTCCAGCGGCCGCAGAGGAGGCGCGACGGACGAGCTGCGGCCATCCGCCAGCGTCACGCCAGGATATTGCAGCACGTCCCCCTTGGTCAGGAAGGTCCGCAGCAGGTCGGGCAGCACCAGGTCGGCCTCTCCCCCGAACAGCATCGAGATGCCCGGCACCTGGCGCCATTCCTGGGCGACATGGGTCAGGTTGAACATCGGCCCGCCCACGATCACCGGAATGCCGGCCTCCCTGGCCAGCGCGGCCAGGGCGCGGATCGTCGTCATATGTTGCAGATAGGCCGAAATCAGGATCACGTCCGGCCGCCGGGCAATGGCGCGCGCCGCCTGCTTCAGGACGGTCGGATGCGGACGTTCGTGCCGGGCGCGGTAAGCCTTTCGCAACAGGTCGCGCAGGGCATAGGCCTGCGGCATGTCCGTCAGGCTGATCCGGCGGCGCAGATGATCGAAGACGTTTTCCTGCCGCTCGCGGGCGGCGGCGGGCACGTCATGGGCAAGCGGCGACAGCAGTTCGACCGTCTGCCCCGTGTTGCGAAGCGCGGCGATCAGCAGCCCGATGGCAAGGGTCGGAAAGGTCGAAAAGTTGTTCAGGTCCACAAGCAGGACATGATGCCGGACAGTCGTGGCGAAATCCGGTGCGGCCCTGCCTTCATAGGAGCGGGCCGGCGACAGGCTGCGCGGAATGCGGATATTCTGATTCATAACATGTCACTCCAAAAAACTCAACAAAACGACAGCCCGGATATTCGGCAGAACATGCTTCTCTTATTGTCCCCGGATCGCCATGCGGCCGCCGACAGGGAAATCACGCGATCTTTATCGGCAGTCCTTTCGCCGAAAACCTGTCCATTTGGACAGTTCCTTAAAAATTAACCAATTTTTAATTCCGCTTTGGTTGTGGCGTGATTATAGACCTCAACCTCACAACGGTTTTGACTAGACAAATCCGACCAAATCAGCGGCTGACCCGCATTTACCAACCAGCAAAAATCAGCTTTGGAAAAACGGCGGCATTGAATAAAAACACGACTGTCATTTGATAATCGCCGCTTCGGCCTGGGGATAAGGTTTGCCTTCGGATCACATCGTTTATCTGACGGGCCTTTATCCCGCCGTGTCGCATACCTTCATTCTGCGCGAGGTCGCCGCCCTGCGCGCCATGGGGCTGCGGGTGACGACCTGTTCGGTCAACCGGCCCCAACCCGCCCATCTGATCGGCCCGGATGAACGGACGGCGGCGGGGACCACCTTCTATCTGCTGGCCGCCGCTTGCAGGCCGCTGACCCTGCTGGCCGCCGTGGGTCGGGCAATCCGCAGGCCCCGGCGGCTGGCGCGGGCCGCAGGCATCTTGCGACACAGCGGCGCGACGGGGATCGGCGGCCATGCCCGGCAAGTGGCCTATCTGATCGAGGCGATGGTGCTGGCGCGGTTTCTGGACCGATCCGGCGCCACGCGGATCCACAACCAGCTTGGCATGGCCTCGGCCTCGGTCAGCCTCTATGCCTCGGTTCTTGCGGGGATTCCGTTCAGCTTCACTCTGCACGGCCCGGACGACTTCCTGGAAGGCCCGTCGCGGCAGATGGCCGCCAAAATCGCATCGGCGGATTTCGTCGCCTGCATCAGCGCGTTCTGCCGCGACCAGGCCCGGCAGCGATGCGACAGCCGGGACTGGCCCAAGTTGCAGATCGTTCGCTGCGGGATCGACCCCGCCGCCTATCGCCGGGCCGACCGGACGCCGCCCCTGCGACGCCTCTTGTTCGTCGGCCGCCTGGTGCCGGTCAAGGGGGTATCCGTCCTGATCGGGGCGTTCGGCCGGATTGCCCGCGACTGTCCCGATGCCGTCCTGACCATCGTCGGCGACGGCCCCGACCGCGCCGGGCTTGAGGCGATGGCCTCAAGCCTGGGGCTGGACGGCAGGATCGCCTTTACCGGCGCCCAGAACCAGCAGCAGGTCGCCGCCCGGATGGCCGAGGCCGACCTGTTCGTCCTGCCCTCGTTCGCCGAGGGGCTGCCGGTCGTCCTCATGGAGGCGATGGCGTCCGGCCTGCCGGTGATCGCCACCAACATTGCAGGCATCCCCGAACTGGTCGAGGACAATGTCACCGGGCGGCTGGTCGAGGCCGGGGATGAACGGCAACTGGCGCGGGCGATGCGGGACTGCCTGACCATGCCGCTGCCCGCCCTGACCATGGCCCGACAAGGGCAAATCCGCGCCTCCCGCGACCACGACATGTGGACCGAGGCACGGCGCCTGGCCCGCTTCCTTCAGGCGTCGGGCAATCGGCCAGCCTGAGACCCTGCCGCCCGCGCATTCCCGTCCCGGAACGAGGCCATGATGACGATCGCGGTCGAGGTCAGGCCGAAGCGGGGGATCCGACAGCCGGCCCGACCAGGGCCGCCAGGCGCGCGGGCTGCAATCCGGGCCGATGATGAACAGGAACAGCGCCAGTTCCGCGACATGGATAGGGGATTGCGCGTCGCGGCGGCGGTCAAGGGACAACCGTCACCCTGGACAGGCGGCTCCGGTGTCGATCCAGGCCCGCGTCAGCTGGCCGAAGATTTCCTGGCTGCCGGGGGCGGGCTCGCGGCCCGCGCCGGGGTGCCAGCCCCAGCCGACCAAGCCATCATGGGCGTTGTGTTCGTGAAGCTCTTCCAGCGTCTTGCCGCCGTTGCGTTGGGGATCCTTGATCTGCTGGCAGATCTCGCCCAGGGACAGGCCGACCCAGCCCATGCTGACCGGGGCCAGCGACCAGGGCTCGTGCCCCGGAATGCTGCCCTGGCCGCCGGTCAGGGTCACATTCTCGGCCCCGTGGCAGGTGTTGCAGGTCATCCCCGGCGCGCCGAAATCCGCCTCTCCGCGCACCACGGGCGGATCGTGGGGATGCATGTCGTCGCCCTGCGTCGGCCCGCCGGTGACCGGGTGGCAGTTCAGGCAGCGCGGATGGGTCAGCACCTTGCCCATTTCCTGAAACAGGGCTGCGGACCTTTCGGCCTTGTCGGCGATGGCAGCGAAGGCGTCGGGGGTTTCCAGGTCGTCCTGCGCCCAAAGCGGCGCGGCGCAGAACAGCGCCGGAACAAGAACGGCCGTGACTGATCTCATGAAATCGCTCCGCCGAAAGGAAGCTGGTATTGCCGGGCGCCGTTCAAGGCGCGCCAGGCATTGGCCATCGCCGGGGCCAGCGGCGGCACGCCCGGTTCGCCGACGCCGGTCGGATCCGCGGCGCTGCGGATGATCGAGACCTCGACCGCGGGCATCTCTGCGATCCGCAGCATCGGATAGTCGTGGAAATTCGACTGTTCCACCGTGCCGCCCGGCGCCAGGGTGATGCGGCTGTGCAGCGCGGCGGACAGCGCATAGCCGATGCCGCCCTCCATCTGCGCGCGGATCACGTTGGGATTGACGGCGATGCCGCAATCGACGGCGCACCAGACGCGGGTGACACGCGGGGTGCCGCCGCGATCCTCGACCTCGACCACCTCGGCGACATAGGTGCCGAAGCTTTTCGCGTAAGCGATGCCATAGCCCTTGCCGTCGCGGCGCGGTCCCTGCCAATCGGCCATGCGGGCGGCCTCGGCAATCACAGCGCGTTCGCGCGCGGCCTCGGGCGGCAGCAGGTCCAGGCGGCCCTGCACGGGATCCTTTCCGGCGGCCTCCAGAACCTCGTCCAGGAAGGTCTCGACCGCATAGGCGGTGTGGGTATGCCCCACCGACCGCCACCACAGCACGCTGACCGGGCTTTCCATCCGCGCCCAGCCGATGCGCCGCGCGCCCAGGCGGTAGGGCAGGCCGGTGGAGCCTTCGAACGAGCTGTTGTCCGGGCCGCCCTTCAGCATCGCCTCCATCGGCGTGCCCGCCATGATCGACTGGTTGGCGACGACGTTTTCCCAGGCGACGATGGTGCCGTCCGCATCCAGGCCGGCGCGCAGGCGGTGGACGGTCATCGGGCGGTAATAGCCGCCCTTCACGTCGTCCTCTCGGGTCCAGACCAGCTTGAAGGCGCCGTCGCGCCCGGCGGCCTTGGCGATTGCACCGACCTCGGCCGCAAGATGGGCCGAGCCCTGCGCCCGCCGACCGAAGGATCCGCCCGCCATCAGCACGTTGATCGTCACGTCCTCGGGCGCGATGCCCAAGGCGCCCGCGATAGTGGGCTTGTCAAAGGACGGGAACTGGCTGCCGAACCACAGCTCGGCCTTGCCGCCCTTGGTCTCGATCACCGCATCCAGGGGTTCCATCGGCGCATGGGCCAGATAGGGGAAACGGTATTCGGCCGTCAGCACCCTGGCCGCGCCGTCGATGGCTGACAGGTCGCCCTCTTCCTCGACCGTCTCGCCGCCCTGGGCGGCGGCCTCGGCGAAGGCCGCGAACATCTGGGTGGAGCTGCGCGTTTCCGCCTTGCTGTCGTCCCATTCCAGGATCAGCGCGTCGCGGCCCTTCAACGCGGCATAGGTGTTGGTCGCATAGACCGCCACGCCCGAGGGCACGGTCCGCACCATCTCGACCCCTTTCACCGCCAGGGCGGCGCTGTCGTCCACGCGGGCCAGGGTCGCGCCGAACCGGGGCGGATGCGCCACCACCACGGTCAGCATCCCGTCGCGATAGACATCCAGGGTGAACTGCGCGGTGCCGGTGGATTTCGACGCGCTGTCCAGCTTGGGCCGGTCGGTGCCGATCAGCACGAAATCGGCGGGGGCCTTGATCGGCGGGTCTTCGGGCACCGGCTGGCGGGCGGCGGCGGTCGACAGCGCGCCGAAGCCGGACGACCGGCCCGAGGCCTCATGCGCGACGACCCCCGCCTTGACGGTGATCTCAGAGGCGGGGACGCCCCATTCCTCGGCCGCAGCGGCGACCAGCATGGCGCGGGCGGCGGCGCCGGCCTTGCGCATCTGGATGAAGCTGTTGGCGATGGCGGTGGACCCCCCGGTCCCCTGCGCCCCGAAGGCGAGGTTCGCATACAGCCTGTCGTCGGCGGGCGCGCCTTCGGCCCGCATCTGCGACCAGTCGGCGTCCAGTTCCTCGGCCACCAGGGTGGCAAGGCCGGTATAGGGCCCCTGCCCCATCTCAAGATGCTTGATCATCACCGTGACCAGATCGTCGGTCCCGATGCGGACAAAGGCATTGGGCGCGAATGGCCCGGCCACGGTCATCTGCGCCCGGCCCCGCCCGACCGGCAGCGTCACAGCCAGAAGCAGCCCGGCCCCGCCTGCCAGAAATCCCCGGCGCGTCGTCAGAATGGACATGGTCAGCCCTCCAGCGTCCGGGCGGCGTCGTGGATGGCCTGCCGGATCCGCACATAGGTGGCGCAGCGGCAGATGTTTCCCGCCATCGCGTTGTCGATGTCCTCGTCGCTGGGCTGCGGGATCTGTTGCAGCAGGGCCGTGGCCGACATGACCTGCCCCGACTGGCACCAGCCGCATTGCGGCACGTCGATGGCCGTCCAGGCCGCCTGCACGGCGGCGACCTCGGGGCCTTCCATGCCCTCGATGGTGGTGACCTCGCTGCCCTCGATCATGCCGATGGGGGTCACGCAGGACCGCCGGGGCATTCCGTCCAGCATCACCGTGCAGGCACCGCATTGGGCGATGCCGCAGCCGAACTTGGTGCCGGTCAGGCGCAGTTCGTCGCGCAGGACCCACAGCAGCGGCGTTTCGGGATCCACGTCCAGATCGTGATCCCGGCCATTCACACGAAGTCGCGTCATCCCTGGCCTCATTCGCTGGGTCCGGGAATGATGGACCGGCTGCGGGCCAGGTCAAGAAAAAACCGGGCTGCCGCGCCCATCCGCCGACCGGCGGGCTGCGGGTGGACAGGCTGACGACACGGCCCAAAGATCGACACGATGGCAACAAGGCCGACATCTCTGCCGTCCCGGCGCTTCTGGACGGATGTCCCGCACCGCGCCGCCTGCCCGCCGACAGGGGATCGGACGCGAACAGCCTGCGAAGCGCCTTGCGGCGACCAGAACAGAGGCCGTCATCCCCGCCACGCTCCGCAACCCTGACAGGGCGGGCCTGTCAGGGCTGGATCGTGCAGCAGCCCGACAGCAGCCTGGGCTGGTCGCCATGCAGCACGATCGTCGCGGACAGGCCGAACAGCCGGTCCGACATGCCGTCCGAACAGATCTGCGGCTGGGCAAACAGCGTCACGTCCCGTGCCACGACCACCCGCGCGGGATCGCGGAAGATGCCCGTATCCAGCACGGTCTGAACGGGGCGGCGGTCGCCCGCCTGATCCTCTGGGCTGCGCAGGACCAGGTCGCCCGCTTCCGGCCTCGCGTCCCAGAACGGCTCGGTCCCCAGGCAGCGGAAACCGGCGGGCAGCGCGCCCGGCTGCCAGACATCGGTGCGATAGGCCAGATAGCGCATGGAAACCCAGCCCGACGCCTCGGCCGTGTTGACCCGGCCCCAGCCGCGCCGTTCCTCGACAACCTCGATCCGCCGGGCGTCGGGAGCCAGGGTGCCGATGATCGTCGCCTGGGCGTTCGGTTCGGCCCGGATGTTCAGGACATCCCCGGTGGCGACGCCCGCCACGTCGAACAGGGTGGGCAGGATGTATTCCTGCGTCGCGGCGGCGGGACCGGCCAGGGCCAGGGTCAGGGCAAGGGTTGTGCGCAACATCGGGGCCTCCGTTCTGTCCGGCGCAGTCTAGCCGGTTCGGCGCCAAAGGCCACCGGGGTCCGTTCACGGATGGTTCCCCCCGCCCGCCGAAGCGGCTAGAACGGCCCCATGACGACGCGCCTGACCGCAGACCAAGACCTGACCGCCGCCCTGGCGCGGATGTTGGCCGCCACGGCGCGGCCCGGCGACACGATCCTGCTGGACGGGCCGGTGGGGGCGGGCAAGACCCATTTCGCCCGCGCCTTCATCCGCGCCCGCCAGGGTGGCGCGGCCGAGGACGTGCCCAGCCCGACCTTCACGCTGGTCCAGACCTATGACGACCCCTTGGGCACCGAGATCTGGCACGCCGACCTGTATCGCCTGACCGATCCGTCCGAACTGGCCGAACTGGGCCTGGACGAGGCGCTGACAGAGGCCGTCTGCCTGATCGAATGGCCCGACCGGCTGGAACGCCTGCCGGACGGCGCGATCACCATCAGCATCGCCACCCAGGATGACCCGGATCTGCGCGACATCACCCTGATCGCTCCGGACGCCGCCCGCATTGCCGCCCGCGCGGGGTTCGTGGCGCAGGCGGGATGGGGGGATGCGCGGATCCTGCCGCTGGCGGGCGACGCCTCGGCCAGGCGCTATTTCCGGCTGGAGGGGGCGCAGGGCCGCGCGGTGCTGATGGACGATCCCTCGGGCGGCTGCGCGCCCTTCGTGGCGATGACCGGCTGGCTGCGCGGCCACGGCTTCGGCGCGCCCGCGATCCTGGCGCAGGATCCGGCCGGGCTGCTGCTGGTCCAGGATCTGGGCGACGATCTGGTGGCCCGCGTGCTGGAACGCGACCCGGCGCTGGCGCCCGCGATCTATGATCGGATCGCGGATCTGCTGGTCGACCTGCACCGCCATCCGGTGCCGGATTTCGTGGCCGCCCTGGACGGGCCGACCCTGGCCGACCAGGCGGGCCTGTTCGCAGAGTGGTATCCCCAGGCGGCGGGCGCGACGGGCGGCCACGACATCGCCCCCCTGATCGCCCGGCTTCATGCCGACCTTGCCGCCGACATCCCCCCGGTGCTGGCCCTGCGCGATTTCCATGCCGAGAACCTGATCTGGCGGAGCGAGGCGCCGCTGGGCCTGATCGACTATCAGGACGCGGTGTCCTGCCATCCCGCCTATGATCTGGTTTCGGCGCTGCAAGACGCGCGGCGCGACGTGGACCCCGCCATCGAGGCCGCCTGCGTCAGCCGCTATCTGGCCGCGTCCGGGCTGGATCCGGACCGCTTCCGCGCCGCCTATGCGCTGCTGGGGGCGCAGCGGAACCTGCGGATCCTGGGAATTTTCACCCGGCTGTGCATCCGCGATGGCAAGCCGCGCTATCTGGACTTCATGCCGCGCGTCTGGGGCCATGTGCAGCGCAACCTGGCCCATCCGGCGCTTGCGCCCCTGGCGCGGGCGGTCGCCGCACTGCCCGCCCCGGACGCCGCCGTCATCGAAAGGATCCGCGCCCGATGCGCCCGCTGATGATCTTTGCCGCCGGGCTTGGCACGCGGATGCGGCCGCTGACCGACAGCCTGCCCAAGCCGCTGATCCCGGTGGCGGGCCGCACCCTGCTGGACCGGGCGCTGGATCTGGGCCGGGACGCCGGGGCCGGGCCGGTGGTCGTGAACACGCATTACCTGGGGGACCAGATCGCCGCGCATCTGGCGGATCGCGACGTAGCGATCAGCGACGAACCGGGCGCGATCCTGGACACCGGCGGCGGTCTGCGCCAGGCGCTGCCTCTGCTGGGACAAGGCCCGGTGATGACGCTGAACCCCGATGTGGTCTGGACCGGGCCGAACCCGCTGGCCGCCCTGAACGCCGCCTGGCGCGACGAGATGGAGGCGCTGCTGATGCTGGTGCCGCTGGACCGGGCCACGGGGCGGCAGGGGGCCGGCGATTTCAGCCTGGATGCGGCGGGCCGGATCAGCCGACGGGGCGATTTCGTCTATGGCGGCGCGCAGATCATCCGCCCCGACCGGCTGGCCCGGATCCCCGATACCGTCTTTTCGCTGAACCGGCTGTGGGATCTGCTGATCGCCGAGGGTCGGGCTTTCGGCATCGCCCATCCCGGCGGCTGGTGCGACGTGGGCTATCCCCAAGCGATCCCCCTGGCCGAGGCGATGCTGGATGCGTGAGCCTGCCTTCCGCGGCCTTTTCGCCCTGCCGCCGGGCGTCGATTTCGCCCATGAATTCGTGACGGGCTTCCTGGACCGCATGGCCGGACAGCCGCCCGAGGCGATGGCCCGCGTCACCATCTATGCCAATGCCGCGCGCACGCTTGCGGAACTGAAATGCGCCTTCGACCTGCGCGGCCC
Organism: Paracoccus sp. 22332; assembly: GCF_052045125.1. Taxonomy (NCBI): domain Bacteria; kingdom Pseudomonadati; phylum Pseudomonadota; class Alphaproteobacteria; order Rhodobacterales; family Paracoccaceae; genus Paracoccus; species Paracoccus sp. 22332. The sequence goes on from NZ_JBQEOI010000001.1 coordinate 22,939, forward strand.
GCTGCTGCTGCCGCGCCTGCTGCCGGTCACGAACCTGGACATCCCTTCGCTGCTGGACCAGCCCGAGGCCGCGCCCCTGGCCCGGCGGCTGCAACTGGCCCGGCTGGTGGCGGGGCTGCTGAAGACCCGGCCGGATCTGGCATCGGGCCATTCCATCGCGGCGCTTGCCCGGTCGCTGGCCGATCTGATGCAGGAAATGCAGTCCGAGGGCCTGGCCCCCGATGCGCTGGAAGGCATCGACACCGGCGATCACGCCCGGCACTGGCAGAACGCCCTGGTCTTCCTGCGCATCGCCGCGCAATTCCACCTGGACGGCCCGCCCATGGACCGCGCCGCGCGCCAGAGGCTGGCGGCGGAAACCCTGCTGCACGACTGGTCGCGGGGCGTGGGCCTGCCCGACGGGCCGGTGATCGTCGCCGGATCGACCGGATCGCACGGCGCCACGCGGCTGTTCATGCAGGCGGTGGCCAGCCTGCCCGAGGGCGCGGTGGTGCTGCCGGGCTTCGATTTCGACCAGCCCCAATCGGTCTGGGACGGCCTGGACCATGCGTCCGAGGATCATCCCCAGGCTCGTTTCGCGCCCCTGATCCGCGCCCTGGGCCGTCCGGCCCGCTGGACCGCCACCCCGCCGCCGGCGCCCGCGCGCAACCGGCTGGTGTCGCTGGCGCTGCGCCCCGCGCCCGTCACCGACCAGTGGATCGCCGAAGGCCCGCGCCTGCCGGACCTGATCGCGCCGACCGAGGGGCTGACCCTGATCGAGACCGAGCAGCCGGGGCAAGAGGCCGAGGTGATCGCCCTGATCCTGCGCGACGCCGCCGAACGTCACGCCCCCGCCACGCTGATCGCGGCGGACGGCAACCTGATCCGGCGGGTCAGCGCCGCCCTGGACCGCTGGCGGCTGTGCCCGGACGAAAGCGCGGGCCAGCCCCTGTCGCTGACCGGGCACGGGTTGTTCCTGCGCCAGATCGCCGCCCTGTTCGGCGAGACGCTGAGCATCGACCGCCTGCTGGTGCTGCTGAAGCATCCGCTGGCCCTGACCGGATCGCCCCTGGTGGGCGCGAACGAGGCGCGGCTGCTGGCCCGCGACCTGGAACTGGAACTGCGCCGCAACGGCCCAGCCTTCCCGGACGGCGAATGCCTGCGCAACTGGGCCTCCAGGGGCGACGCGCTGCGCAAGACCTGGGCGGAATGGCTGGCCGACATGCTGGACCGGATCACGCCGCTGGCCCAGGACCGCGCGCCCCGTCCCCTGCCCGACCGGCTGCGCGACCTGATCCGCCTGGCCGACGCGCTTGCCGCGGGACCGGGCGGCGATGCCGCCGCATCCCGGCTGTGGCAGGAGCGAGAGGGCGCGCTGCTGCGATCGACCATGGATCATCTGGCGGAACACGCGGCCCAAGGCCCGGATCTGGGCGCGCAGGATTTCTGCGCCCTGCTGCTGGACGAACTGCACCAGCAATCCGTGCGGATCGACGGCGACGCCCATTACCTGCATATCCGCGGCCCGCGAGAGGCGCGGATCGTCGGCCACGGCCTGGTGATCCTGTCGGGCCTGAACGAAGGCGGCTGGCCCCAGCAACTGACGCCCGATCCCTGGCTGTCGCGGCAGATGCGGCTGGCCGCCGGGCTGCCGCTGCCGGAACGCCAGATCGGTCTGGCCGCGCATGACTTCCAGCAGGCGATGGGCCTGGACCAGGTGATCCTGACCCGCGCCCGCCGCGATGCCGAGGCGGAAACGATCCCCTCGCGCTGGCTGAACCGGCTGACCAACCTGATGGGCGGGCTGCCCGAACGCAACGGGCCGCAGGCGCTTGCGGCGATGCGGGCGCGGGGCGATGCCTGGCTGGCCCTGGCCGCGGCGGTGTCCCGGCCCGCGCGCGCGCTGCCGCCCTGCCCCCGGCCCGCGCCGATCCCGCCCGCGCCGCCCTTCCGCGACCTGCCGGTGACGGATGTGTCGCTGCTGATCCGCGACCCCTATGCGGTCTATGCCAAGCGCGTCCTGGGCCTGCGCCCGCTGCCCGCGCTGCGTCCCGAACCCGATGCCGCCCTGCGCGGCCAGACGCTGCATTCCATCGTCGAGGCCTGGCTGGGCACCAGGCCGGATCCCGGCATGACCCACGCGGCGCTGAAGGCCCGGTTCCTGGCCCTGACCGCCGCGATCCTGGAACGCGACGTGCCCTGGCCCGCCGCCCGCGCCTTCTGGGCCGCGCGGATGGAGCGGATCGCCGACCGGATCGTCGCCGACGAACTGGTCCGCCTGGCCGAGGGCCGCCCGGTGATCGTCGAAACGCGCGGCAAGGTGTCCCTGGGGGGGATGGACTTCACCCTGACCGCCAAGCCCGACCGGATCGACCTGCTGCATGACGGGCGGGTGATGATCTATGACTACAAATCCGGCAAGCCGCCCACCGACAAGCAGATCGCGGCTTTCGACAAGCAGTTGATCCTGGAAGCCGCGATGGCCCGGCGCGGCGGCTTCGACGCGATTGGCCCGGTCGATGTCGCGGGCATCCGCTATATCCAGCTGGGAGGAGAGGGCGAGACCCAGATCCGCGAGCATTCCCCCGACCTGGAGGACGAGAACTGGGAAGGCTTCGTGCGGCTGATCGCGGCCTATCTGGCGGGGGACACGGGCTTCACCTCGATGCGGGCGCCCGAACAGACCAGCTATGTGGGCGATTACGATCATCTGGCGCGGTTCGGCGAATGGTCGCTGGCCGATGCGCCGCATGTGGAAAAGGTCGGGGCCGAACAGGGGAATGGGGCATGAATGAGGCCAGCCTGAACCAGATCGCCGCCGCCGATCCGCTGCGCTCCACCTGGCTGACGGCCAATGCCGGGTCGGGCAAGACCCGCGTTCTGACCGACCGGGTGGCGCGGCTGCTGCTGGCGGGGACGGCGCCCGAACGCATCCTGTGCCTGACCTATACCAAGGCCGCCGCCACCGAGATGCAGAACCGCCTTCTGCGCCGCCTGGGCCAATGGGCGATGCTGCCCGAGGACGCTCTGCGCCGCGAACTGGCCGAACTGGGCGAGGACCGCGAGCCCGACCTGGCCGAAGCGCGCCGCCTGTTCGCCCGCGCCATCGAGACGCCGGGCGGGCTGAAGGTCCAGACCATCCACAGCTTCTGCGCGGCCCTGCTGCGCCGCTTTCCGCTGGAGGCGGGCGTGCCGATGGGGTTCCGGGAACTGGACGACCGCTCGGCCCGCGTGCTGCGCGCGCAGATCCTGGACCGGATGGCCGCCGACGGCGATCCGGCGATCCGCGACCTGACCTCGCTTGTCTCGGGCGACGACCTGGACGGATTCCTGTCCGGCCTGTCCGAGGCCGATTTCGCCCGCGATCCCGATCCCGCGTCGATCTGGCGGTCCTTCGGCCTGCCCCCCGGCCTGGATCAGGCGGCGCTGCTGGCCCGCGCCTTCGACGGGGCCGAGGGCGACCTGCTGGGCGCGCTGATCCCGATCCTGTCGCGCAGCGGCGCCAAGGACAGCAAGCTGGCCGAACAGCTTGCCAAGGGCAACTGGCGCGAACCGGGCCTGGCCGACCTGCATCTGCTGTGCAAATGCCTGCTGTTCGGCGCGACCGCCAAGTCCCCCTTCGGTCCCAAGATCGGCGATATCCCGACCAAGGCGCTGCGCCAGGGCGCCTGCGCCCCCTTCATGGTCGATCTGGACGCGCTGATGGCCCGCGTGGCCGATGCGCGCCCCCTGGCCCTAGGCCTGACGCTGGCGCAGAAGACCCTGGCCCTGCACCGCTTCGCCCACAGGTTCACCCGGCTGGTGGCGGTGGAAAAATCCGCGCAGGGCTGGCTGGATTTCGACGACCTGATCCGCCGCACCGCCGAACTGCTGGAGGAATCCAGCATGGCGCAATGGGTTCTGTGGCGGCTGGACGGCGGCATCGACCACATCCTAGTGGACGAGGCGCAGGACACCAGCCCCGAACAGTGGCGGGTGATCCGGCGGCTGACCGACGAATTCACAAGCGGTCAGGGCGCGCATGACCGGCCGCGCACCCTGTTCGTGGTGGGCGATCCGAAACAGTCGATCTATTCCTTCCAGGGCGCCGACATCGCGGTCTTCGAATCGATGCGCGACCGCTTTCGCCAGGATTTCGAGGCCGTGGCCCAGCCCATGCAGCAGCGCGGGCTGGCCCATTCGTTCCGGTCGTCCCCGGCGATCCTGTCGCTGGTGGATACGGTGTTCCAGGGCGACGCGGCCGAGGGCTTGGGCGACCCGCCCCGCCACATCGCCTTCCGGGACGGGCTGCCCGGCCGCGTGGACATCTGGCCGCCGCTGCCGGAACCCGACAAGCCCGACCGCGGCGACTGGACGACGCCGGTGGACGCCCCCGCCGAAAACGCCGCCGACACGCAACTGGCCCGTGCGGTGGCGCGCGAGGTCGGGGCCATCATCGGCACGCCCATCACCGACGCCAAGACCGGCCAGATCCGCGCCATCGGGCCGGGCGACATCCAGATCCTGGTGCAGCGCCGGGCCGGGCTGTTCGACGATCTGATCCGCGAATTGAAGGCAGCGGGCCTGCCCGTGGCGGGCGCCGACCGGCTGAAGCTGGCCGCCGAACTGGCCGTGCGCGACATCACCGCCACGCTGTCGGTGGTCTCGACCCCCGAGGACGACCTGTGCCTGGCCGCGATCCTGCGGTCCCCCCTGTTCGGGCTGACCGAGGACGACCTGTATCGGCTGGCGGCGGGGCGCGGCCGGGAATTCCTGTGGCAACGGCTGCGCGCATCGCCGCATCGCCCGGCCTACGAGGTGCTGAACGACCTGATGTCGAAGGCCGACCAGTTGCGGCCCTATGAACTGATCTCGCGGCTGCTGGTGCGCCACGGCGGCCGCGCCGCCCTGCTGGCCCGCCTTGGCCCCGAGGCCGAGGACGGCATCGACGAATTGCTGTCGCAGGCCCTGGCCTATGACGCGGTGGAAACGCCCTCGTTGACGGGGTTCCTGGTCTGGCTAGGCCGCGACGACGTGCAGGTCAAGCGGCAACTGCCGGGCGGCGGCGGCGGGCTGATCCGGGTGATGACGGTCCATGGATCGAAGGGGCTGGAAAGCCCGGTGGTGATCCTGCCGGAAACCCGCAAGCGCCGGGCCGGGCGCGGCCAGCCGCTGATCCGCCTGGACGACCGGCCCGCCTGGCGCGGCAGCGCCGCCGATCGGCCCGACCCGGTGGCGGACGCCGTCACCGATCTTGAACTGCGCCAGGAACAGGAACGGCGGCGGCTTCTGTATGTGGCGATGACGCGGGCGGAAAGCTGGCTGATCGTGGCAGCGGCTGGCGATTGCGGATCGGGGCTGGAGTCCTGGCATTCGATGATCGCCACCGGCGCCGAACGCTGCGCCCTGCCCCGCGCCGACATCCAGATCGAGGGCATCGGCACCGCGCAGCGCCTGTCCTTCGGCGACTGGCCCGATCTGCCGGTCAGCCTGGCGCGCGCGACCCCGCCGCAGATGCGCCGCCCCGACTGGTCCGACCGCCCCGCCCCGCCGCCGCCGCCGCGCCAGCGGGCCGTGGCCGCCACCGCCCTGGGCGGGGCCAAGGTGATCGGCGGCCCGGACGGGGACGGCGATCCGACGGCGGCCATGCTGCGCGGAACCCGCCTGCATCTTCTGCTGGAGCGCCTGCCGCACCTGCCGCCCGCCGATTGGCCGCAACGCGCCCGCGCCCTGCTGGCAGGGGCCGATGGCGGGCTGCCCGACGCGGCCGAGCTGGCGGAACTGCTGGCCGAGGCGGCGGCGGTCATCACCGCCCCCGACCTGGCCGGGATCATGGCGCCCGGTCCCGGCGCGCAGATCCTGTCCGAGGTCGCGCTGACCGCGCCGCTGCCGGGCCTGGGAATGATCCATGGCGCCATCGACCGGCTGATCGTCACCGACGACCGGATCCTGGCGGTGGACTATAAATCCAACGCCGTCGTCCCCGGCCGCCCCGAGGACACGCCCGAAGGCATCCTGCGCCAGATGGCCGCCTATCGCGCCGCGCTGCGGATGATCTGGCCCGGACGGCCGGTGCGGATCGCGGTGCTGTGGACCGCCGCCCGCAGCCTGATGCCGATCCCCGACCCGGTCCTGGATCAGGTCATGGCCGCCCTTGACCGGCGCGCCATGGCTTCCTAGCTGTAGAACCTGCCTTGCCGCATTCCCGCCGGCACCCATGAAGGAGCGAAAGCATGGCCACCGTGCATGTCAACGACAACCAGTTCGACAGCGAAGTCCGTCAGTCCGACACCCCGGTCGTGGTGGATTTCTGGGCGGAATGGTGCGGCCCCTGCAAGCAGATCGGCCCGGCTCTGGAAGAACTGTCCGCCGAATATGCGGGCCGCGTGAAGATCGTGAAGATCAACGTCGATGAAAACCCCGAACAGGCCGCCGCCCTGGGCGTCCGCGGCATCCCGGCCCTGTTCCTGTTCAAGGACGGAGAGGTCGTGTCGAACCGCATGGGCGCCGCCCCCAAGGCCGCGCTGAAAAGCTGGATCGACGAATCGATCTGACCTGTCCCTGCCGGTGAAGGGGCGGCGGCCTTGCACGGGCCGGCCGCCCTTTTTCATGGCCTCCGACGGCCGGTCGTCGGCATCCTCTCGGCACCGGGCGAAGGGGCGATGGCTTGCGAAGCCGGGGGCGCGGCCATATCTGCAAGCCGAACGGTAAGGAAGATCCCGATGGCAGATGACAGATTCCCCGGCTGGCACGGCACCACGATCCTGGCGGTGCGGCGCGGCGGCAAGGTGGTGGTCGCGGGCGACGGACAGGTCAGCGTCGGCCCCACGGTGATGAAGGGCACCGCCCGCAAGGTTCGCCGCCTCAGCCCCGGCGGGCGCGACGTGGTGGTGGGCTTCGCCGGATCGACGGCGGATGCCTTTACCCTGCTGGAACGGCTGGAAAAGAAGCTGGAAGCCGCGCCGGGCCAGTTGCAGCGCGCCTGCGTCGATCTGGCCAAGGACTGGCGCATGGACAAATACCTGCGCAACCTCGAAGCCATGCTGATCGTCACCGACGGGCGCGAACTGTATGTCGTGACCGGCGCGGGCGACGTTCTGGAACCCGAACATGACGTGGCCGCCATCGGATCGGGCGGCAACTTCGCCCTGGCCGCCGCGCGCGGGCTGCTGGAAAGCGGCGGCGACGCAGAGGCCGTGGCCCGCAAGGCGATGGCCATCGCGGCGGATATCTGCGTCTATACCAACGGCAACCTGACGGTCGAGGTCATTGGCGGCTGACATCTCCTTCACGCCGGTCACCACCGCCGACCTGCCGCTGCTGGCGGCTTGGCTGGCGCAGCCGCATTGGCGCGACTGGTGGCGGGACGACGCCGAAACCGAGCTTGGCTCGCTCCGCGACATGATCGAGGGCCGCGACAGCACGCGGCCGTTCTTGTTCCGGCTGGACGGCCAGCCCGTGGGCTATGTCCAGGTCTGGCGCATCGCGGATGCGCGGGTGGACCCCTGGATCACGGATGCGCCCTGGGTGATGGACCTGCCCGACGATGCCGTGGGGGTCGATCTGTCCATCGGCCCGGCGGACCTGCTGTCGCGCGGCATCGGCTCTGGCGCGCTGGCGGCCTTCGTCGCCCTGCTGCGGTCCCAGGGGCACCGGACGATCCTGATCGACCCCGATGCCGCCAACCTGCGGGCGGTGCGGGCCTATGAAAAGGCGGGGTTCAGACCGATCCCGGAATTCCTTGGCCGCACCGGCGGCTGCCTGCTGATGCGGCACGAGGCGGATCCGGCGTCCTGATCCGCCCGTCGGCCGCCGCGCCGTTCCGCCGCCCTTCAAATTTCCGGCCTGAACCTATATCTGCCGGACAGACCACAAAGGCAGACCCATGACCGACCTGACCCCGCGCGAGATCGTATCCGAACTGGATCGCTTCATCATCGGCCAGAAGGACGCCAAGCGCGCCGTGGCCGTGGCGCTGCGCAACCGCTGGCGCCGCAAGCAGCTGGGCGACGACCTGCGCGACGAGGTCTATCCCAAGAACATCCTGATGATCGGCCCGACCGGCGTCGGCAAGACGGAAATCAGCCGCCGCCTGGCCAAGCTTGCCAACGCCCCCTTCATCAAGGTCGAGGCGACCAAGTTCACCGAGGTGGGCTATGTCGGCCGCGACGTGGAACAGATCATCCGCGACCTGACTGACGCCGCCATGATCGACACCCGCGAACGGATGCGCGAGGCGGTCAAGGCCCGCGCCCACAAGTCCGCCGAGGATCGCGTAATCGAGGCCTTGGCAGGCAAGGACGCGCGCGAGGGCACCCGGCAGATGTTCCGCGACAAGCTGAAGCGCGGCGAGCTGGACGACACCGTGATCGAACTTGAGGTGCAGGACACCTCGAACCCGCTGGGCGCGATGGAGATTCCCGGCCAGCCCGGTGCCAGCCTGGGCGGCATGATGGATCTGTCGGGGCTGATGAAGGCCTTCGGCGGGCGGCGCGTCCGGCGCAAGGTCACCGTGTCGGAAAGCTATGACCTGCTGATCGCCGAGGAAGCCGACAAGCTGCTGGAGGACGACGCCGTCAAGGCCGCCGCCCTGGACGCCGTGCAGCAGAACGGCATCGTCTTCATCGACGAGATCGACAAGGTCTGCGCGCGGGCCGATGCGCGCGGCGGCGATGTCAGCCGCGAGGGCGTGCAGCGCGACCTGCTGCCGCTGATCGAGGGCACGACCGTCAGCACCAAATACGGTCCGGTGAAAACCGACCATATCCTGTTCATCGCCAGCGGCGCCTTCCATGTGGCCAAGCCCAGCGACCTGCTGCCGGAATTGCAGGGCCGTTTGCCGATCCGCGTCGAACTGCGCGCCCTGACCGAGGACGATTTCATCCGCATCCTGACCGAGACCGACAACGCCCTGACCCGCCAGTATACCGCCCTGATGGCGACCGAGGGCGTCACCGTGGGCTTTGCCGACGACGGCATCGCGGCCCTGGCCCGCATCGCCGCCGAGGTGAACGCGGCGGTGGAAAACATCGGCGCCCGCAGGCTGTACACCGTGATCGAGCGCGTGTTCGAGGAACTGTCCTTCAGCGCCCCCGACAAGGGCGGCGAGACGGTCCAGGTCGACGCGGCCTATGTCGAACGCCACCTGGGCGACCTGGCGCGGTCCACGGATCTGTCGCGTTACGTCCTTTGACGGAACCGCGCGCCCCGGTCTAGGGTTAGCGAAGCGGAACAACGGGACAGGGCGATATGGGTTACGTCTTCGGAATCATCATCTTCGTGCTGGATGTCTGGGCCATCGCCTCGGTCATCAACACGAATGTCAGTCTGGGCACCAAGATCCTGTGGATCGCGCTGATCGCCATTCTGCCGGTGGTCGGGCTGATCATCTGGTACTTCATGGGGCCGAAGGCCAATTACGGCTAGGCGCTTGGGGACTGGCCCAGCACGCATTTCTCTGACAGGTTTGCCGCAACCGTTTCCGTAGAGGTGGCGTGTGCGGCATCTTCTTTTGTCCTTCGTCCTGATCCTGGCGGCCTGCGCGCCGCGCGGCGCCCTGGTGATGGCGCCTCAGGGGTTCCAGCCGCCCATCGCGGAAACGATCTGGGTCGCCTCGCAACGCGGCCTGTCGGGCGAACACATGCCGCAGCCCTGGTATTCGCGCCTCGACGTGTCGGTTCCCGTGGACCGGGGGCCGGGCAATCTGGCCTATCCCCGGCCCGACGGCGACCCCGACAGCCAGTTCCTGATCAGCGGCGGCGGCCGCCTGGCCGATGCGACGGCATTCCGCCGCGCCATCGAACGCGACCTGGCCCGCCATGCCCCGGACGACCGCGACATCATCCTGTTCGTGCATGGCTATAACTACAGCTTCGCCGAGGGGGTCTATCGCACCGCCCAATTGGCGCACGACCTGCAACTGCCGGGGATCCACGCGCATTTTTCCTGGCCGTCGCGGATGAAGCCCTATGCCTATTCGGGGGACCGGGACGCGGCGCTGTATTCGCGCGACGGGCTGGTCCAGGTGATCGATCTGCTGGCGCAGGCGCGGGGCCGGGGCCGGATCGTGCTGATGGCGCATTCCATGGGCGGGCAGCTGCTGATGGAGGGGTTGCGCCAGATGGCGCTGTCGGGGCGGCGCGACCTTCTTGACCAGATCGATTCGGTGATCCTGATCTCGCCCGACCTGGATCTGCGGCTGTTCCGGTCCCAGGTCCGCGCCATCGGGCGCCTGCCGGACCCCTTCATCATCATGACCTCGCCCCGCGACCGGGCTTTGCAGCTGTCGGCGCTGATCTCGGACGAGCCGCTGCGGCTGGGCAATATCCCCGATGCGCGTCCGGTGGCCGACCTGAATGTCGTCGTGGTGGATACCGGCGCCTTCAACACCGGCTATGGGCATTTCAACGTGGCCGATTCCCCGGCCCTGCAAAGCATCCTGGCGCAAACCCGCGACCTGGACCGGATCCTGCCCGACCGGGGCGGGTCCGGCCCCGACCTGATCGGCGGCGCGGTCAGCCGGGTCGAACAGGCGGTCCAGGTGGTGCTGTCGCCCGCCTTCTAGCCGCCCCGGCGCAGATAGACGTAATAGGCCCCCTCGCCCCCGTGCCGGTAATGCGCGGCCGTCACCTGCTGGACCACCGGCGCCAGCGGCGGCATGTGCAGCCAATGCGGCACCTGATGGCGCAGCGCGCCGGGGCGGGTCGGCAGCGGGCCGTGATCGCCGCGCCCCTTGCCGGTGATGACCAGCACCAGCCGCCGCCCCTGGGCATGGCTGGACAGGATGAAGCCGATCAGTTGGGGATGGGCGGCGGCCAGGGTCAGGCCATGCAGATCCAGCCGCGCCTCGGGGGCGATCTTGCCCTGGGCCATGCGGCGATGGACCTTGTGATCCATGCGCAAAGGCTGCTGCGACAGCCGCTGCGCGGGCGAATGAACCTGTGTAAGGGACGCGGCAGGACGCGACTGGGCGGCCTGACCGATGCTGAAATCGGCCAGGGGGGCGCGCGGCGGCGGCGCGGGGGGTTTGGGGGCCGGGCGGATGTCGGACTCTGCGGCGGGCCGGGGCCGTTCGGGATGCAGCGGCACGGCGCTGCGGGCGACGCGCGACCACAGTTCTCGGTCCTCGGGGGTCAGGCCCCGGCGCCGGGCCATCAGCCGGTCGCGACCAATTGCCAGTTCGGATCGTCCTGGCCCATGCGGCGGGCAAAGGTCCAGGTGTCGCGCTGCTTGCGCGGCGCCTTGGGATCGCCCTCGATGACGTTGCCGTCGGCGTCGCGGGTCGAGGCGATCAGTTCGCCGACGAACCGGACCGAAATCTCGGCCATGCCGGTGTCGCGGTCGTATTCCGCCCCGGCCAGGGCGGTTTCGCGCGTGCCGACATACTGGGCCGTCACCGTCTGGCCGTTGGCGGCGCGCGCGTCGATGACCGACTGGAACGCCTCGGCCACGGGCTCGGCCAGGAACGCCCGCACCTCGGACAGGTCGCCGCGTTCGAAGGCCATCAGGATCATCTCATAGGCAGATTTCGCGCCGTTCAGGAAATCCGTCACGCCGAAGGACGGCTCGGCCGCCTTCATCGCGGCCAAGGCGTGGGCGGTGGCGCTGCCCGCCGGGGCGTGGTCCAGGATGTCATGATCCTCCTCGGTCGCGGTGCCCTCGATCACGTCGAAGCGGGGGCGCGGCGCTTCGGGGGCATCGACCTGAGGAGGCTCGTACCCGCCGCGCGTGCCCAGGACATTGCGCAGCCGCAGGATCAGGAAAATCGCGATCCCTGCCAGGACAAGCAACTGCAACAGCGGGTTATTCATGCGATTGGCCTCATATCCGTCTTGGCTGGTATCTGCGATCTGCGCCATTATGTAGGGATCAGGGCGGGGCAAGTCCAGTTATCCCCGGCCCGGAAGGGGAATCCGCATGTGGTTGTTGTGGCTGTTCATCTTGCTGCCCATCGTCGAGATCGCGCTGTTCATCCAGGTGGGCGGGCTGATCGGGGTGTGGGCGACGCTGGCCTTGGTGGTGCTGGCCTTCGTGCTGGGCGTGGTGGTGATCCGCAGCCAGGGCAACCAGGCCTGGGTGCAGGCGCAGCGCAGCCTGGCGGAATTGCGCGACCCGGCCCGGCCGCTGGCCCATGGGATGATGCGGATCCTGGCGGGCGTCCTGCTGATCGTGCCGGGCTTTTTCACCGACATCGTGGGGCTGCTGCTGCTGATCCCGCCGGTGCGCGACCTGATCATGCGCCAGGCCTCGCGGCGGATGCGGGTCACGACCGTCCACATGACCCGGCGCGAGACCCATCGCCCGCCCTACGCCGACGGCGTGATCGACGCGGATTACGTGGTCGAGGACGTGCCGCCCACCCGCAGCCGCCCCCCCGTGGACCTGCCCGAGGATCTGGCCGACGATGACGGCCGCCCCGCGCCGCGCGGCAATTCCGGCTGGACGCGGCATTGAGGCCATGACTCGCGCCTGATAGAAAGCCGTCGACAGCGATCCTTCAAGGAAAGACCCATGGCCGACGAAACCAACCCGAACGGCGCGGCGCCCGCAGCCCCGCAAGTGCGGATGCAGATCCTGGCGCAATATATCCGCGACCTGTCCTTTGAAAACGCGGTGGCGACCAAGGGCGCGCCGCAGGGCGAGGTCCAGCCCGAGATCACCGTCCAGGTCAGCCTGGACGCCCGCAAGCGCGCGGGCGACAACCAGTACGAGGTGATCTCGAAGTTCCGCGTCACCTCGACCAACAAGGGCGACAACTCGACCCTGTTCCTGGCCGAACTGGATTACGGCGGGGTGTTCCTGATCGAGGGCGTGCCGGAAGACCAGATGCACCCATTCCTGATGATCGAATGCCCGCGGTTGCTGTTCCCCTTCGTGCGGCGGATCATTTCGGACGTGACGCGCGACGGCGGCTTCCCGCCCTTCAATATGGACCCGGTCGATTTCGTGGCGCTGTACCGCCAGGAACTGGCGCGCCGCGCCCAGTCCCAGCAGGCGGGCGCTCCGGCGGATCAGCGGCTGTCCTGACCGGCCATGGCCGCCCGACCGCGCCGCGCCTGGCAGCGGATGCTGTCGGGCCGGCGTCTGGATCTGCTGGATCCGACGCCGCTGGACATCGAGATCACCGACATCGCCCACGGGCTGGCCTTCGTCGCCCGCTGGAACGGCCAGACGCAGGGCGACTGGCCTTATTCGGTCGCCGAACATTCGCTGCTGGTGGAAGATATTCTGGGGCGCCTGAATCCGGGGATCGAAACCCGCTGGAAACTGGCCGCGCTTTTGCATGACGCCCCCGAATATGTGATCGGCGACATGATTTCCCCGGTCAAGGCGGCACTTGGCGCCGAATACGGGCAAATGGACGAACGCCTTGCCGCCGCCATTCACCGCCGTTTCGGCCTGCCAGCGGCCCTGCCCCCGGCAATCAAGACGAAAATCAAGGCCGCCGACCGGATTTCAGCCCGGCTGGAGGCCGTTCAAATCGCCGGTTTCAGCGAAGCCGAGGCCCGGCGCCTGTTTCCCCTGCAAAACGACGCCATTATGTCTGTCCTGCATATCCAATTGCGCCCCCCGGCGCAGGCGCGGGCGGCGTTTCTGGATCGCTTTCACACACTGATGGAAACGGCAGACAATCCCGCCTGATCCAGGCCGTCCGCAAGGCGGGCGGCCTTGGCGAAAAGGCATTCAGATCAGCAGGTCGTCCAGTTGCTTGCCGCCATCCAGGCTTTCCTGGACCCAGCGGGGTTTGCGGCCACGGCCGGTCCAGGTCATCGTCGGATCGCTGGGATTTGCGTATTTCGGGGCGACCGTGCCCGACCGCCGGGGTTTTGCGCCGGTCAGGTCGGACAGGTTGAAACCATGCTCGCGCGCCGCTTCCTCGACCGCCGCCAGGGCTTCGCGGCGTTTCCGATCTTCATAAGAGTTAATCGCGCGGTCCAGTTTCCCCCGAAGATCACGCAGTTCCTTAAGCGTCATCTTGTCCAGGTCAAAGTTCATTTCGTCTACACCCGTATTGAATTGCTAATTCGCAATTTGATACAAGTCCGTTTCAATTACAAGACGGCTTAATATCTTTAACGGGGTCCGCGTTTGTTAACGGGGTCCGCGTTTGGCAAGAATACGCTGAAGGGTGCGCCGATGCATATGCAAACGCCGCGCGGTTTCGCTGACATTTCGGTCGCATTGCTCGTAAACCCGCTGGATATGTTCCCATCTGACCCGATCGGCGGACATCGGATTGTCGGGCGGCGGCGGCAGGGATTCCCCGCTGGACAGTAACGCAGACGTTACGTCATTCGCGTCGGCGGGCTTTGCGAGATAATCCGTCGCGCCCATTTTCACCGCCGCCACGGCGGTCGCGATGGCCCCGTATCCGGTCAGCACGATGATGCGCGCGTCGGCCCGCAGCTCGCGCAGCGCCTCGACCACATCCAGCCCGTTGCCGTCCTCCAGCCGCAGATCGACCACGGCATAGGCGGGCGGCGCCTGGTGGATCATCGTCAGGGCGTCCGCAACACTCAGGGCTGTTCGCGTGGCAAAGCCGCGCTTTTCCATCGCGCGGGCCAGCCGCGTCACGAAGATTTCATCGTCGTCCACCAGCAGCAGTGATGGATCGGAACCGGGATTCGTCCGGGACAGGGTATCGTCTTCCATAAGATGCCTAACCGACCTTGCGTGATCAGCAACACTGCCGCAAGGACGGGTCGGGGGCAATCACTTCTCAGCCAAGGGCATCCACGAAGCAGCCGACGCGCTCGGCCATCGCCTCGGGCGAGGTGTCGCGGGGGAAGAAGGCGACGGTCTGGTTTCCGGGCAGAACCAGATAGGTATTGGTCATGTGATCGACCAGGTAATATTCCTGGTCCTCCTCGTCATTGGCCTTGTAGTAATTCCGCCAGCCCTTGTTGACGGCGGCGATTTCATCCTCGGATCCGGTCAGGCCGATCATGTCGTCGGAAAACAGGCTGGTGAAATCGGCCACCACCTCGGGCGTGTCGCGGCGCGGATCGACGGTGATGAAGACCGTCTGCACGTCCTTGCCCTGTTCGGCCAGCAAGGCCGCGGCCTCGGCATTCCGCGCGCTGTCCAGGGGGCAGACATCGGGGCAGAAGGTATAGCCGAAATACAGCAGCGAGGGTTTGGTGAAAACCTGTTCCGCCGTGACGCGCTGCCCGTCCTGGCGGGTCAGGGTGAAGTCGGTGCCGAAACTGTCCATGCCGCCCGCCACCGCCCCGGCGTTGCATTGGGCAAAGCGATCACCGCCGTCGCGGCTTGCCAGCCAGGCGCCGCCCGCGCCCAGCAGGGCAAGGGCTGCAACGCAAC
Source organism: Paracoccus sp. 22332 (assembly GCF_052045125.1). NCBI lineage: Bacteria > Pseudomonadati > Pseudomonadota > Alphaproteobacteria > Rhodobacterales > Paracoccaceae > Paracoccus > Paracoccus sp. 22332. The sequence goes on from NZ_JBQEOI010000001.1 coordinate 38,218, forward strand.
CGATCAGCAGGATCTTGCGGTCGGCCATGATCTAACTCCTTCATTGCGCCCGAAGCGGCGCATTGATCGCCCATCCCGCCGCGCGTATCAAGGTCCGCAACGCCGCACCCCCTTGGACCCCATGCCCCGCCCCATCGCCCCTCCCTCCGGTCCCGCCACCCAGGCCGAGCCGATCCGCATGCGGACCCTGATTCTGCTGCGGTGGTTCGCGATCGCCGGGCAGACGGCGGCGGTGGTGGTGGCGCATCTGATGGGCATCGGCTTCGCCATCGGTCCCGTCCTGGCGCTGATCGCCGCCGCCGCGGCCCTGAACCTATGGCAGGGGCTGTGGCCCCGGCGCCGCACCTCGGCCCGGCTGGCGGTGGTGCATCTGGCCTTCGACGTGATCCAGATTTCCGCCCTGATGGCGCTGACCGGCGGGCTGGCCAATCCCTTCGCCCTGCTGGTCCTGGCGCCGGTGACGGTGGCCGCGACATCGCTGGACACCCGCCAGACAGTGGCCCTGGGCCTGGCGACGATGATCCTAGTGTCGCTGGCGTCGCGATTCGCGCTGCCCCTGCACGACGCGGACGGGACCGAACTGGCCCTGGCGCCGGTCCTGGCGTTGGGGCACTGGGCGGCGCTGATGATCGGGGTGGTGTTCTTCGCGGGCTATGCGCATCGGGTGACGGCGGAACTTCAGGCGACCTCGAACGCGCTGTTCGCGACGCAGATGGCCCTGGCGCGCGAACAGCGGCTGCAACATCTGGGCGGTGTCGTGGCGGCCGCCGCGCACGAGATGGGCACCCCCCTGGCCACCATCAAGCTGATCGCGGCCGAACTTGCGGACGAACTGGACGACCGCCCCGACCTGCAAGCCGACGCCATCGCGCTGCGCGATTCCGCCGTGCGCTGCGGCGACATCTTGCGCAGCATGGGCCGGGCGGGCAAGGACGACCTGCACCTGCGCAGCGCGCCCCTGCGCACCGTGCTGGAGGACGCCGCCGAACCTCATGCCGGACGCGGCCCCGTGGTCGAGATCCGCGCCGACGGGCCCCAGATCCGCCGCGACCCCGCCGTCATCCACGCGCTGCGCAACCTGATCCAGAACGCCGTCGATTTTGCCGCCGCCCGCGTGGTGATCGAATCGCAGGCCGGGGACGGCTGGCTGGCGGTGACGATCCGCGACGACGGCCCCGGCTATCCGCCCGCGCTGCTGGCGCGGATCGGCGATCCCTACCTGACCAGCAAGCGCGGCGGGCCGCAGCGCGAGGGCTATGACGGCATGGGCCTGGGCCTGTTCATCGCCAAGACGCTGCTGGAACGGTCGGGCGCGCGGCTGGATTTCGACAATGGCGGGCCGGGCGCCGTCGTGACCGTCCGCTGGCCGCTGGACCGGATCGCCGCCGACGCGCGCGTGGCCCTGGGCGACAATCCCCGGATGACATGACGTTTTTAACTGTTCGTTAAGCCCCTTCGCTTTAAGGTTGTCCAAACGCGAAGGAGCTTCTGATGTCCCTGCACGGTATCGGGCTGGTCTTTCTGGCGGTGTTGACGGGCACCGCCTCGGTCCTGCTGGCGGTCGCGCTGCTGCGGTGGTGGGACAGGGGTCCGGGGCGGCGCGGGGCGCGCCTGCCGCAGGGCCTGGACGGCAGCCTGAAGCCGATGGTGCTGCTGTTCCGGGGCCAGCGCCTGATGGACGCGACGCCGCCCGCCCGCGCGCTTCTGGACCGCATCTCGGCGCCGGAAAGCGAATGGACGCGGCTGCTGCAATGGATCGGCCCGCGCTTTCCCGACGCCATCGACGGGCTGTCGCGCATCGGCCGGGCAGGCCGCTTCGAATGCCTGGGCCAATCCGGCACCGGCAGCGCCACCCTGAGGCTGCTGGTCGAACAGATCGATTCGGATCTGCTGCGCGTCACCATCACCGACCCCCAGGCGGAATATGCGGGAATCGTCGTCGATTCGATGTCCCAGCAGGCGATGGAGGAGGAGCTGGACCTGTTGCGCCGGTCGCTGGACCAGACGCCGATGCTGGTCTGGCGCCAGGATGCCGAGGAACGCGTGACCTGGGCCAACGCCGCCTATCTGCGCAAGGCCGAGGCGCAGGCGGACGAGCCCATCGGCTGGCCACTGCCGCGCCTGCTGGATTCGCCGCGCCCGGTGCCGGGCGCCGGGACGCGGACGCGGCGCGCCTCGCTGACCCAGAACGGGGCGGTGTTCTGGTACGACTGCCACAGCCACCCGGCCGGCGATCAGACGATGATGTTCGCGCTGCCCGCCGATGCCGCCGTGCGCGCCGAACGATCCCTGCGGGAATTCGTGCAGACGCTGACCAAGACCTTCGCCGACCTGCCCATCGGACTGGCGATCTTCGACCGGCAGCGGCATCTGCAACTGTTCAACCCGGCGCTGATCGACCTGACCAACCTGCCCACCGGCTTCCTGACCGCGCGGCCGACGCTGTTCGACCTCCTGGACAAGCTGCGCGAATTGCGGATGGTCCCCGAGCCCAAGGATTTCCGAAGCTGGCGCCAGCAGATGAGCGATCTGGAAAGCGCCGCCGCCACCGGCCACCATGTCGAGGAATGGTCCCTGCCGGGCGGCCAGACCTATCGCGTGACCGGCAGGCCGCATCCCGACGGCGCCGTGGCCTTTTTGTTCGAGGACATCACCTCGGAAATGAGCCTGACGCGCCGCTTCCGAGCCGAAATGACGCTGGGCCACAGCATCCTGGACGGCCTGGGCGACGCGGTGGCGGTGTTCGGCCAGGATGGGCAGGTGATCATGTCGAACCGCCCCTATCGCGAGCTGTGGCCCGGCGCCGAAAGCCTGCCCGAGGCGCTGGCCTGCTGGCAGGCCGGGGCCGAGGCGGGATCGGGTGTCGCGGCCCTGGGCGCGCGGCTGACCCAGGCCGAGACGGGACTGCGCGACACCGGCCTGATGGCGGGGCCGCAGGGGCAGTTGCTGGGCTGGGCGGTCACGAAGCTGGGCGCCGGGCGGCAGATGGTGCGCTTTCGCCTGCCCGACCCCGCCGCCGCAACCCTGGCGGACGACAAGGCGATGCTGGCAAGCGCGGGTTGACGCGCCTCAGCCCAGCCGGGCGAAGGCGGCCAGCACCACGCGTTCGGATTCGTCCAGATACCCCGCCAGCATGGCCGCTGCCTGGTCCTGTTGCCCCTCGACCAACAAGTCCAGGATCCGGGCGTTGCGATCGATATAGGGTTCGTGCAGCCGTTCCGGACTGTCCAGCAGTCCGAAGGCCAGCCGCAATTCCGCGATGATCTGCGCAAAGAAACCCTGCAACCGGGCGCTGTCGGTCAGCGCGACGATGGCGGCATGGAATTCCATGTTGGCGCTGCCGACCATGCGCCAGTCCTGGATCTCGCGCGCGGCGCGGGCCTTTTCGACGGCAAGGCGCATCTGCGCCACGGCCTCGTGCCGGGGCCAGGCATGGGCAAGCGCGGGCACCTCGATCAGCCGCCGCACGCGGTAGATGTCGACGATGCTGGCCATCGACGGCACCGCGACGAACACGCCGCGATTGGGTTCGTGCCGCAACAGGCCCTCGCGCGTCAGCAGGCGGAACACCTCGCGCAGGGTATTGCGCGACACGCCCAGTTCGGCGGCCAGCCGGGTTTCCGACAGCCGCTGACCCGGCGGCAGGGCGCCGCCGGTGATGTCGTTGCGCAGCCGCGAGGCCGTTTCCTCGGCAAGCCCGGTCAGATCCGTCGTCATCTTCCGCCCCAATATCCCAAGACGCAGGATGGACGCCCCCGGCAGGACAGGCAAGGCGATGCGGCCCGAATCGGGGGCTTTTCAAAGCCTGTTCCGCGAACAGATTCCGCCCCTCCGGCAGTTCAGATGCTTATTTCGAAGGCTCTTTCCCGTTCTTTTGTTCAACAATCACGGCAGATATGTCAGATAATCGTTGACAGCCTGTCATCCTGGCTTCACTTTTCAGTCATTCCGAAAACGCCACCCTTCCTTGCAGCAGGAGCATGACTGATGAGTGCCACCGCCGTTCCCACGGCCGCCAATGCCACCCTGCGGGGCGGGTTCCTGGCGGCGATCTTCCTGATGGCGACCTCGGCCATCGGGCCGGGCTTCATCACCCAGACCGCGACCTTCACCGGCAAGCTGGGCGCGGCCTTCGCCTTTGCGATCCTAGCCTCGATCCTGATCGACTTCGTGGTGCAGCTGAACATCTGGCGCATCACCGCGCTCACCCGGAAGAACGCCTCCGAGACCGCGAATGCCGCGATCCCCGGATCGGGCTATCTGCTGGCGGTGCTGGTGATGATCGGCGGGCTGGCCTTCAACGTCGGCAACATCGCGGGCGCGGGCCTGGGAATGAACGCCATGTTCGGCCTGGATCCGAAGATCGGCGGCGCCATCTCGGCCCTGCTGGCGATCGGGGTGTTCCTGTCGAAGCGCGCCGGGCTGCTGCTGGACCGATCGCTGATCGGGCTGGGCATCCTGATGATCGTGATGACGGTGATCGTCGCCGTCACCTCGAACCCGCCGGTGGGCGAGGCGCTGCGCCAGACCGTGTTTCCGGCGGTGATCGACTTTCCGACCATCACCACCATCGTCGGCGGCACCGTGGGCGGCTATATCACCTATTCCGGCGCGCACCGGCTGCTGGACAAGGGGCTGGTCGGCGAACAGCACCTGGCCGCCGTCACCCGCGCCTCCCTGACCGGGATCGCCGTCACCGGCGTGATGCGCTTCGTGCTGTTCCTGGCGATCCTGGGCGTCGTCGCCTCGGGCGTGACGCTGGATCTGTCCAGCCAGGCCGCGAACCCGGCGGCGCAGGCCTTCGCCGCGGCGCTTGGCGACTGGGGGATGCGGATCTTCGGCGTGGTGCTGTGGGCGGCGGCCATCACCTCGGTCATCGGCGCGGCCTATACCTCGGTCAGCTTCCTGGTGGCCTTCATGGAGATGACCGAGCGCAGCCGCAACATCGCCACGGTGATCTTCATCGGCGTGTCGCTGGCGGTGTTCGTGGCCATCGGCACCGCGCCCGCCGCGCTGCTGGTCTTCGTGGGCGGCTTCAACGGCCTGATCCTGCCCATCGGCCTGACGATCTTCACCTATGTCGGCTTCGCGCGATCCGACCTGATGGGCGGGCACCGCTACAACCGGCCGCTGCTGATCCTCAGCGCCATCGTCTGCGCGCTGACCTGGTACATGGGCTATCGGTCCTTCGGCGCGATCTTCGCCTTCCTGGGCCTGTAAAAGGGGGAAACACATGCGAACCATCGACCTGAACAGCGACCTGGGCGAGGGCTATGGCGCCTGGACCATGGGCGACGACGCAGCGATGCTGGGCATCGTCAGTTCCGCCAACGTCGCCTGCGGCTTTCACGCGGGCGACCCGCTGACCATCCGCGCCACGGTGGCGCAGGCGGCGGCGCGGGGCGTGGCGGTCGGGGCGCATGTGTCCTATCCCGACCGGGTGGGCTTCGGGCGCCGCCCCATGGACGTGACCTCGGCGGAACTGACCGCCGATGTCATCTATCAGATCGGCGCCTTGCAGGGGATAGCACAGGCGGCGGGAACGCGGGTCAGCTATGTGAAGCCGCACGGGGCGCTGTATAACACCATTGCCAACGACGCGCGCCAGGCCGATGCGGTGATCGCCGCGATCCGCGAGATCGACGATTCGCTGGTGCTGATGGCGCTGGCCGGGGCGCCGATCCTGTCGCGCGCCACCGATGCCGGGCTGGCGACGGTGGCCGAGGCTTTCGGCGACCGCGCCTATACGCCGGACGGCCAGCTTGTGTCGCGCCGGGAACAGGGCGCGGTGCTGCACGACGCCGATGCCGTGGCCGCGCGGATGCTGCGCCTTGCGACCGAGGGCGTGATCGAGGCCGTTGACGGATCGACCCTGCGCCTGTCCGCCGACAGCATCTGCGTGCATGGCGACAGCGCGGGCGCGGTGGACATGGCCCGCCGCATCCGAGAGGAGCTGGTGGCGGGCGGCGTCACCATCGCCCCCTTCGCGGGGGCGGTCTGATGCGTCCCGATCCCGCAAGCGCCGCCGCCGCCCGCCTGGCCTGCCGCAGCACCGTCGCGCCCACCGCCGGGATGGCGCCGGGCTTTACGCAGTGCAACATGATCTCTCTGCCGCGCGACTGGGCCTGGGATTTCCTGCTGTTCGCGCAGCGCAACCCCAAGCCCTGCCCGGTGCTGGACGTGACCGATCCCGGCAGCCACCAGGCCGCGCTGGCGCCCGGCGCCGATCTGCGCACCGACATTCCCCTGTATCGCATCTGGCGCGGCGGGCTTCTGGCCGATGAGGTGGCCGACGCGACCGAGGCCTGGGCCGAGCATCCCGATCTGGTGACCTTCCTGATCGGATGCTCTTTCACCTTCGAGACGCCCTTGCAGGCGGCCGGGATCGAGGTGCGCCATATCGCCCAGGGCTGCAACGTGCCGATGTATCTGACCAGTCGCGCCTGCCGTCCCGCCGGGCGGCTGCACGGGCAGATGGTCGTGTCGATGCGCCCGATCCCGGCGGATCGCGTGGCCGAGGCCGCGATGATCTCGGGCCGCTTCCCGGCGGTCCACGGCGCCCCGGTCCATGTCGGCGACCCCGGCGGCCTGGGCATCCCGGATCTGTCGCGCCCCGATTTCGGCGATCCGGTCCAGATCCGCGAGGGAGAGGTGCCGGTCTTCTGGGCCTGCGGGGTCACGCCGCAGGCGGCCGTCATGGCCTCGAAACCGCCCTTCGCCATCACCCATGCGCCGGGACACATGTTCGTCACCGACATCCCCGACAGCCAGTGGCAGGTGTGACGATGCGCTTCCTTCCCGTGGGACCGCGCACGCTGCTGGTGGAACTGGCCGGCCTGGACGAAACGCTGGCGCTGTTCGACGCGCTGCTGGGCGATCCCATCGACGGCGTGGCCGAGATCATCCCCGCCGCCCGCACGCTGATGGTTCGCGTAGCGCCGGGTTTCGCCGCCGATGGCGCCCTGGCGGCGACGATCCAGGCGCGCCAGCCCGCGCCGGGCACGCTCCGCGCGGAAGGCCCGGTCGAGACGGTCGAGATCCCGATGAGTTATGACGGCGAGGATCTGGCCGATGTGGCGGCCCACATGAACCTGACCGTGGCCGAGGTCATCGCCGCCCATCAGGCCGCCACCTGGCAGGTGGCCTTCTGCGGCTTCGCGCCGGGCTTCGCCTACATGACCGGCGACGATCCGCGTTTCGATGTGCCCCGCCGCCCCGCGGCGCGCACCAGGATCCCGGCGGGGTCGGTGGCGCTGGCCGCGCGGTTCTGCGGCGTCTATCCGCAGGACACGCCCGGCGGCTGGCAGCTGATCGGCACGACAAAGGTGCCGATGTGGGATCTGTCCCGCGACCCGCCCGCCCTGCTGCGCCCCGGCATCCGCGCCCGCTTCGTCGAAGGGGCGGCAAAGGTGCATCCCTCTGCCGCGATCCCGGAACCGCAGGGTCAACCCGCGCTGACCGTGGTGCAGACCGCCTTTCCCATCGTCTTTCAGGACGAGGGGCGGCCGGGGCAGGGCGGGCAGGGCGTCTCGGCATCCGGTGCGCTGGACATGGGGGCGATGCGCCGGGCGAACCGCGCTGTGGGCAACCCCTCGGACGCGCCGGTGCTGGAGATCACGCTGGGCCCCGTGCGGCTGCGGGCGGAACGGCCGGTGACGCTGGCGCTGACCGGCGCGGGCCGGGCCACGCTGGACGGGCAGGCCCTGCCCACGGCCTTCGCGCTGGATGCGGAGGACGAGGTGCTGATCCCGCCTCCCGCCTCTGGAATGCGCAGCTATCTGGCGCTGCGCGGCGGGTTCGACGTGGCCCCGGTTCTGGGGTCGGCGGCGACCGACACGCTGGCCTTCGTCGGTCCCCAGGCGCTGACCGCCGGGGCGCGGCTCTATGCCGCGAACCGTTCCGCCGCCGCCATCGGCGCGCCCGAGGATCAGCCTGCGCTGCCGAAGCCCGGCGACACGGTTGAGTTGCCTGTCACCCTCGGCCCCCGCGCCGACTGGTTCACCCCGGACATGATCGCGCAGTTCCTGTCCCAGGACTGGCTGGTCACGCCCCAATCGTCCCGCGTCGGCATCCGGTTGGAGGGCACCGCCGTCACCCGCAACGATGCGCGCGAACTGCCGTCCGAGGGCACCGAGACAGGCGCCATCCAGATCCCCCATTCCGGCCAGCCGGTGCTGTTCCTGGCCGACCATCCGCTGACCGGCGGCTATCCGGTGATCGCGACCCTGCTGCCGTCCGCGCTGGATCTGGCAGGCCAGATCCCCCCCGGCGCGCGGATCCGATTCACCGCCGCCGCCCCCTTCCAGGACATCGAGGCAACGCCATGACCATCTTCGCCACCGGCCCGACCCTGCCCCTGAGCCGTCTGCTGATCGCCAACCGGGGGGAAATCGCCGTCCGCGTCATCCGCGCCTGCCGCGACGAGGGAATCGAAACGGTCGCCGTCTATGCCGATGCCGACCGCGACGCCCCCTTCGTCGGGATGGCCGACCAGGCCTTCGCGCTTGGCGGCGACAGCCCGGCGGACACCTATCTGGACGGGGACAAGATCATTGCCATCGCCCGGCGCGCCGGCGCGGACGCGATCCATCCGGGCTATGGCTTCCTGTCCGAAAACGCCGGTTTCGCGCAGGCGGTGCAGGATGCGGGCCTGATCTGGATCGGGCCCGACCCTGCCGTCATCACCGCCCTGGGTGACAAGATCGAAGCCCGGCGCATCGCGGAAGCGGTCGGCGCGCCGCTGGTCGCGGGCACGCCCGGCCCGGTCGAAACGCCCGCCGATGCGCTGGCCTTCGCCCGCCGGCACGGCCTGCCCATCGCCATCAAGGCGGCCTTCGGCGGCGGCGGGCGCGGCATGAAGGTCGCCTGGCGGCTGGAGGAAGTCGAGGAACTGTTCGCCTCGGCCACGCGCGAGGCGCTGACCGCCTTCGGCCGCGGCGAATGCTTCATCGAGCAGTTCCTGGACCGCCCCCGCCATATCGAGGCGCAGGTGCTGGCCGACCGCCACGGCACCGTCAAGGTGATTGGCACCCGCGACTGTTCCCTGCAACGCCGCAACCAGAAGCTGGTCGAGGAAGCGCCCGCCCCGTTCCTGACCGACGAACAGCGCCAGCGCATCCATGACAGCGCCCGCGCGATCTGCGCCCATGCGGGCTACAGCGGCGCGGGGACCGTGGAATACCTGCTGTCGGCCAACGGCACGATTTCCTTCCTGGAAGTGAACACCCGCCTTCAGGTCGAACATCCCGTGACCGAGGAAACCACCGGCATCGACCTGGTGCGCGGCATGATCGCGGTGGCGCGCGGGGCCAGGCTGGCCAATGACGGCGTGCCGGACACGCGCGGGCACAGCATCGAATTCCGCATCAATGCCGAGGATGTGGCGCGCGGCTTCCTGCCCACGCCCGGCCCGGTGGACCGCTTCGATCCGCCCTCGGGGCCGGGCATCCGGCTGGACAGCGGCGTGGCCGCCGGGTCCGTCATCCCCGGCAGCTTCGATTCGATGATGGCCAAGCTGATCGTGACCGGCGCCACCCGCGCCGAAGCCATCGCCCGCGCCCGCCGCGCCCTGGCCGAGTTCCGCATCGAGGGCGTGGCGACGGTCCTGCCCTTCCACCGCGCCGTGCTGGAAGCGTCCGATTTCCGCGCCGAGGATGACCGCTTCGCCGTCCATACCCGCTGGATCGAGACCGACTTCGCCGACACCCTGGCCCCCCATGGGCGCGTGACGCCCGCACAGGCCCCGGCGCTGCTGCGCGTCGCCATCGAGATCGACGGCAAGCGCCATGAACTGGGCCTGCCCGCCGGAATCATGGCCGCCGCCCCCCGCGCAACCGATCCCGCGCCAGCCGCCGCGCCCCAGGCCGACGCCGCCGTCGTGACCGCCCCGGTCCCCGGCACCCTGACCGCCTGGCAGGTCGAGGACGGCGCGGAGGTCGAGCCGGGCCAGGTGATCGCAGTGATGGAGGCGATGAAGATGGAGACCCGCGTCGAGGCGCATCGCGCGGGCCGCATCAGCCAGACCGCCAAGGCGGGCGAGGTGCTGGGCTTCGGCGCCCCCCTGGCCCGCATCGACGGCTGAGAAACCCCGGCGCGCGGCCGCCCGCGCGCCGGGGCAAGCCCTTACAGAACCCGCATGATGGCGCCGCGCAGCTGGTCTACCGCCAAGGCGGCGAAGGTCAGTGCGCAAAGGCCCATCATGATGTTGACCACCAGCCCGTTGCGCCATTCGGCGGGGGTTCGGGCGGTGTTCAGGATCCACAGAAGCGTGATTGCCATGAAGGGCATGAACAGCGCGCCCAGCACGCCATAGGCCAGGATCAGATAGACCGGCTGGCCCAAAAACAGCATGACCATCGGCGGGATCGTCAGCCAGACGATATAGAACTTATAGTATCGCCCGCCCGACAGCCGGTCGGGATGGTCATGCGGCTTGCCCTGCACATGGCCGAAGAAATCCGCGAACATCAGACTGACACCGTTCCAGACGCCCACCAGCGACGACATCGACGCCGCCCAGAAGCCCACCAGGAACAGCTTGCCCATCCAGGCGCCGTAACGGTCGGCCAGCACGCCTGCCAGATCGACCATGCCTTGGTCGCCGCTGCCGATGGCGATCTGCGCGGAATACAGAAGCTCGGCCCCGACGATCAGGGTCGAGATGACGAAGATCCCCGTCACCAGATAGGCGATGCCATTGTCCAGCCGCATCACCCTCATGAAGCGCGGCGTGGTCCAGCCCTTTTCGCGCAGCCAATAGCCATAGGCCGCCAGCGTGATCGTGCCGCCGACGCCGCCCGCCACCGACAACACGTTGATCATCGCGCCCTCGGGGATCACGGGGACCAGGCCTGCCGCGATCTCGGCCAGGTTCGGCAGGGTCAGCATGGCGGCCAGCAGCATGGTGATGAACATCAGGATCACCATGGCGGTCAGCACCTTCTCGAACAGGTCGTAGCGGCCGGACCAGACCAGGGCCAGGCCCAGCAGGCCGGACACGATCCCCCAGGCCGCCACGCTGCCGAAGGGCAGCAGCGAATACAGCGCAAGCCCTGTCCCCGCCATTGCGGCGGCGCCGTAGACGAAGCCCCAGATGACGATATAGGGTCCGAAATACCAATGGGTCCAACGGCCCAGGCTGGACCAGCCTTCAAAGATGGTGTTGCCGGTGGCAAGGGTGTAACGGCCCGCGCCCTCGACCAGGATCACCTTCATGATGCAGCCCGCGACCACCGCCCACAGCAGGGCATAGCCGTATTTGCTGCCCGCAACGGTGGTGGCGATCAGATCCGCCGCGCCCACGCCGGTCGCGGCGACGACCAGGCCGGGGCCGACAAGGTTCCATTTCGGCTCGGCAGGAGGGTGGTTTCCGTGTGTCATCAATCTCTCTTCACTGGATCGCCAGGGTCCGGGGGGTGGTCATATAAGGCCTTGATCCGCCATATCGTTCCGCATCAGGACAGGAACGCCGCCGCGGATATCCACGTGATGGAATGGCGCGTCGGAATTTCAGCGGCTTTCGCAAGATAATGGTTGCCCGCCGCCGCGGACCCTGCTTATTTCCTGATGAAAGACAAGGCGAGGGCTGTCCACAATATGGACTCCCATGCAGCCGGGAGGGGCTGCGACCGCCGCGAAGGGGGGACGACAGATGCACCATACCGAGGCGCAGGACGCCGAACTGGCGCTTGGCGGCATCGAGGCGCTGAGCGAACCCAAGCGCGCCGAGACCTGGATGCGCCCGGTCGAGATCGCCGCCGCCGGGCTGCTGGTCGTGATGATCGTGATGGTGCTGGCCAATGTCTTCTTCCGATATGTCCTGCACAAGCCGCTGATCTGGGGGGACGAGGTCGCCTCGATCACCTTCATCTGGATGGCGATGCTGGGCGCGGCCTTGGCCGTGGACCGGCACGAACACATGCGGTTGACGGTGTTCCTGCCGCTGCTGCCCGACCGGCTGTCCCGCGTGCTGGAGATCGCGGGCAGCGTGCTGGTCTGCGTGCTGCTGGTGCGGCTGTTCCCGGTCGCGGTCGAATACGCCTACGAGGAATCCTTCGTCACCTCGCCCGCCTTGCAGATCCCGATGTCCTGGCGCGCATCCGCCCTGCCCGCCGGGATCGGGCTGATGGCCTTGCTGATGGTGCTGTCCGTGGTCCGCACCCGCGAATGGGGCACGATCCTGGGCACGCTGCTGGTGGCGGGCGCCATCGTGGCCGGGCTGTGGTGGGCGAAACCCGCCGTGCTGGCGCTTGGCAACTGGAACCTGCCGCTGTTCCTGGGCCTGTTCGCGGGCGGGCTGCTGGCGGTGGGGGTGCCCATCGCCTTCTGCTTCGCGCTGGCCACGCTGGGATATCTGACCTTCGCCAGCCACGCGCCCGTCTTCGTGATGATGGGCCGAATCGACGAAGGCATGTCGTCGCTGATCCTGCTGTCGGTGCCGGTCTTCGTGCTGCTGGGCTGCATCCTGGACGCGACCGGCATGGGCCGCGCCATCGTCAGCTTCCTGGCATCCATGTTCGGCCATGTGAAGGCGGGGATGAGCTATGTGCTGCTGGGATCCATGTTCTTGGTGTCGGGGATTTCCGGGTCCAAGGTGTCCGACATGGCGACGGTCGCGCCCGCGCTGTTTCCCGAAATGCGCCGCCGGGGCCATTCCGCGCCGGAAATGACTGCGCTGCTGGCGACCGGGGCGGCGATGGCCGATACCGTGCCGCCCTCGATCGTGCTGATCGTGCTGGGATCGGTGGCGGGCGTGTCCATCGCCGGGCTGTTCACCAGCGGCTTCGCCATCGCCATGGTGCTGCTGGTCGTGCTGGCCGTGCTGGCCCGCTGGAAGGCCCGTGGCGAACGGATGGAGGGCGTGCGCCGCGCGCCCCTGTCCGTGATCGGCAGGACCGCCCTGATCGCCGCGCCCGCCTTGGTGCTGCCCTTCATGATCCGCAGCCTGGTCGGCGGCGGCGTCGCCACCGCGACCGAGGTCAGCACCATCGCCACGCTTTACGCCTTCATCATCGGCGCGGTGCTGTATGGCGGCATCCCGCTGCGGCGCACCGGCACGATGCTGGTGGAAACCGCCGCCATGTCGGGGGCGATCCTGCTGATCCTGGGCGCGGCGTCCGCCATGGCCTGGGCGCTGACGCAATCGGGCTTCGCGCGCGACCTGATGGTGCTGGTGACGGGCCTGCCGGGCGGCTGGGCGGTGTTCATGGGCGCCTCGATCCTGATCTTCCTGGTGCTGGGCTGCGTGCTGGAAGGCCTGCCCGCCATCGTGCTGCTGGCGCCGATCATGTTCCCCATCGCGCGCGGCCTGGGGATCCACGACATCCATTATGCCATGGTGATCGTCACGGCGATGAACATCGGCCTGATGGCCCCGCCCATCGGCATCGGCTTCTATATCGCCTGCAAGATCGCCAACGTGCCCGCCGAACAGGTGATGGCGAAGATCTGGCCCTATCTGGCCGCGCTGATGGTGGGCCTGCTGGCCATCGCCGCCGTGCCCTGGTTCTCGACCGCGTTGCTTTCAAACTGAACCTTCTGGGAGGGAGGAAACCCCAATGACCATCACCCGCCGCACCATCATGCTGGGCGCCGCCGCAGGCGCGCTTGCCACGCCCTTCATCCGGGTCCGCCCGGCGATGGCCGCCGAATTCAGCTACAAGGTGGCGAACAACCAGCCGCTGGACCATCCCAGCAACGTCCGCCTGGCCGAGGCGCAGAAGGCCATCCTGGAAGCCACCGGCGGACGCTTCGATTTGCAGATCTTCCCGTCGAACCAGCTGGGCGCGGATACCGACGTTCTGGGACAGCTGCGGTCGGGCGGGGTGGAATTCTTCCAGCTGTCGCCGATCATCCTGTCCACGCTGGTCCCGAACGCATCCATCAACGGCGTGGGCTTTGCCTTCCCCGATTACGACACCGTGTGGAAGGCCATGGACGGCGAGTTGGGCGCCTATGAGCGCGGCCAGATCGAGGGCGCGGGCCTCGTGGTGATGGAGAAGATCTGGGACAACGGCTTCCGGCAGATCACCTCCTCCACGAAGCCCATCACCGCGCCCGCCGACCTGGAGGGCTTCAAGATCCGCGTGCCGGTGTCGCCGCTGTGGACCTCGCTGTTCACGGCCTTCGGGTCGGCCCCCGCGTCGATCAACTTCGCCGAGGTCTATACGGCGCTTCAGACCGGCATCGTGGACGGGCAGGAAAACCCGCTGGCGATCATGAAGGTCGCGAAGCTGTGGGAGGTGCAGAAATACTGCTCGATGACCAACCACATGTGGGACGGCTTCTGGATGCTGGGCAACCGCCGCGCCTGGAACGCCCTGCCCGAGGACGTTCAGGCCGCCGTTGCCGACAACTTCAACGCCGCCGCCCTGAAACAGCGCGAGGACATCGCCGCGATGAACGCGACGCTGAAGACCGACCTGGAAACCCAGGGCTTCGTCTTCAACGACGCCGATCCCAAGGCTTTCGAGGACAAGCTGCGCGAGGCGGGCTTCTATGCCGAATGGAAGAAGACCTATGGCGACGAGGCCTGGGCCATCCTGGAAGCCGCCATCGGACGGCAGCTTGCCTGATGCGCGACGAACCCGCCCCGGCTGACACTGGCGGAACGCAGGCGGTGGCGCGTGCGCTGTCGCTGCTGTCCCTGGTGGGGCGGGGCGGGGCACAGGGCCTGGGGCTGTCGCAGCTGGCGGCGGCCTCGGGCCTGGCGCGGCCCACGGCGCGGCGGCTGCTGCTGGCGCTTGGCGCGGCACGGCTGGTCGAACAGGACCGGGAAACCCGGCGCTATCACCTGGGGCCGGAAACCTATCTGCTGGCGGGTTTCGCCGCCGAGCGCCACGGCATCCTGCACCATGCCCGCGACGCCATGATCCGGCTGGCGGGGGATACCGGCGACACCGTGCTGCTGACCGTGCCGCAGGACGACCATACCCTGTGCCTGGAACGGATCGAGGGCGATTTCCCGGTCCGCACCCATGCCCTGATGCGCGGCGACCGCAAACCCGCAGGCGTCGGCGCGGGGGCCATGGCGATCCTGGCCGCGTTGCCCGAGGTTGAAGCGGCGGCGCTGCTGGCCCGCGTCGCGCCGCTGGTGGGCGAGTTGATGCCCGTGCTGCTGGAGGACTTGGCCTATGCCCGCGCCCAGGGCCACGCGCTGAACCCCGGCCGGATCGTCGCCGGTTCCTGGGGCCTGGGCGTGGCGATCCCCTGGCCCGACGGCCGCCCGGCGGGGGCGCTGTCCATCGCTGCCATCGAAAACCGCATGACCCCGGCGCGGCAGGCCGATCTGGCCGCCGCGCTGCACCGCGAGGCCGGGCTGATCGCCCGACGCCTTGCCGATCTTGACACCGAAAGGACCACGCCATGAACGAACCCCTGATCGTCGGCTGGGCGCATACGAAATTCGGCAAGGCCGAGGCGCCCGATACCATGGCCCTGATGGCCGAGGTCGCGCTGCCCGCGCTGGACCACGCGGGGATCGCCCCCGATGCCGTGGACGGCATCTTCACCGGCGTCTACAACAACGGCTTCCAGCGCCAGGACTTTCAGGGCGCGCTTGTCGCCATGGGCAGCCCCGAACTGGCGGGCGTGCCCTTCATGCGCACGGAAAACGCCTGCGCCACCGGGTCGGCGGCGCTGTATGCGGCGGCGGATTTCATCGCATCCGGGCGCGGCAAGGTGGCGCTTGTGATCGGCGCGGAAAAGATGACCGCCATTCCCATCGCCGATGTGGGGGGCGTGCTGCTGTCGGCCAGTTACGTCGCAGAGGAAGGCGACACGCCGGGCGGCTTCGCGGGCGTCTTCGGCCGCATCACCGACGCTTATTTCCAGCGAAACGGCGACAAGTCCGAGGAACTGGCGATGATCGCCGCCAAGAACCACGATAACGGCGCGCGCAATCCCTATTCCCATATGCAGAAGGCCTTCGATCTGGCCTTCTGCAACACGCCGTCCGACAAGAACCCTCTGGTCGCCGGGCCGCTGCGGCGCACCGATTGCTCGCTGGTGTCGGACGGCGCGGCGGCGATCGTGCTGGCCGCGCCCGAGGTGGCCGAGGGGCTGACCCGCGCCATCCGCTTCCGCGCGCGCCAGCAGGCGGGCGACATGCTGGCGCTGTCGCGCCGCGATCCAACCGAATTCGCGGGCGCGCACCGGGTCTGGCGGCAGGCGCTGGATCAGGCGGGGCTGGCGATCTCTGATCTGTCTCTGGTGGAAACCCACGACTGCTTCACCACCGCCGAGATGATCGAATACGAGGCGATGGGCCTTGCCCCGCGCGGCCAGGGCTGGCGCGTGATCCGCGAAGGCACCACGCGGATCGACGGCGCGCTGCCGGTGAACCCGTCCGGCGGGCTGAAATCGCGCGGCCATCCCATCGGCGCGACCGGCGTCAGCCAGCATGTCATGGCCGCGATGCAGCTGATGGGCGACGCGGGCGGGATGCAGGTGCCCGGCGCGACCCTGGCCGGGGTCTTCAACATGGGCGGCACGGCGGTCGCCAACTACTGCTCGATCCTGGAGCGCGCGCGATGACCGACCCCGTGGGCGGGCTGGCCCCCGTCTCCACCCGCGTGATGAACCTTGCGACCTTCCTGGCGCAGGCGGCGCGGCGCGACCCGGATGGCGTGGCCCTGGTGATGGGCGATGCCCGCTGGACCTGGGCCGAATGGGACGCCCGTACCGATGCCTTGGCCCATGCCTTGCAGACCCGCTTCGGGCTGCGCAAGGGCGACCGGGTGATGTGCCAGTCGCAGAACTGCATGGAGATGATGCAGGCCATGTTCGCGGTCTGGCGCGCGGGCGGCGTCTGGGTGCCCGCCAACTTCCGCCAGACGCCGGATGAGGTCGCCTATCTGACCGAAGCCTCGGGCGCGACGCTGATGTTCTGCAACGCAAGCTTTCCCGAACACGCGGCCGCCTGCGGCGTGACGACGCTGGCCTTCGGCGCGGCGGATTTCGGGCCGTCCGTCGATGGGATCACAGCCGACCACCTGGGCCAGCGCCCGCAGGTTGCCGCCGTGGACCGCGACGATCCCTGCTGGTTCTTCTTCACCTCGGGCACCACGGGGCGGCCCAAGGCCTCGGTCCTGACGCATGGGCAGATGGCCTTTGTCGTCACGAACCACTTGGCCGACCTGATGCCGGGGTTGACAGGGGCGGACGCCTCGCTGGTGGTGGCGCCCTTGTCGCACGGCGCGGGGGTCCATCAGCTGACCCAGGTGGCACGGGGGGTAAAGACCGTGCTGCTGCCGACCGAGCGTTTCGACGTGGCGCAAGTCTGGGATCTGGTGCGGGAATGGCGTGTGTCGACCATGTTCACCGTTCCGACGATCCTGAAGCTGCTGGTCGAACACCCCTCGACCGCCGGGGCCGACACATCGTCGCTGCGCTATGTGATCTATGCAGGCGCGCCGATGTACCGGGTGGACCAGCAGCGCGCGCTGAACACGCTGGGTCCGGTGCTGGTCCAGTATTTCGGTCTGGGCGAGGTGACCGGCAACATCACCGTCCTGCCCGCCCATCTGCATCAGGCCGAAGACGGCCCCACCGCCCGCATCGGCACCTGCGGCCATGCCCGGACGGGGATCGAGATCCAGATCCAGGACGAACAGGGCCGCGAGGTCGCGCCGGGCGAGACCGGGGAAATCTGCTGCATCGGCCCCGCCGTCTTCGCGGGCTATTACCAGAACCCCGAGGCCAACGCGAAATCATTCCGCGGCGGCTGGTTCCGCACCGGCGATCTGGGACACATGGACGACCAGGGCTTCGTCTATATCACCGGGCGGCAGTCAGACATGTTCATCTCGGGCGGCTCCAACGTCTATCCGCGAGAGATCGAGGAGAAGATCCTCACCCACCCCGCCATCCGCGAGGTCGCGGTTCTGGGCCTTCCCGATCCGCTGTGGGGCGAGATCGGCTGGGCGGTCTGCGTGGCGAACGCCCCGGTGACCGAGGCGGAACTGGCGGCGTTCCTCGACGGCAAGCTGTCGCGCTACAAGATGCCCAAGCGGTTCCTGTTCTGGGACAGCCTGCCGAAATCGGCCTATGGCAAGATCACCAAGAAGATGATCCGCGAAGAAATCGAGGCGCGCGGGCTGCTGGACAAGACCCCGGCATGAGGGCCCCGGCATGAGGATGATCCATCCCGGCCCGCGCGCGGCGGATCGCGCGGTTGCCGTGCGCGCGGATCTGCGGCCCCTGTCGGGGGTGCTGCGCGCGGGACAGACGGTGATGGACGCGGTGGGCGATCTGTTCGCGCAGGCGGGCTGCAAGGGCGGCGTGGTCTGGCTGGACGGCGCGGTATGCGACCCGCTGCGCTTCGTCCTGCCCGCGCCCTCGACCGACGGCATCCATGCGGCCTGGTATTCCGATACCCATGCGCCGGAGGGGCCGGTGACCATCGCCCACGCGACCGCCACGGTCGGCTGGAAGGATGGCGCGCCCTTCCTGCATTGCCACGGCACCTGGGCAGGCACGATGGGCCATCTGCTGCCCTTCGACAGCATCCTGGCGGCGGATGCCCCGGCATCGGGGATCGGCGCCCCGGATGCCTGGTTCGAGGCCTTGCCCGACGCCGAAACCGCCTTCACCCTGTTCACCCCGCAGGGCGGCGGCAATGGTCCTGGCCTATTGGCCCGGATCCTGCCCGGCGAGGATGTGATCACAGCCATCGAAACGCTGGCTGCCCGGCACGGCATCACCGATGCCCGCCTGCACGGCGTGGGCAGCATCGACCATATCCGTTTCGCGGATGGCAGCCGCATGGACTGCCACGCCACCGAATTGCGGCTGGACGGGGCGACCCTGATCCAGGGCCGTGCCCATGTCCCGATCGAGGTCGTGGACATCGCGGGCACCATCATGCGCGGCGCGCTGACATGCGGGGAAAACCCGATCGGCGTGACGCTGGAACTGCTGATCGAAAGGACGAACATATGACGCAGGACGCAAAGGTTGCCATCGTGACCGGGGGCGCGCGGGGCATCGGCCTGGCCGCGACCGAAATTTTCCTGGAGCAGGGCTGGCGCGTCGCCGTGGTGGACCGCGATGCCGAGGAACTCCACCGCGCCTGTGATCACATCGCAAACGTCCTGCCGATCGAGGCCGACATTTCCGACCCGCAAAGCGTGGACGGCGTGATCCGCAGCGTGGTCAGCCGTTTCGGCCGCGTCGACGCCCTGGTGAACAACGCGGGCGTGGCGCTGTTTTCCCGCGCCAACCAGACGAATTTCGACCAGTGGCGCGAGGTGATGGCCACCAACCTGGACGGCGTGTTCCTGTGCACCCAGGCCGCCATCCCGGAACTGGCCAAGACCAAAGGCGCCATCGTCAACATCGCCTCGATTTCCGGGCTGCGGGCGTCGACGCTGCGGGTGGCCTATGGCACGTCGAAGGCGGCCGTGATCCACCTGACCAAGCAATTCGCGGCCGAGCTGGGCGAACAGGGTATCCGCGTCAACTGCGTGGCCCCCGGCCCGGTCCGCACCAAGCTGGCGATGGCGGTCCACGCGCCGGAAATCATCAGCGCCTATTACGACGCCATCCCGCTCAATCGATACGGCGAGGCGCGCGAGATCGCCGAGGCCATCGTCTTCCTGTGTTCCGACAAGGCCAGCTTCGTCAGCGGCCAGACCCTGGCCGTAGACGGCGGATTCGACGCGACCGGGGTCGGCCTGCCCGCCCTGCGGCGCGAGGACGGGACGCAGCGCGCGGTCTGACCGTCCCGCGCCCGCGAACCGACTGAAATTCCTTATTGAGAGAGACGGAATATATTGAACAATGCTTCAGTATATTCCGTTTCTTTATTTGTGGATTCAATTCCGAATTAATGTTATTTATTTGAATGGGATTTTCATTCCGGGCTGAAACAGGATCGCGCCGGAATAGTCCCGCCAAACCGCATCATTGCGGCCCTGTTGTCCGGCGCGACCCCTTCGCGCCGCTGTGATCACGATTGCCCGGAGTTCAAGATGCTGTTCTCGCTCAGCCACGGAACGCGGATCGTCCAGGACACCGCCGTTCCGCAGCCCGCCCCTGCCGCCGTCCCCACGGGTGGCGCGGCGGTCCTGGAAAACCCCGCCGCCCAAATGGAACACCTGGATGTGAAGCCCCTGTCCGCCGTGGTGGACGGGGCGGTCCCCGGACCCGAGGCAGGCGGCCTGCGGACCCTGTCCGCCGCGCCGGGGGCCTTTCGCTATCTGTTCCGCGACGCGCCCGGCCTGCCCGAAGGCCCGGCAACGCTGGCGGCTCTGGACCAGCTTGCCGAAAGCATGGCGATTGAAGCGGCGGGGCCGGCCGATGGGTCGGTCGCGCCGATCCTGACCTATTTCGGCCAGTTCATCGACCACGACATCACCGCCAATACCGACCGCGAGGTCGCGGGCCTGTCCGAAATCGCCGGCGACATCGCCCCCATGGACCGGATGCAGGTCGAAAGCGGCCTGGACAACCTGCGCGACGGGACGCTGGCGTTGGACAGCCTGTATGGCGATTCCCCCGGCCAGGGGGCTTTTGCCACGAAGCTGGCGGGGTTGATGCGCCACCCCGCATTCGCCGACAAGATGCGCCTGGGCGCGACCGCCGATTCCGGCGATGGCCGCCCGCCCCTGCCCGCCGATCCCGCCGCCGACCTGCTGCGACTGGGCTTCCTGATGGACCGGGGCCTTGTGACGCAAGCGGAACTGGACGCACTGCCCGCGGATCTGCGCGCCAACTTCGTCGATGCCGGCGGCCCGATCCGCACGCGGGCGATCATCGGCGACGGGCGCAACGACGAAAACCTGCTGGTGGCGCAGTTGCATGTGGCCTTCCTGCGCCTGCACAACCGGCTGGTCGATCTGGGCAACGACTTCGAGGAAGCCCGCCGCCTGACCCGTTTCCATTACCAGTGGCTGGTCCTGAACGCTTTCCTGCCGGCGATCTGCGCAGGCGATGTGGTGGACGAGGTTCTGGCCACCGGCGCGCCGCTTTACGCGGAATTCCTGGCCGCCAATCCGCCCGCCGATCCCGCCCGGATGCCGATGCCGCTGGAATTTTCGGTCGCGGGCTTCCGCTTCGGGCATTCGATGGTGCGCGGCGGTTACGACCATAACCGCTTCTTCGGCACGGCGGCGGCCGGATCGGCGCAGATCCTGCCCTTCGCCAGCTTCACGCAGCTGTTCGAATTCACCGGCAGCGGCGGTATGCCCTCGCCCCTGACGGCCGATCCCAAGTCCGCCCTGCCCGGCAACTGGGTGATCGAATGGGACCGCTTCGTCCATGCCGAAACGCCCCTGCGCTCGGCCCGCAGAATCGACACGCATCTGGCCCCGCCGCTGGACGACATGATCAACCAGCCCGCCACCCCGGCGGTGATGAAGCGCCTGGCGATGCGCAACCTGCGGCGCGGATACCGGCTGAACATCCCGTCCGCCCAGGGGCTGATCCAGGCCATCAACGCCACCGGCCTGTATCGTCCGATCCCGGCCCTGACCCCGCAGCAGGTAGCGGACGGGCGGGATTTCCTGACCGGCCCCGGCCTGGATGCGGCCACCCCCCTGTGGTTCTATGTCCTGCGCGAGGCCGAGCTGGTCGGCGGCAACCACCTGGGCGCGCTTGGCAGCCATCTGGTCGCCAACACGCTGGCAGGGCTGGTCGTGAACGACGCCGGCTCATACTGGAACGCGCGGATCGACGGGCATCGCTGGTCGCCCAGCCTGTTCCGGCCGTCCCAGCCGATCGACAGCCTCAAGGCGATGCTGCGCTTTACCGGGCTTCTGGCCTGACATCGGCGGCGCCCTGGCCGAACTGGTCGGCGAGGGCCTGCACCATCTGCCTGCCCAGCGGGCCGGGGCGGCGATGCGCGGGCCAGGCCACCACCACGGTGCGGACCGGGTGGAACTGCATGTCCTCGCAGGTCAGGCGCACCACCTCGCCGCGCGCGATTTCCGGCTCGAAGGTGCGGCTGGCGGAAAAGCACCAGCCCAGCCCTGCCGCGACCATCGACTTGATCGATTCCACATCGTTGACGGTCCAGACATCGGTGGAAAACAGCCGCCCCACGCGCTCCATGTCGATCTGCGGCGATCCGACGTAATAGATCTGCCGTTCCCGGTCGAAGGCGCGCATCGCCAGCGGCTGCGGCAGCGCGGCCAGCCGGTGATGGGCGGCGCAGACCGGACCCAGCGTCTCGGTCCCCAGGTGGCGGGCGGCGATGTCGGAGGGGATCGCGGCGGCGAGCGTCAGGGCGAAGTCGATGCCGCCGCCGCGCAGGTCGTCCCACAGCGTCGCCAGCGACGAATTGAAGAACTGGAACCGCGCATGCGGGTGATCCGCCGAAAAGGCCCGCAGCGCGTCGTTCAGATCCGCGCGCGGAAACAGCACGTCGACCAGCACCCGCAGGCGCGTTTCCTCTCCCTTCTCCAGCGATTCGGCATGGGTGGTGAAGCTGCGGGCGCGTTCGACGACGCTGCGCGCCTCGGCCAGCAGCACGCGGCCGCGTTCGGTCAACTCGGCCCGGTTGGTGCCCCGCCCCAGCAGCGGAAAGCCGCATTGGCTTTCCAGCTGGGCCAGCGAATAGCTGACGGACGAGATCGGACGCCGCAAGTCCCTGGCCGCCGCCGTCAGGCTGCCGCCGTCGGCGATGGCGCAGAAGGCCCGCAGGTGATCGACCAGATTGGGGTGCATTTCAGGAATCCCGAAAAAACTTTGCCATTCTTTTCGGTTTACCGAAAAACGAATCCGATGCTAGCCTTTTCCCATCCGGGTCGGCAGAGGACCGGCCAGCAGACTGTTTGGGAGGACAGCCATGCGCGGACTGAACGGACGCTTGCCCGCATGAAGGGCGATCACATGCTTGTCTGCGACAATGTCGTCCGCCGGTTCGGCGGCGTGGTCGCGCTGAAGAACGTCTCGGTCGCGGTGCAGCGGGGCGAGATCTTCGGCCTGGTCGGGCCGAACGGATCGGGCAAGACCACGCTGGTCAACGCCATCACCGGCTTCTATCCGCCGCAGGAAGGCCGCATCACCCTGGACGGCACCCGGATCAACGGGCTGAAGCCGTTCCGCATCGCCGGGATGGGCGTGGCCCGCACTTTCCAGAACGTCGCGCTGTTCCACGGGATGAGCGTGCTGGACAACATCCTGATGGGCCGGCACATCTTCATGAAGCCGAACCCGCTGGCGTCCTTCTTCTATCCCTGGTGGGCGCAGAAGGAGGAAGTCGAACACCGCCGTCATGTCGAGGAGGTGATCGACCTGCTGCAACTGGCCCCCGCGCGGGACGAGCATGTCGACGTGATTCCCCTGGGCCTGCAAAAGCGCGTCGAACTGGCCCGCGCGCTCTGCGCCGAACCCAAGCTGCTGGTCCTGGACGAGCCGATGGCGGGCATGAACCAAGAGGAAAAGGAATACATGGTCCGCTTCATCCTGGACGCGCAGGAAGCGTTGGGGCTGACGGTGCTGATCATCGAACATCACATGGATGTGGTCACCGCGCTTTGCGACCGGGTGCTGGTGCTGAACAACGGCCAGGAAATCGCGCAAGGCCCGGCGCGCGAAGCCATCGCCGATCCCCGCGTGGTCGAGGCCTATATCGGAAAGCCCCGCCATGCAGCATGATCCGGTGGACATGGCCCAGGCCCAGGCGCTGCATCCGAACTGGCGCACCGAGGACACGATCCTGGCGCGGCTGGCGCAGAATGCGGCCGAGGTGCCGAACCAGGTCGCCATGCGCGAACGCGACCACGGCATCTGGCAGGAATACACCTGGGCCGATTATCTGCGCGCCGTCACCGAATTCGCCGCCGGTCTGGAAGCGCGCGGCGTGAAGCCGGGCGACGTGGTGATGGTGATCGGCGACAACCGCCCGAACCTGTATTTCGCGATGCTGGGCGCGGCCTGCCTGCGGGCGATCCCGTCCCCGGCCTATGCCGACGCGCCCACCGAGGAACTGGCCGCGCAGATGGAGCGCGAGGATATCCGCGTCGCCGTGGCCGAGGACCAGGAACAGGTCGACAAGATGCTGGAGGCCAAGGGCCGCTGGACGCATCTTGATCTGGTGATCTATGACGACCCGCGCGGCCTTGCGGGCCGGGAACCGCCGGGCGTGGCGGGCTTCGACGCCATCCGGGCCGAAGGTGCGGCGCGGCTGAAGGCCGATCCCGGCCTGGCCCAGGCGCTGATCGCGCGGCCGACCATCCACGACACCGTGGTGCTGATGCATTCGTCCGGCACCACCGGCGCTCCAAAGGGCATTCCGCTGAAGCACGGCCATGTCCTGTCGGGGGTCCGCAACGCCGCCGCCGCCGGATATTTCCAGCAGGGCGAGGTCCACATGGCCTATCTGCCGATGGCCTGGGTGGGCGACTTCATCTTTTCGGTCGGCGCGGCGATGGAACTGCGGTTCACCGTCAACATCCCCGAAGCGAACGAGACCGCTCTGCACGACCTGCGGGAAATGGCGCCGACGCTGTATTTCGCATCCCCCCGCGCCTGGTCGGCCATGCTGACCCGCGTGCAGGTGGGGATCGCCGAAACCACCGGGCTGAAACGCCGGCTCTATGACTGGTTCATGCCCCGCGCCATGGCGGTGGAACGCGCCAGGCTGGACGGCAAGCCCGGCGGCGGCGGGCTGACGCATTGGCTGGGCGAATGGCTGATCTATGGTCCGATCCGCGACCAACTTGGCCTGGGCCGCGTGAAACGCGCCTATACGGCGGGCGAGGCCATCGGCGAGGACGTGTTCCTGTGGTTCCGCGCCATCGGCCTGAACCTGCGGCAGTTCTATGGCCAGACCGAAAACTGCGCCTTGGCCGTGGCCCAGAAGCCCGAGGATATCTCGCTGACCACGGTGGGCCGCCCCTTCCCCGGTGTGGACATGAAGATCGACGAACATGGCGAGATCCTGCTGCGCGGCGACAATATCTTCGACGGCTATTTCCAGAATCCCAAGGCCAGCGCCGAGGCCCTGCGCGACGGCTGGCTGCACACGGGCGACGCGGGCCAGATCGAACCGGACGGGCAGCTTGTGGTCCTGGGCCGCGTCTCCGAGGTGGTGGAAAAGCGCGACGGCACCCGCTTCATCCCGACCTATATCGAGAACCGGCTGAAATTCAGCCCCTATATCAAGGACGCCGCCGTCATCGGCCAGGGACGCGACATGCTGACGGCCATCGTCTGCATCGACTTCCAGGCGGTCGGGCAATGGGCGCAGGAACATGGCGTGCCCTATACGTCCTATGCCGAACTGTCGCAGCAGCAGCGGATCTATGACCTGATCGCGGGCCAGATCGCCGATGTGAACGCACATCTGCCGCACGGCCTGTCCATCGCGCGCTTCGTCAATCTGCACAAGGAATTCGACCCCGACGACGGAGAGGTCACGCGCACCCGCAAGCTGAAGCGCAACGTGATCGACGACCGCTATGGCCCGATCATCGAGGCGATGAACGCGGGCGCGGCCGAAATCGACTTCAAGGCGCAGATCACCTATGAAAACGGCCAGACCGGCTCGCTTGACCGGGTGCTGCGGCTGTCCGACGTGAAAGGGGCCGCGTGATGGCGTATTTCCTGGAACTGCTGATTTCCGGCGCGCTGACCGGGCTGATGTATTCGCTGGTCGCCTTGGGCTTCGTGCTGATCTACAAATCGGCGGGCGTGCCGAACCTGGCGCAGGGCGCCCTGGTGATGACCGCAGGCTACGCGGTCTGGCTGGTGATGTCCTGGGGCCTGTCGGTCTGGATCGCCATCCCCATCGCCGCCGCGATCATGTTCGGCTTCGGGCTTGTGGTCGAACGGCTGCTGCTGCGCCGGATGGTCGGCCAGCCGGTCATCATGGTGGTGATGCTGACCCTGGGCCTCGAAATCCTGCTGCGCGGCCTGGTGCCGGGCGTGCTGGGATCGGCGCCCAAGCCCATCGACCTGGGCATCGGCTTCGCGCCGATCATCGTCGGCGACGTGTTCATCAACCGCACCTCGCTTTACGGCGGCATCATCGCGCTGCTGCTGGTCGGCGCCTCGCTGCTGTTCTTCCGCACAAGGCTGGGCACCAAGCTGCGCGCGGTCAGCGACGACCATGTGTCAAGCTGGGCGGTGGGCATTTCCGTGGAACGCGCCATCGGCATTTCCTGGGGCCTGGCGGGCATCGCCGCCGTGGTCGCCGGGGCGCTGTGGGGATCGTCGCAGGGGGTGGACTGGACGCTGTCCACGCTGCTGTTCCCCGCCGTCGCCGTGGTGATCCTGGGCGGCGTCGATTCGGTGCCCGGCGTGGTCGTCGGCGGCATCCTGGTCGGCGTGCTGGGCACCGTGATCCCCGGATATCTGGACAGCATCGCGGGCGGTTCGACGCGCGATGTCGTCACCTCGCTGATCATCCTGCTGACCATCATGGTCCGCCCCTTCGGCATCTTCGGCCGAGAAGACATCGAGAGGATCTGACGCCATGTTCTATCGCCTCTCTGGCACCTATCACACCAGCTATCAGGCCGACCGCAAGCTGTGGAAGATCCCCACCGACCGCTGGCTGGTGATCGCCCTGCTGGTGCTGGCGCTGCTGGCGCCGCTCTATGTCTCGCCGCTGTATCTGGGCAGCTATGTGCTGCCTTGGGTGATCTGGTCGGCGGCGGCGCTGTCGCTGACGCTGCTGATGGGGCTGGCGGGGCAGCTGCATTTCGGGTTCGCCGCGGTGATGGCGATCGGGGCCTATGCCTCGATCCACCTGGTCCGGGCGGGGGTGCCGTTCGAACTGGCGCTGCTGCTGTCGGGCCTGATCGCCGCCGTGATCGGCGCGGTCTTCGGCGGCGCGGCGCTGCGGGTCAAGGGCCTGTATCTGGTGATGGCCACCCTGGCGATGCAGTATCTGGTCGATTGGGTGGTGGTGAACATTCCCGCCATTTCCGGCGGCGCGCACGCGACGCTGCGCACGCCTGCGGTCAGCTTCCTGTTCATGCCCATCGACAGCCTCGCCTCGCGTTACTGGCTGGCGCTTGGCTGGGCGGTGCTGCTGACGGTGTTCTTCATGAACGTCAAGCGCACCTCCTTCGGCCGCGCCCTGGTGGCGATCCGCGACAAGGACTTCGCCGCCGCCGTGATCGGGGTCGATCCGTTCAAGACCAAGCTGATGGCCTTCTTCACGTCGTCCTTCATGGGCGGGTTGACGGGCGCGATCCTGGCCTTCTGCTTCTATCGCGCGGTGACGCCGGAACAGTTCGGCTTCAACGTGTCCATCCAGCTTGTCGCCATGGTGCTGGTGGGCGGCTTGGGGTCGGTGATCGGATCCTGGCTGGGCGCGGGCTTCGTGCTGCTGGCGCCGATCTTCCTGACCAACATCATCTCGGCCCTGGCCGCGTCGGGCTGGGTGCCGGTCA
Source organism: Paracoccus sp. 22332 (assembly GCF_052045125.1). Classification (NCBI taxonomy): domain Bacteria; kingdom Pseudomonadati; phylum Pseudomonadota; class Alphaproteobacteria; order Rhodobacterales; family Paracoccaceae; genus Paracoccus; species Paracoccus sp. 22332. The sequence continues at coordinate 65,562 of NZ_JBQEOI010000001.1, forward strand.
GCCAGAACTTCCTGTCGCACCTGCCGCTGATGATCTATGGCGCCATGATCATCGGCTTCCTGCTGCTGGAGCCGCTGGGCCTGGCGAAAATATACGACAATATCCGCAAGTATTTCCTGGTCTGGCCGTTCCGCCACGCCAGAAGCTGACCCTTGGGAGGGGGAACGCACAACATGGGAGGAAAACACATGACCTTTCTGCGCAAACTGGCGCTGACGACCGCCCTCGTGGCGGGGCTGTCCGCCCCCGTGGCGGCCGAGGATGTCAAGTTCGGCCTGCTTCAGGACTTCACGGCGGTCTATACCTTCGTGACCGGCCAATATAACCAGGGCCAGCAGGATTACCTGGCGCTGGCGAATGCCGAAGGCACCTTGGGCGAGGGCAACACGGTGACCGCCATCGTCCGCGATACCGGCAACCAGCCGCAGCGCGGGATCGAGGCCTATAACCGCGCCAAGGAGGAAGGCGCGATCCTGTTCGACTTCCTGTCCACGCCGGTTTCCGCCGCGATCCTGGACCAGGCGCAGGCCGACAAGAACGTGGTCATCACCCCCGCCCACGGGCGCGGCGACGCCTCGGACGGGACGGTCTTTCCCTATGTCTTCCCGATGATGGCGACCTATTGGGCGCAGGCCGCCGCCCTGATCGAGCATATGAAGAACACCGGCGGGCTTGAAGGCAAGAAGATCGCCATCGTCCATATCGACAGCCCCTTCGGCCGCGAACCCGGCCCGATCCTGGAGGCCCTGTCCGAACAGGAAGGTTTCGAATTCCAGGCCTTCCCCTATGCCAGCCCCGGCAACGAACAGTCCGCCGCCTGGTCCGAGGTGCGGCGCTACCGCCCCGATTACGTCCTGATCTGGGGCGCGGGCGGCGGTCAGGCCGTGTCGGTGCGCACCGCCATCCAGAACGGCATCGCGCCCGAACAGATCCATTCGGTGATCTGGCTGGCCGAAACCGACGCCGCCAATGTGGGTCCGCAGATGAAGGGCGTGAAGCGGTTCGAGGCCACGGCGGCAGGCACCGACCATCCGATCATCCAGCGGATCCAGGAAAAGGTCATCGACGCGGGCAAGGGCTCGGGCGAGGCCGCGAATGTCGGCAACAGCTATTACAACCTCGGCGTGGCGACCATGGCCGTCGCGGTCGAGGCCGCGCGCCTGGGCCTGGAAACCGGCCAGCCGCTGACCGGCGAGACGCTGAAGGCCGGGTTCGAAAAGATCGCGGGCTATGACGCCGAAGGCCTGATGCCGCCCGTCACCTATACCGCCGAGGACCACCAGGGCGGCGGCGCAGGCCGGGTCTCCGAATGGGACGGCGAGAAATGGGTGCCGGTCAGCGAATGGCATGCGGCCTATCCCGACCTGATCCGCCAGGTGATCGAGAAATCGGCCGCCGACTACAAGGCGGGGCACTGACGCCATGCCCGCGCTGATCCTGGAAAACGTCGAGGTCATCTATGACAAGGTGTTTCTTGCCATCAAGGGCGTCTCGCTGGAGGTGGGCGAGGGCGAGATGGTCGCCCTTCTGGGGTCGAACGGCGCGGGCAAGTCCACCACGCTGAAATCCGTCTCGGGGCTGCTTGGCCCCGAGCGCGGGTTGGTCACACGCGGCGAAATCCGCTTCGGCGACAGGTCCATCCTGAGCCTGGGCGCGCCGGAACGGGTGGCGGGGGGGCTGGTGCATGTGCTGGAAGGCCGCCGCATCTTCGGCCACCTGACGCCTGACGAAAACCTGGTCGCCGCCTATCGCGGCCGGTCCATCGCGCGGTTCAACGAGCTTCGCGATCAGGTCTATGCCTATTTCCCGCGCCTGAAGGAACGCATCAAGTCCAAGGCCGGGTACCTGTCGGGCGGCGAACAGCAGATGCTGGCCATCGGCCGGGCGCTGATGACGGAACCCAAGCTGATCATGCTGGACGAACCCTCGCTGGGCCTGTCGCCGCTGCTGGTGCAGGAAATCTTCGGCATCATCCAGGAAATCAACGCCCGCGAGGGGCTGTCGGTCCTGCTGGTCGAACAGAACGCGGCCGCCACGCTGGACATCGTCAGCCGCGCCTATCTGATCGAACAGGGCCAGGTCGTCATGTCGGGCGCGGCGGATGTGCTGAAATCGAACCCCGACGTGCAGGACTTCTATCTGGGCGGGGCGGAGCATACCGATTACCGCAACGTCAAACACTATCGCCGGCGCAAGCGCTGGCTGGCCTGAGGAAAGCCCCATGACTGGCGAAACCGACCGCGGCCCGCGCGCGGCTGAACAGCTTGCCCGCCTGAATGCGCAACTGGCGCGGATGCGCGAAACCCAGGCCCCCTGGGCGGACCTGCCCGCCGCGCCGCTGGCCAGCCTGGCCGACCTGGCTGCGCTGCCGGTGCTGCGCAAGTCGGACCTGATCCAGAGGCAGGCGGCGGATGCCCCCTTCGGCGGGCTGACCGGCGGGCCGGTCGCCGGGCTGCGGCGGATGTTCGTGTCGCCCGGCCCGATCTTCGACCCCGAGGGGCGCGGGGCCGACTGGTGGGGATCGGCCGCCGCCCTGACGGCGGCGGGCGTCCGGCCCGGCGACGTGATCCTGAACACCTTCTCCTATCACCTGACCCCTGCCGCCTTCATCTTTGAAGGGGGCGCCGAGGCCCTGGGCTGCCCGGTCATCCCCGCCGGTCCCGGCAACACCGCCGACCAGCTTGTGGCGATCCGCCAATACCGCCCGCGAGTCTATGTCGGCGTGCCGGATTTCCTGAAGATCATCCTCGACAAGGCCGACGAGGCGGGCGTGGACCGCACTTGCCTTGAAATCGGCATGGTCACGGGCGCGGCCCTGCCCGACAGCCTGCGGGCGGAACTGGCCGGGCGCGGCGTGGCGGTACGGCAATGCTATGGCACCGCCGACCTGGGCATCGTCGCCTACGAGGACGGCGGGCCGGGCATGGTGCTGAACGGCGGCGTGATCGTGGAAATCGTCCGCCCCGGCACCGGAGACCCCGTTCCCGACGGCGAGGTGGGCGAGATCGTCGTGACCCGGCTGGACGCCGATTATCCGCTGCTGCGCTTCGCCACCGGCGACATGTCGGCGATCATAACGGGCGCGACCGGCGCGCGCCGCATCAAGGGCTGGATGGGCCGCGCCGACCAGGCCGCCAAGGTCAAGGGCATGTTCGTGCGCCCCGAACAGATCGCCGCCCTGGGCCGCGCCGTCCCCGGCTGCCACCGGCTGCGGCTGGAGATCAGCCGGGCGGGCGAACAGGACCGGATGCACCTGCTGGCCGAGCATGACGACAACGACGCCGCCGACAGGCTGGCAGCCAAGCTGGCGGAAATCACCCGGCTGAAAGGCACGGTCCAGGTGGTGGCGCCGGGCAGCCTGCCCAATGACGGCCGGGTCATCGCCGACCTGCGCTGATCATTCCGTCGCGGGCGCGCCGTCGGCCAGCCGGGCCGGGTCCAGCACCCGGACCGAGTTGCGGCCCAGCTCGATCACGCCCGCGTCGCGCAATTCGCCCAGCATCCGGTTCACCGTCTGGCGCGAACAGCCGATGACGACGCCCAGTTGCGACTGGCTGATCCGCACGGAATCGTCGGAATCGCTGGTCAACTGGCGCAGATACAGCCGGATCCGCTGCTCGGCGCTGTAGTAATGATCCGCCATGCGGTTGCGGTTCTCGCGCATCAGGCGGTCGTGCAGCAGCGTGCACAGGTTCGGGATCAGGATCTTCGGCGGGACATGGGCGTACAGCGCCTTGGTCGGGCAGAACAGCACGGTCGTATCGGTCAGGGTCTGGCAGCTGGCGGCGCAGGGCCTGCCCGACAGAGCCTCGACCTCGCCCACCATCTCTCCGGTGGTGGCGATATGGACGATCACCTGGTTGCCGGAACTGTCGACATAGCAGACCTCGACCCGGCCCGAGGCGATGAAATAGCTGCCCTGAGTCGGCTCGCCCTGGCGCAGAAAAGGGGTCGCGGGTTTCAGTGCGCGCACGGTGCAGGCCGACAGCAGCGCGCTTTTCTGTTCGCGCGTCAGCCCTGTCAGGATCGGAGCCTGCAACAGATGGGCGTAATCGTGCGGGTCAAGCATCGCGAACGGGTCCATAAGCGGTCGGGCAGGCCACCCGGCGACCCAAACATGATACCAATGAAACAGGAAAATGGCTATCCCGACCCAAAAAGGGTACCGCATCTTGCGATGCGACGGGATAGCCTAACTCGCACTCAACCCAGAATATGCAGCGCACCACGACTGCGCTCTTTGACTGATAGACCTTTTGCCGATGCCGAAGTGTCAACCAGCCGACATTCCCGTTAACAAATCTAAGTTTAACGAAAAAAAGCGGGGATGGCGGTCAGGCGATCAGGGTCGCCCTGAAGTCGTTGACATTCGTCAGGGTCGGGCCGGTGACGATCCCGGCCCCCAGCCCGGCGAAAAAGCGATGGGCGTCGTTGTCGTCCAAGGCTTGCCGGGCCTGTCCCGGCGGGACGCGCGACAGGGTGCCGGGGCCGATCACGGCGCCCGCGACCTCGGCCGCGCCGTCCACGCCGTCGGTGTCGCAGGCAAGCGCGTGAATGCCGGGCGCCCCGTCCAAGGCCATCGCCAGGGCCAGACAGTATTCGGCGTTCGGCCCACCGACCCCATCGCCGCGCCGCGTCACGGTCAGTTCGCCCCCCGACAGAATCACCAGGGGCGGATCGCCGGGCCTGCGCGCGGCCTGCCGGTCCAGGGCTAGGCGCGCATGATCGGCGGCGATGTCCCGCGCCTCGCCTTCCAGCGCATCGCCCAGGATCTCGACCGCGCAGCCCGCCGCGCGGGCCAGATCGGCGGCGGCCTGCAACGATTGCGCGGGGGCGGCGATGACCCGGTTTTCCACCCGCGACAGGCGCGGATCGCCAGGGGGGACGACGCCGCTGGCCCCCTGCAAGGCGCGGCTTATACTGGCCGGGACCGCGATCCCCCAGCGGTCCAGCACCGCCCGCGCGTCCGTGGGGGTGGAGAGGTCGCCCACCGTCGGACCCGATCCGATGAAGGCCGGATCGTCGCCCGGCACGTCGGAAATCATCAGCGCCAGCATCCGCGCCGGAAAGGCCGCCGCCGCCAGTTGCCCGCCCTTGACGCGCGACAGATGCTTGCGCACCAAGTTCATCTGCCCGATCGGCGCGCCCGAGGCCAGCAGCGCCGCATTCACCGCCTGCTTTTCAGCCAGCGTCACCCCCTGGACCGGCGCGCACAGCAAGGCCGAGGCCCCGCCCGAGATCAGCGCCAGCACGAAATCCCCCCGGTCCAGCCATTCCAGCAGCGACAGCATCCGCAGCGTCGCCTCCGCCCCCGCCGCGTCGGGCACCGGATGGGCGGCCTCGACGATCTGAATCCCCTGGCAGGGGCGGGCATAGCCATAGCGGGTGATGACCAGCCCCTCGCACGGGCCCCAGGCGGACTCGACCGTCTCGGCCATGCGGGCGCTGGCCTTGCCCGCGCCGATCACCACGACCCGGCCCGCAGGGCGCGGCGGCAGATGCGCGGCCAGCGACCGCATGGGATCGGCAACCTCCACCGCGCGGTCGAACAGGCGGCGCAGGAAGGCGGCGGGATCGGTGCGGGGATCGGTCATGCCTGCCCTCGCTGGCCCAGGCCCCCGGCCGACTGGCGGCGGCGGGCGGTTTCCAGCTGCGCCTGCGCATTGGCCAGGTCGCGGGCGGCTTGGCGGACATAGGCCAGATGCGCATGGGCGGCGGCGCGGGCGGTGTCCGGATCGCGCGCCAGGATCGCGGCGCCGATGGCGCGGTGCTGGTCGCGCAGCCTGTCGCGGATCTGCGGCAGGGTGAACATCCGCCCCCGGTTCCGCGCCACGTTGCTGCGCAGGCTGCCCGACAACGCCCGCATGATCTGCAACAGGACCAGGTTGTGGCTGGCCTCGTAGATCGCCTGGTGCAGGGCGGCGTCGGCATCAGCCTCGGCTACCGGGTCGGCGGCGGCATGGGCGGTGTCGATGGCGTCCAGGGCGGCGGCGATGCGGTCGCGGTCCAGGCTGGTGGCGCGCGCGGCGGCCAGACCGGCGGCATGGCTTTCCACCACATCGCGGAAATCCAGGTAATCGTCCTCGACCTCGGGGTGGTCGGCCAGCAGCGTCAGCAGCGGATCGGTGATCGCCCCCCGGCCCAGGGCCGCGACACGCAGCCCCCGGCCCTTTTCGCCCACCAGAAGACCGCGATCCTGCAACAGCTTCAGCCCGTCGCGCAGCGTCGGGCGCGAGACGTTCAGCCGCGTCGCAAGATCCCGTTCCGGCAGCAGGCCGTCGTCGGGCGCCAGCGACCCTTCCAGGATCAGCGTCTCGATATGGCGGGCAACGGCCTCGGCGGCGCGTTCGGGGCGGATGGACAGATCGGTCATGGCGCGGATCCCTTGTCGTCGCCGCCATGTCATCGCAATTGACAGGCTTGGTCAAATCATTTTACCAACGATGCGGGGAACGAGAAAGGCACAGCCATGACCATCGCCATGCCGGCGCCCGATCCGCGCATCCTTGCGCGCGGGCCGCAGATCGCCGCCGCCCTGCGCGCGGTCCTGCCCGCCGACGCGGTGATCGACGACCCCCAGGAAACCCGCGCCTATGAATGCGATGCGCTGACCGCCTATCGCTGCCCGCCGCTGGCCGTGACCCTGCCCCGATCGACAGCAGAGGTGGCGGCGGTGATGCGCGTCTGCGCCGACCTGGGCGTGCCGGTGGTGCCGCGCGGGGCGGGAACCTCGCTGGCAGGCGGCGCGCTGCCGACCGCCGATTGCGTGATCCTGGGCACCATGCGCCTGCGCGAGGTGCTGGAAATCGACACCGCCAACCGTTTCATCCGCGTCCAGACCGGCGTCACCAACCTGTCGGTCAGCGCCGAACTGGAACCGCTGGGCTTCTTCTATGCGCCCGACCCGTCCTCGCAACTGGCCTGCACCATCGCGGGCAATATCGCGATGAACTCGGGCGGCGCGCATTGCCTGAAATACGGCGTCACCACCAACAACCTGCTGGGCGCGACCGTGGTGCTGACCACCGGCGAAATCGTCGAACTGGGCGGGCCGGAACCGGGCGCGGCGGGGTTGGACCTGCTGGGCATCCTCTGCGGATCGGAAGGCCAGCTTGGCGTCGTGACCGAGGCGACCCTGCGCATCCTGCCTCGTCCCGAAGGGGCGCGCCCGGTGCTGATCGGCTTCGATTCGCCCGAGGTCGCGGGCGAATGCGTGGCCAACATCATCCGCTCGGGCGTGCTGCCGGTCGCCATCGAATACATGGACGAACCCTGCCTGCGCGCCGTGGAAGCCTTCGCCAAGGCGGGCTATCCCGACTGCCCCGCGGTCCTGATCGTCGAGGTCGAGGGGGCGCCGGCGGAAATCGACGACCAGATCACGCGGATCCGCGCCATCGCCGACGCGCTGAACCCGGTCGAATTCCGCGAAAGCCGCAATGCCGACGAGGCCTTGGCGATCTGGAAGGGCCGCAAGTCGGCCTTCGGCGCGATGGGGCGCCTGGGCGATTACATCTGCCTGGACGGCACGGTGCCGGTGGGGCAGCTGCCCTATACGCTGCGCCGGATCGGCGAGCTGTCGCGCCAGCACGGGCTGGAGGTCGCGAATGTCTTCCACGCGGGCGACGGCAACATGCATCCGCTGATCCTGTTCGACGCCAACAAGCCCGGCGATCTGGCCCGCGCCGAGGCCTTCGGCGCCGACATCCTGCGCCTGTGCGTTCAGGTCGGCGGCTGCCTGACCGGCGAACATGGCGTGGGCGTGGAAAAGCGCGACCTGATGGGCGACCAGTATGCGCCCGAGGATCTGGCGATCCAGATGCAGGTCAAGGACGTGTTCGACCCCGGCTGGATGCTGAACCCCGCCAAGGTCTTTCCGCTGGACGCCAGCGCCGCGCATCGGGCCGCCCGATGACCGTGGCCCTGGATCTTGCTCCCGCGTCCGAGGCCGAGGTCGCGGAAATCATCGCCGACTGCCACGCTCGCCGCGCGCCCCTGCGCATCGTCGGGGGCGGCACGCGGGTGGAAAACCGCGCCCCCGGCGAGGCGCTGTCGCTGTCGCGCCTGTCCGGCGTCGTGGCCTATTCGCCGGGCGAGATGACGCTGATCGCCCGTCCCGGCACCCCCCTGCCTGAAATCAGGACGATGCTGGAGGCCGAGGGCCAGGCGCTGGCCTTCGAGCCGCCGGATCTGCGCGGCATCCTGGGCGGCAACAGCACCCCGACTCTGGGCGGCATGGTCGCCGCCAATGCCAGCGGCCCGCGCCGGGTGCTGGCGGGGGCCTGCCGCGACCACCTGCTGGGGGTGCGCTTCGTGGATGGCCGGGGCCGCCTGCTGAAAAACGGCGGGCGGGTGATGAAGAACGTCACCGGGCTGGATCTGTCCAAGCTGCTGGCCGGGTCGCACGGCACCCTGGCGGTGCTGACCGAGGTCGTCCTGAAGACCCTGCCGCTGCTTCCCGCCCGCGCCACGCTGGCTTTTTCCGGCGTGACCCAGGCCACGGCCCTGCGCATCTTCACGGCGGCGCTGTCCACCCCCTTCGAGGTCTCGGGGGCGGTCCATGTCGGCGGCACGGCCTATCTGCGGATCGAGGGGTTGGAGCGTCAGCTTGCCTATCGCCGCGACCGGCTGCTGGCCCTGCTGGCCGAACACCGCCCCGACGTGCTGGACGACGCCCCCTGGGACGCGATCCGCGACGTGGCGCATTTCGCGGGCGGCGGGCCTTTGTGGCGGATCCTGTGCAAGCCGACCGATGCGCCGGAGATCTGCGCGGGCCTGCGGACGATAGGAGGGGATTCTTCGCTGGACTGGGGCGGCGGGCTGATCTGGTATCGCGGTCCCGGAAATCCGCGAGCCTTGGCCCCCCATGCCACGCTGATCCGCCGCGACACGGCCACCGGCCCGGCCTTTCCTCCCCAGAGCGGCGCCGTGGCGCGGTTGCAGGACGGGCTGCGGCGGGCCTTCGACCCGGCGGGCATCCTCAATCCCGGCCTGATGGAAGCCTGACATGCAGACGAATTTCACCGCCCGGCAGCTTGCCGATCCCCTGACCGCGCGCAGCAACGAGATCCTGCGCACCTGCGTCCATTGCGGCTTCTGCACCGCGACCTGCCCCACCTACAAGGTTCTGGGCGATGAATTGGACAGCCCGCGCGGGCGCATCTATCTGATCAAGGACATGCTGGAAAACGCCCGGCGGCCGGATGCGAAAACGGTCCAGCATATCGACCGCTGCCTGTCCTGCCTGTCCTGCATGACCACCTGCCCCTCGGGTGTCCACTACATGCACCTGGTCGATCACGCCCGCGAATATATCGAGGCGAACTATCGCCGCCCCCTGTCCGACCGCCTGCTGCGCTGGCTGCTGGCGAAGATCCTGCCCTATCCGGGCCGCTTCCGGCTGGCGCTGCGGGGGGCGAAGCTGGGCCGCCCGTTCCGCCGCCTGATGCCCGACGCCCGGTTGCGCGCCATGCTGGACATGGCCCCGCGCGACATCCCGCCCCCCAGCCTCAACGACCGCCCGCAGGTTTTCGCCGCGCAAGGCCCGCGCCGCAAGCGGGTGGCGCTGCTGACGGGCTGCGCGCAGCGGGCGCTGAACACCGACATCAACGACGCCACCATCCGCCTGCTGCGCCGCCACGGCTGCGAGGTGGTGATCCCGCGCGGCATGGGCTGCTGCGGCGCCCTGACCCATCACATGGGCCGCACCGGCGACAGCCACGCCTTCGCCGCAGCCAACATCCGCGCGCTGGCGGCGGAAATCGACGGCGCGGGGTTGGACGCCCTGGTCATCAACACCTCGGGCTGCGGCACCACGGTCAAGGATTACGGCCACATGTTCGCGGGCGACCCGCTGGAGACGGATGCCACGCGCGTGGCGGGTCTTGCGAAGGACATCACCGAAGTCATGGCCGACCTGGGCCTGTCGGACGCCACCCATGCCCCGCCGCTGCGCGTCGGCTATCATGCCGCCTGTTCGCTGCAACACGGCCAGCAGATCAAGGCCACGCCCAAGGAACTGCTGGCCGATGCGGGTTTCACCGTGCTGGAACCCAGGGACAGCCACATCTGCTGCGGCTCGGCCGGCACCTACAACCTGATGCAGCCCGCGATCAGCGCGGATCTGAAATCCCGCAAGGTTGCCACGCTGGAGGCGACGCAGCCGCAGGTCATCAGCGCGGGCAATATCGGCTGCATGATGCAGATCGGGTCGGGCACCGCCGTGCCAGTCGTCCATACCGCCGAATTGCTGGACTGGGCCACCGGCGGGCCGAAACCCCGGACACTGCGCGAGATCGCGTGACGTGAAAATGTCACAGCAAAGGTTAATAACGCAGAGTTTCTGTCGGGTTTGATTTGACGGGCTGTCGCTGATGGCGCAAACGGTGGGGAAAAACGTAACCCCTCTTCCCGGCAGGCCCCTCATGACCCCGCGTTCCCTGATCCTCGCCAGCGTCAGCGCCCTTGCGTTGGCTCATCCGGCCCTGGCGCAAGATGCGTCCACCACGGCCGCCGACGACTCGGTCTTCGTCCTGGGCGACATCACCCTGACGGTCGATGACGTGTCGGGCTACGTCGCCAACGGCGCGCAGACCACGAAAAGCGCAACACCGCTTGCCGAGTTGCAACAATCGGTTTCGGTCGTCACCAATCAGCAGATCCGGGATCAGGGTGCCGAGAATCTTGGCGAGGCCCTGGGCTATACCGCCGGTTTTCTGGCCGAGCCTTACGGCCATGACCCCCGTTTCGACGAGCCGATCATCCGTGGCTTCAGCGCCCGAGCGTCGCAATATGTCAACGGTCTGCGCCAAGGGCGCTTTTTCGGCGCCGTCAGCCAGGAAATCTATGGCCTTCAGCAGATCGAGGTTCTGCGCGGCCCGTCGTCGTCGCTCTATGGCGCAGGCTCGCCAATGGGCATCATCAACATGGTGCAGAAGCGCGCCCAGTCCGGCAATTTCGGAGAAGTGGGGCTTGGCTATGACAGCAATGAAAGCTCGAAAATCTTTTTCGACGTGAACCGGTCGGCAGACGATACCCTTTCCTTCCGACTCACCGGGATCGGTCGCGACGAAAGCACCCAGATCGAGGATCTGACGAACAAGGGCGGCTATCTTGCGGCTGCGGTGCGCTGGACCCCGGATGAGGCGACGACAATCGACTTCCTGGCGAATTATACCAAGGACGCGCCGATTTCGCCCGCAGGCGTTGCGCCCACGGTGGCCCTGACCGGGGACGGCAAGTATCTTCGCGATCTTTACACCGGTCAGAAGGACTGGGACGACAGCGACCGGACGATGTACAGCATCGGCGTCGAGGTCAGCCACGAGATGGAGAATGGCTGGACCCTCAGCCAGGGATTGCGTTACGAAAAGTTCGATTGGGATTATCGCGGCACCTACCCCGACGACAGCGACACCGACACCATCATGGGTCGCGGTTCCAGCCGCCAGCGCGAAAACAGCGAGACGATCAGCGTCGATACCCGCCTGTCGGGCGAGGTGGTCACCGGTTCGGTGACTCACCAGTTGCTGTTCGGTGCCGACATTCGCCGCTACGAGGCCGATCAGCGCAGTGAATGGCTGAATGCCGATCCGCTGGATCTGAACAATCCGGACTATTATGCCGATCCCGTCCGCACACCCTGGTATGTCTCGGAAGGCCCCACGCTTTACCGTCAGGCCGGTCTCTATGCCCAGGACGAGCTGATCTATGGCAACTGGCGCGGCACCCTTGGCCTGCGCTATGACTGGGTCGAGCAGACCGGCGCCTACAGCGACGACACCGTTTACAAGGATAACGAAGTCACGGGCCGCGCGGGGGTCTCTTATCTGTTCGACAATGGCATGATGCCCTATGCCAGCTACTCGACCTCCTTCGATCCGGTCACCAGCACCCAGAACGACGGCACCCCGCTGAAACCTACCGAAGGCAAGCAGTGGGAAGCCGGCGTCAAGTATCAACCGCAAAACTTCAACGGCATCATCACCGCCGCGATCTATGACCTGGAAAACCAGAACGTGACCTATCGCGATGCGGCCGACAACAGATGGTATCAGGTTGGTAAGGTAAAGTCGCGCGGCCTGGAACTGGAGGCAACCGCCGAGATCGCGGATGGCTGGGACGTACGCGCAAGCTATGCCTATAACAGCACCGAGCAGAGCGATCCGCGCGACGCCGTAAACGATGGGAAGGAAATGCCCAACGCCCCCCGTCATCTTGCCAGCCTCTGGCTGGATCGTGACTTCGGGAACGGCTTCCGGATCGGTGGCGGCATCCGCTACATCGGATCGCGCTATTACAGCCAATCGAACCAGCCTGCGGCTGCCGGCCTGCCCGCCAAGCTTGATGACGTGACGCTGGTCGATCTGGGCGCCAGCTACAGCCGAGACAATTACGAGGCCAAGCTGAACATCTCGAACCTCACAGACGAGGTCTACCTGGGAACCTGCGGCTTCTCCTATTGTGCCTACGGCGAAGGCCGCACCGTCACGGCAGAGGTCGCCTACAAGTGGTGACCAGCGGGGGCGCCCTGCCCTCGCGCCGTGCGATCCTGACCGCCGCCGGGGCCTTCCTGGCGGCGGGCCTGCCTTTGCGGGCCGCCCCGCCCGCATCATTTGCACCCCGGCTGGCTGCCATCGACTGGGCGATGCTGGAAACCGCAGCGGCCATCGGTCACATGCCCGTCGCCGCCGCCGAACTGGTGCGGTTCCGCGCAGACGTGATCGAACCCGCGATCCCGCCGGATGTCACCGACCTGGGCCTGCGCGGTGCCCCGAATTTCGAACTGCTGCAACTGACCCGACCGGACCTGATCCTGTCCTCGCCCTTTTACACCCGCTACGAGGACCGGCTGCGATCCATCGCCCCGGTCCTGTCGCTGCCCTTCTTCACGCCGGGCGAGCCGCCCTTGCCCAAGGCGCTTGCCGCGCTGACGGCGCTGGCCGATGCCATCGGCGATCCGGCGGCGGGCGCGCGGGCCTTGGCCGCGACCGATGCCGCGCTGGACGGGCTGGCCGGGCGGCTGGCGCCGTTCCGCGACCGGCCCGTGGCGCTGATCAATATCGGCGACGGCCGGCACATGCGGGTTTTCGGTTTCGACAGCCTGTTCGGCAGCACGTTGGAGCGGCTGGGCCTGCGGAACGCCTGGACGGACGGCACGGCCTTCAGCTTCATGGCGCCCATCCCCATCGAGCGGCTGGCCCGGATGCCCGAGGCCCGGCTGGTCAATATCGGCGCCCTGCCCGCCGCCGCCGGACGCGCCCTGTCGCGCAGCGTCCTGTGGCGCGCCCTGCCCCCGGTCGCGCAGGGGCGGACCTATCTGCTGGCCGACACCAACGCCTTCGGCGCGGTCCCCGCCGCGCTGCGCTTCGCCACCCTGCTGGCCCAGGCCTTCGAGGCCGGGCCGGGGGCCATCGCATGACCGCGCGGCTGATCCCCGTCGCCGGGCTGGCCGCCGCCCTGTGGCTGGCGGCGGCGCTGCACCTGCTGCCCTTCGCGGACTGGCCTTCCTGGCCTCTGGATCCGGCGCGGATGGACATTCCGCAGATCCTGCTGGGCTTCGGGCTGATGCCGCGCGGGGTGATCGCGCTGTTGGCGGGCGCCGTGCTGGGCCTGTCGGGCGCGATCCTGCAAGTCGTGCTGAGGAACCCGGTCGCCGATCCGACCACGCTGGGGATTTCCGCCGGCGCGCAGCTTGCGCTGGTGATGGCGACCATGCTGGCGCCGGACCTGCTGGATCAGGGCCGCTGGCCTGTGGCGCTGGCGGGCGCGGGGCTGGCCGCCGGGCTGGTGCTGGCCATCGGCGCGCGGCGGGGATTCGCGCCGGTGACGATGGTGATCGCCGGGATGCTGGTCGGGATGACCGCCAGCGCCGTGGCGACCGCGATGACGCTGGCGCAGGGGCAGTACCTGCTGTCTCTGGTGATCTGGAACGGCGGGTCTCTGGTCCAGCAGGACTGGTCGGGGGTGCGGGCGCTGGCGGCGGTGCTGGTCTTCGGGGCCATCGCAACCGCCGCTCTGGCGCGCCCCCTGCGCGTGCTGTCGCTGGGGGTCGAGGGGGCGTCCGGCCTGGGCCTGAACGTGACCCTGGTGCGGCTGCTGGCGGTGGGCGTGGCGGTGGTCCTGGCCGGTGCCGTGTCCGCCGAACTGGGGCTGATCGCCTTCGTGGGTCTGGCCGCGCCCGCCCTGGCGCGGAGCCTTGGGGCGGTGTCGATCCCGCGCCTGCTGGTCCTGTCGCCGGTGATCGGCGCGCTGATCCTGTCGGTCTGCGACGGGCTGGTGCTGCTGGTGGCGGGCCGTGTGGGCGAGACCTTTCCGACCGGCGCGCTGACCGGGCTGATCGGCGGGCCGCTGCTGATCTGGCTGCTGCCGCGTCTGCGCGGATCGACCCCGCCGGGAACGGAACGCGCCGAAGGCCCCGCGCCGCGCCGCGACAGCCCCCTGCCGCTGCTGGCCGGGCTGGCTGTTGCCCTGGTGATCGCCGCCCTGGTGCTGGTCTGGATCGGCCGGGTGCCCGGCGGCTGGGCGATCCTGGACGCCGACAGCTTCGCGGCCTTCCTGCCGATGCGCCTGCCGCGCCTGATCGCGGCGGCCTCCGCCGGGGCGGCCCTGGCGATCGCGGGCGCGATCCTGCAACGGCTGACCGCGAACCCCCTCGCCTCGCCCGAGGTGCTGGGCGTGTCGGGCGGCGCGGCGATGGGCTATGCGGGCGTGGTCTATCTGCTGGCCGCGCCCACGGCGGCGGCGCTGACGGCGGGGACGATGGCCGGGGGCGCGGTGGCGCTGGCGCTGATCGCCGCTTTCGTCAGCCGCCGCGACATGCCCGCCGAACGGGTGCTGCTGGCGGGGATCGCGGTGTCGGCGCTGGCATCCGCCGTGCTGGCGGCGGCGATGTCGGTGGGCGACACCCGGTCCTTTCAGATCCTGTCCTGGCTGTCGGGGTCGTCGTCGGCCGTGACCATGCCCGGCGCGCTGGCCCTGGCGGCGGTGGCGGGGGTGCTGTGGGCCGGGGCGCTGGCCGCGCGGCGCTGGCTGGCGGTGCTGCCGCTGGGCACCGGCATCGCGGGCGGGCTGGGCCTGCCGCTGCGCCGCGCGCGGCTGCTGCTGATCGCCTTGGCCGGGATGGCGACGGGGGCCGCCACGGTCCTGGTCGGGCCGCTGTCCTTCGTCGGCCTGATGGCCCCCCACATGGCCCGCCGCCTGGGCCTTGCCCGACCGGGCGATCACGTCACCGGCGCGGCGCTGATCGGCGCGGGGCTGATGCTGGCGGCCGATTTCGGGGCGCGCATGGCGGGCTTTCCCTATGAACTGCCGCTGGGCCTGTTCGCGTCGCTGATCGGCGCGCCCTGGCTGATCTGGCTGATGATGAGACCGCACCGATGAGCCTCTTTTCCATCGCCGGCCTGACCGTCGACGTGCCCGGCCGCCGCCTTCTGCACGGCCTGACGCTGGACCTGCCCCCCGGCCGGATGATCGCGCTGATCGGCCATAACGGGTCGGGCAAGTCCACGCTGCTGAAGGTGCTGGCCCGCCAGATCGCCCCCAGCGGCGGCGCCGTCGCCTTCGAGGGCCGCGCCCTGCCCGACTGGCGCGCCCGCGATTACGCCCGCCGTCTTGCCTTCCTGCCCCAGCATCCCCCGGCGGCCGAGGGGATGAGCGTGCGCGAACTGGTGGCGCTTGGCCGATACCCCTGGCACGGCGCGCTTGGCCGCTTCGGTCCCGGCGACCACCAGGCCGTCGCCCGCGCGATGGCCGAATGCGGCGTCACGGATTTTTCCGACCGGCTGGTCGATACCCTGTCGGGGGGCGAACGCCAGCGGGCCTGGCTGGCGATGATGGTCGCGCAACAGGCCGCGACCCTGCTTCTGGACGAGCCGATCAGCGCATTGGACATCGCCCATCAGGTCGAGGTTCTGGCGCTTGTCCGCCGCATGTGCCATGAGAGCGGCCGCAGCGCCGTGATCGTGCTCCACGAGGTCAACATGGCCGCCCGATTCTGCGACCACGTGGTCGCGCTGAAGGGCGGGCGCCTGGTCTTGCAGGGCGGCCCCGCCGACCTGATGCGGTCCGATGCGCTGGAACGGATCTATGGCCTGCCGATGCAGGTGCTGACACGCGCGGATGGCGGCCCGGTGGCCATCCCCGCCTGAGGGAAACCCGATGCTGCGCCAGTTCTTTTCCTATTACCGCCCCTTCATGGGACTGTTCTGGCTGGATTTCGGCTGCGCGGTGCTGTCGGGCCTGCTGGAACTGGCCTTTCCGCTGGCCGTCACCGCCTTCATCGACCACCTGCTGCCGCAGGGCAACTGGACGCTGACGGTCGCCGCCGCCGCGGGGCTGCTGGCGCTTTACGCGATCAATGCCGGGCTGCTGACGGTGGTGATCTATTGGGGCCACAAGCTGGGCATCAACATCGAGACGGAGATGCGCGCCCGCGCCTTCGACCATCTGACCCGGCTGTCCTGGCGGTGGTACGACCGCGCGCGGACCGGCAAGCTGGTCGCCCGCGTCACCCGCGACCTGGAGGAAATCGGCGAGGTCGCCCATCACGGCCCCGAGGACGCCTTCATCGCCATCATGACCTTTGTGGGGGCCTTCGCGCTGATGTTCTGGGTCAACCCGCAGCTTGCGGTGATCGTGGCGCTGATCGTGCCGGCGATGCTGGCGCTGGTGATCGTCTATGGCGGGCGCATGACGCAGACCTGGCGCGCCATCTATTCCCGCGTCGGCGATTTCAACGTCCGGCTGGAGGAAGCCCTGGGCGGCGTCCGCGTCGTGCAGGCCTTCGGCAACGAGGCGCACGAGACCCATCTGTTCGCCGCCGACAACGCCCGCTACCGCCAGGCCAAGCTGGATGCCTATCGCGTGATGGCGGCGTCAAGTGCGCTGCAATACATGGGCCTGCGGCTGGTCCAGGTGATCGTGATGGTGGTCGGCGCGGGCTTCGTGCTGTCGGGCGAGCTGACCACCGGCGGCTTCGTCGGCTTCCTGCTGCTGGTCGGCGTCTTCTATCGCCCGCTGGAAAAGATCGCCGCCGTGATCGAGACCTATCCGCGCGGCATCGCCGGTTTCCGCCGCTATCAGGAACTGCTGGCCACGGACCCCGAGATCGCCGACGCCCCCGATGCCGTCGAGGCCCCGGCCCTGCGCGGCGACATCCGCTTCGAAAACGTCAGCTTCGCCTATGACGAAGGCCGGACCATCCTGGACGGCATCGACCTGACCATTCGCGCGGGTGAAACGGTGGCCTTCGTCGGCCCGTCCGGGGCGGGCAAGACCACGCTCTTGGCGCTGCTGCCGCGATTTTACGAACCCACGCGGGGCCGGATCACCGTGGACGGGCTGGACTTGGCGCGAATGCGGCTGAACAGCCTGCGCCGCCAGATCGGGCTGGTCAGCCAGGACGTGTTCCTGTTCGGCGGAACGCTGCGGGAAAACATCGCCTATGGCCGCCTGGGCGCCAGCGACGATGACATCCGCCAGGCCGCCTCCCAGGCGCAGTTGACGCAGATGATCGACAACCTGCCCGACGGGCTGGACACGATGGTCGGCGAACGCGGCGTGATGCTGTCGGGCGGTCAGAAACAGCGCGTGGCCATCGCCCGCGCCTTCCTGAAGAACCCGCCGATCCTGATCCTGGACGAGGCGACAAGCGCGCTGGACAGCCAGACCGAACGCGAGATCCAGCAGGCGCTGGATGCGCTGGCGGCGGGGCGCACGACACTGGTCATCGCGCACCGGCTGGGCACCATCCGCAATGCCGACCGAATCGTGGTGATGGACCGCGGCCGCGTGGCCGAGATCGGCAGCCATGCCGATCTGATCGCGCGGGGCGGGATCTATGCGGGGCTGGCCGCCTGAAAGACAACCATTTCGTGCAATTGCATTTCAGGCCACGAAAAATCTTTAATTATTCGCCGATTAAGGCATAGTTAGGCGGAATCCCGCCGCGATGGCCGGTGGCATCATGCTGCTGGGCATCGCTGCAGGTGCATACCGTAGGAGATTTACATGAGATCAGCCTTGCAGGCCGTGGCCTTGGCCTTTGCAACGACGTTCACGCTGGTATCGGTCGCCGACGCCGCGACGGTCGCCAGCGTGGATGTCCCGTTGGGACATTTCGACGGCATCATCTATGAGATCCAGCAGGCGGGCCGCTATACGCTGGACTTTTCCGGCACGGGCAGCATCGAGGGCTTGCCCGACTATCTGGGATTTGCAGGCTATGTCCTGGCCGAGGTGACCGGCCTGGAAGAGCTGCTGGAACTGCTGGATGATGGCGTGACCTTCACCGCAATCAACGGACTGTCTTTCGACCTGGGCTTTTTCGAGGCAGGGACGGACTTTGCGGCGGGCATCGCGACGTTGGGGGGCGATGCCACCATGAGCCTGGTCCGCATCGACGACGAACCGGCCCCGGTGCCCCTGCCTGCCTCTCTGCCGCTGTTGGCGGCTGCGGTCGGCATCACCGGACTGGCGGCGCGGCGGCGGATCGGCGCCTGATCCGGTCGCGGGGGCGGTCAGGCCGTCCCCGCGTCAGCCCCAATAGGCGGCCGACAGGAAATCCTTGCGGTCGATGCCGCGCGCGATCAGGTGCTGGCGGGCCTCGCGGGCCTGCCCTGCCTCGGCCGCGAACCAGACATGGCTGCCTTTCCCCAGATCGGTCCTGGCCAGGGCAGCCAGCAGGTCGTCGCAGCGCGTGACGCGCGGATCGGCGGCCAGCGGCCCCAGATCGGGATAGGCCGCGCGGATATGGGCCGTGACCTCGCCCGGTGCCAGTTCCAGCATCCGCGCGATCGCGGGCAGCGCGGTTTCGTCGCCGAACAGGTGCAGCCGGGCGGCGTCCGGGCACCAGCCTCCGCCGGGACCGATGATGCCCACGGTCGATCCCTGCGGACCGGACAGCGCCCAGTCGCAGGTCGGGCTGCCCGCGTGGCGGAAGATGTCGAAATCCAGCCACTCGTGGCCATGGCCAGCGACCGTATAGACCGGACGGTGCAGCGCATCCGCCCCCGTGGGCCATTCCGTCCGCCCCGAGGCCCCGACCCTGGGCCAGACCGCTTCGCGACCGGCAGGGGGCAGAAGCAGACGGAAATGCAGGCTGCCGATGCCGAAGCGCCCGGCATCCGGCCCGCTCAATCGCACGCGGATGAATCCTGGCGACCGCTGCGTCACCGATTCCACGCGCATCAGCGACAGGCCCGGCGCAAGCGCGCCCGCATCGACGCGGTCCCACCTGACATCCAGCCCGGCCTCGGTGAACAGTTCGGTGGCGCTGTCCTGAAGGCTGCCGATCAGGCGCGCTTCCGGCGCCGTCAATTCGACGCGGACCTCGTCGCCGCCCGGCACCAGGCGCAATTCGCAGCCCCAGACGAACAGGCTCAGCCCGTCAGGGGTTTCCACCAGCGGCACCTCCCACGCGGCGGCGCGGGCCTTCAGGGCCGCCGCAGCCGCCCCGGATGCCATGGGGATGGTGCCGGAATTCCGGTGTGTGCGCAGATGCGACATGACGCGGGCCTTTCCATTTATGCGCTTTTCTTATACTGAACAAATTCAGTCAACAATATCGAAACCGCTGAACCCGCGATGAGCTACCTGCACAGGATGACCTGCCGGACCGATGGCATCCGGGCCGTGGCGCCGGTCCGCTGGCGCGGCCTGGACGGCGTGGCCAGCGTCTATTGGCAGGCCGAGGCGCAGGCAGGCGCCACGGGTTATTACCTGTCGCCCGATCCGCGCATCGTGTTCTTTCTGAACGACGTGTCGGACCACATCCTGATCTCGAACCGCGACGCGGGCATGGCCGCCCATGCCCGGCCGATGATGCGGGCGCTGTATGTCCCGGCGGGGATGCCGATCTGGTCCAGCTTCACCGGCGCGCATCATTTCGCGCATCTGGACCTGCATATCCACCGCGACCGGCTGCTGCGGTTCCTGTCGCCTTCGCTTGGCGCGTCGGACGCGCTGTCGGTCCTGCGCCGCCCGGTCGAGATCCAGGACGCCCCGGCGCTGTCCGTCCTGGCCGGTCTGCTGGTGGACGAGGTGTCGCAGCCCGCGCGCCATCCGGTCTTTGCCGAAAACCTGGTGGGCAGCATCGCGACCGGGCTTCTGGACATCCCGCCACAGGGCCAGGACAGCGCCTCGGGCGGGCTGACGCCTGCGCAGATGCGCAGGCTGACGGCCCGGCTGCACGCGCGCCAGGACCGGCGCATGACCGTGGCCGAGATGGCGGCGGCGGTCGGGCTGTCGGAAAGCTGGTTCGCAGCGGTCTTCAAGCAGACGACGGGCCAGACGCCCCTGCAATGGCAACTGGCCCAGCGGATCGCCCAGGCGCAGCGCCTGCTGACCGACCGCGCCCTGACCGTGGCCGATGTGGCCGCGCATCTGGGCTTTTCCGACCAGGCGCATCTGACGCGCGCCTTCCGGCAGGTCGCGGGGGAAACACCCGCCGCGTGGCGGCGGATGCGGATCGCGGAATAGCGCCCGTTACCAGGTGTGGCGCAGGGTCACGGCGACGGCCCGGCCGGGGTTATAGTAATCCGCCGTGCCGCTGCCGACGACATGCTGATCGTCCAGCAGGTTGCTGATGTTCACCGCCAGGTTGGTGTTTTCCTGCACCTGATAGTTGAAGGCGGCGTCCAGCGTGACCGACGATTCGGCCTTGCCAGTATCGTTCGAGATCGCGAAGAAATACGACCCTACATAGCGCGCGCCCAGGCCGAAGCGCATGTCGCCGCGGGTTTGATTGCCAGGCAGGGTATAGTTCAGCCACAACGACGCCATGTGGTTGGGGACGTTGCCGAATTCGTTTCCTTCCACGTCCACGCCCCGGATCGGCCCGGACCGCACGACGTCGGACTTCATATACGAATAGGACGCGATCACGTCGACATTGCCGCCCAGTTCGGCCTTGCCTTCCAGATCGAAGCCGCGCACCCGCTGTTCGCCAACCAGTTCGCGGGTGATGTTGCCGTCCGGCTGGACCACCGCCACGGTGACGTTGTTCTTGGTCAGGTCATAGACCGAGGCCGAGATCAGCGCGTTGGTCCCCAGCGGCTGATATTTCACGCCCAGTTCGTATTGCTCGCCCCGTTCCGGTTCGACGCCCACACCCGGAGGCGCGACAGATTCGACATAGCTGACATAGGTCGAGAGCTCGCTGTTGACCTTGTAGGTCAGCGCCCCCCGGATCGAGGTTTCCGAGAAATCGTCGCTGGTCTGCACGTCGTTCAGCGTTTCCTGGATGTCCAGCCAGTCATGGCGCAGGCCGACGGTCGCGATGAAGCGGTCGTCGAAGGACAGGTTCTGCTGCACGAACAGCGATTTGGTCTTGTAGTCGTTGTCGCGCAATTCATAGGGCGCGGCCAGGGTGCCGGGCGCGCCGGAATAGACCGGGTTCGCAATGTCGATGGGGGTGTAAAGCCCATAGAACGGCGCGCTGCTGGTCGAGGCGTCGCGGAATTCCAGTCCGGCGACGGTGCTGCTGTCGAAACGGTCGAAGCTGCGGTCGTATTGCAGGATGACGTTGCCGATCAGTTCCTCGGCGGTGTTGTCGCCCCCGAAATACCAGCGATCCACGACCGTGCCGACCCGCGCCGGGCTGTCCGACAGATACACATAGCCGAAATCGCTTTTCAGGTCGCTGTAGCGCAGGTTCGCGCGCAGGTTCAGGCCGTTGTCGAAGTCATGTTCCAGCAATCCGGTGATGCTGGCGCGCTCGACATTCTGATAGTTGAAATCCGGCTCTCCGAAGAAATCGCTGCGGTCGTATTCGCGGTCCAGCGGATAGCCGCCGCTGTTGGGGGTGTTTTCGCGCTTCAGGTAATCGGCGACCACGCTCAGCGTCGTGGCGGTGCCGGGCTGCCAGGACAGCCCGCCCATCAGGAAGCGACTGTCGTTCCGGGAATGATCGTAATCCCGTTCGCCGTCCTGGACCTTGGCGGTCAGCCGATAGGCCAGCGTCCCTTCGGCGTTCAGCACGTCGCCCGCATCGAAGCCGTATTCGGCGTTGCGCGGCGATCCGACCGAGCCATAGACCTCGCCGAACCGCTCGAATCGCGGCTGCTTGGTGACGAAGTTGATCGTGCCGCCCGGATCCGAGGTGCCGAACAGGGTCGAGTTTCCGCCCCGGATCACCTCGGTCCGTTCGAACGCATAGGGCTCCTCGCGGGCGCTGCGCATGGATCCCAGGGTCAGGCCGTCGCGATAGGTCGTCGCCTCGAACCCCCGGACCAGGAAATATTCGTTGCGGTCGTCCGTGCCGTAGTAATCGGTATGGATGCCCGAGGAATAGCTCAGCACCTCCTCCAGCGTTGTGGCCCTGCGGTCGCGGACTTCCTTTTCGGTGATGACCGACACCGATGCCGGGGTATCCAGAACGCTGGTCGCGACCTTGCCGCCCACCCACAGTTCGCGGGCCACGATGGAATTCGCGTCGTCGTCGAACTGTCCGTCCGCATTGATCAGGATCGGCGACAGGCGATAGGGGGACGCCTCGGTCCCGGTGCCCGCGTCCTGGGCAAGAGCCGGGGACGCGATCAGCGCGGTGCAGCCCAGAAGCAGGGCCGTCAGGGTGCGGCGGGCGCCGCATGAGATGTCATGTGCCATGGTTCGAAGTCCCGCATGGATGTTGTGTTGTCGCTGCTGGCTGCCGTCGGATCAGAGAGGGTCCGCAGGCTGGCTGGCCCTGGAATGACCTTGGGCCGCCGGCACCCGAGGGAAAGGGCGGGACGGCGCGCCGATCATGCTGGCGGGGCTTATAGGAGCGGCTGCGCGCGCCTGTCTTGAAGAATCCCACTGTTTTTGTCGGAATCCATGGAAAAGTGTTAATGCCCGTGCGAACAGGCCCTTGGCCGGGGTTGACGGGACCGCCGCGACGCGGAAAAGCCTTGGCCTGTCACAGGAGATCGCGCCCATGATCCGTCTTGCCATCGGCCTTGCCGCCCTGCTGCTGCCCGCCCTTGCTGCGGCCCAGGACTATCCGATCACCATCCCCCATGCCTTCGGCAGCACCGTCATCGCGGAAAAGCCGCAGCGCGTGGCGACGGTCAATTCCGGCAACCACGAGGTTCCCCTGGCTCTGGGCGTGGTGCCGGTGGGGATGGCTGCGGCGAATTACGGCGATGACGACGGCGACGGTGTGCTGCCATGGGTCGAGGAGAAACTGGCCGAACTGGGCGCCCAGACGCCGGTGCTGTTCGACGAGGGCGACGGCATCGACTTCGAAAGGGTGGCGGCGACGCAGCCCGACGTGATCCTGGCCGCCTATTCCGGGCTGACCCAGGCCGATTACGACACGCTGTCCCGGATCGCGCCGGTCGTGGCCTATCCCGACGGCGCCTGGACGACCGAATGGCGGCAGATGATCCGCATGAACAGCGCGGGCATGGGCATGGCCGCCGAGGGCGACGCCCTGATCGCCCGGATGGAGGGGCAGATCGCCCAGGCCATCGCCCGCCACCCTCAGCTGCAGGGCAAGACGGCGATGTTCGTGACGCATCTGGACACGACCAACCTGTCCGTCATCAACTTCTACAGCGCCAACGACACGCGGGTGAAGTTCTTCCAGGATCTGGGCCTGTCGATGCCTCGCAGCGTGATTCAGGCGACGCAGCCGGGGCAGTTCTTCGGGTCGATCAGCGCCGAACGGATCGACGCCTTCGACGATGTGGATATCGTCGTGACCTATGGCGGGCCGATCCTGCTGGCGGCGATGCGGCTGGATCCGCTGTTCAGGCACATGCCCGCCGTCGCCAACGACGCCATCGTCGTCCTGAGGAACGACCCGCTGGGCAATGCCGCCAACCCGACGCCGCTGGGGCTTCCTTATGTGCTGGAGGATTACGCCGCCCTGCTGGCCGAGGCCGCGCAGAAGTCCGAATGACGGCGGCCGCCAACTCGCTGCCGCGCGCGCGCCTCGCGCCCCGGTCGAACCGCATCCGCGCGGGCTGGCTGGCGGTGATGCTGGCGCTGCTTGCGGGTCTATGCGCGCTGTCGGTGGCCATCGGCACCCGAGAGGTCGGCTGGGACGACATCGCCGCCGCGCTGCGGGGGCGGGTGGACAGCATCGGCCAGGCGGCGGCGGCGGCGCGGATCCCGCGCACGCTGCTGGCCGCGCTGGCCGGGGCGGCGCTCGGCC
Organism: Paracoccus sp. 22332; assembly: GCF_052045125.1. NCBI lineage: Bacteria > Pseudomonadati > Pseudomonadota > Alphaproteobacteria > Rhodobacterales > Paracoccaceae > Paracoccus > Paracoccus sp. 22332. Next base: position 89,695 of record NZ_JBQEOI010000001.1, read on the forward strand.
TGTCGGGGGCAATCATGCAGGGCGTGACGCGCAACCCCCTGGCCGATCCGGGGATCCTGGGGGTGAACCTGGGCGCGTCCCTGGCGGTCGCGGTGGCGGTGGCCTTCTTCGGGATCGCCTCCGCGCAGGCCTATATCTGGGTGGCGATCGGCGGCGCGGCGGCGACGGCGGTCTTCGTCTATGCCATCGGATCGCTGGGCCGAGGGGGGCCGACGCCCCTGAAGCTGGCGCTTGCGGGGGTCGCCACCTCGGTCGCGTTCCTGTCGCTGGTGCTGGCGATCATGCTGTCGCGCGGCGATGTTGCGGGTGGCCTGCAATCCTGGCAGGTGGGCGGCGTCGGCGGGGCGACATTCGCGCGCCTGACTCCGGTCCTGCCGTTCCTGGCGGCGGGTTTCGCGATCGGCCTGGCCAGCGCGCGCAAGCTGAACTCGCTGGCCCTGGGCGACGACATGGCGGCAGGCCTGGGCGAGCGTGTGGCCCTTGCCCGCGCCATGGCCGCCCTGGGCGCGATCCTGATGTGCGGGGCCGTGACGGCGGTCTGTGGGCCGATCGGCTTCGTGGGCCTGATCGTGCCGCATCTGTGCCGCGTCCTGGTGGGCGTCGACCACCGCTGGCTGCTGCCTTTTTCCGCCCTGGCGGGGGCCTGCCTGCTGATCGCCTCGGACATCGCGGGCCGCCTGATCGCCCGGCCGTCCGAGCTGGACGTGGGCATCGTCACCGCCTTCATCGGCGCGCCCTTCTTCATCTGGATCGTGCGCCGCGCCAGGGTCCGCGCGTTATGACCGCCCTGGACCTGGTCGCCGCCGGACGCCGGCGCCGCACCCGGCGGCGCGCCACCGTCGTCGCGGGCGCGCTGACCCTGCTGCTGGCGGGATTCGCCCTGACGCTGATGCTGGGCCAGTCCTTCGTGCCGCCCGGCACCGTGCTGCGGGTGCTGGCGGGCCAGGACGTGCCCGGCGCATCCTTCACCGTGGGCCAGCTGCGGCTGCCGCGCGCGGTCATGGGGATCCTGGCCGGGCTGTCCTTCGGCCTGGGCGGCGCGGCCTTCCAGATCATGCTGCGCAATCCGCTGGCCAGCCCGGACATCATCGGCATCAGCCGGGGCGCCAGCGCGGCGGCGGTCTTTGCCATCGTCATCCTGGGGCTGGACGGGCCGGTGGTGTCGGCCTTCGCAGTCGCCGCCGGGCTGGGCGTCGCCCTGCTGATCTATGCCCTGTCCTGGCAGGGAGGGGTGGCGGGAACGCGGCTGATCCTGGTCGGCATCGGCGTCTCGGCCATGCTGGACAGCTTCATCGCCTATGTCCTGACGCGCGCGCCATCCTGGGATCTGCAAGAGGCGATGCGGTGGCTGACCGGCAGCGTGAACGGCGCGCAACTGTCCCAGGCGCTGCCGATCCTGATGTCTCTGGCCCTGTTCGGCGGCTTGCTGGTCAGCCGCACCCGCGACCTGGAATCGCTGCGGCTGGGGGACGATACCGCCGCCGCGCTTGGCACGAATGTCGCGCTGACGCGGATGCTGGTGATCGTGTCGGCCGTGGGCCTGATCGCCGTCGCCACCGCCGTCACCGGCCCGGTGGCCTTCGTGGCCTTCCTGTCCGGCCCCATCGCCGCGCGGATCCTGGGGCCGAACGGATCGGTGCTGGTCCCATCGGCCCTGGTGGGAGCCTTGCTGGTGCTGGGGGGCGATTACGTGGGCCAGTTCCTGCTGCCCGCGCGCTTTCCGGTGGGGGTCGTCACCGGCGCCCTGGGCGCGCCCTATCTGATCTGGCTGATCGTGCGCGTGAACCGTGCCGGAGGATCCTTGTGACTGACCATTCCCTTTCCGTCCGGCACCTTGCCGCGGGCTATGGCGACCGGCTGATCCTGCGGGATCTGGATCTGGACGTGGTGCCGGGCCGGATCACCGCCATCGTCGGCGCGAATGCCTGCGGGAAATCGACGCTGCTGCGCACCATGTCGCGGCTGCTGTCGCCGCGCGCGGGCCAGGTGCTGCTGGACGGCAAGGCCATCCACCGCATGGCCCCCCGCCGTGTCGCGCAGGTCATGGGTCTGCTGCCGCAATCGCCCATCGCGCCCGAGGGGATCACCGTCGCCGACCTGGTGGGCCGGGGCCGCCATCCCCATCACGGCATCCTGTCCCGCTGGTCGCCCCGCGACGACCAGGCCGTCGCCGCCGCGCTGGAGGCCACCAAGACCCTGGATCTGGCCGAACGCGCGGTGGACGAGCTGTCGGGCGGTCAGCGCCAGCGGGTCTGGATCGCGATGGCGCTGGCGCAGGAAACGGACCTTCTGCTGCTGGACGAACCCACGACCTTCCTGGACATCAGCCACCAGGTCGAGGTCCTGGACCTGCTGACCGACCTGAACCACCGGCGCGGCACCACCGTGGTGATGGTCCTGCACGACCTGAACCTGGCCGCGCGATATGCCGACCGCCTGGTCGCGATGGCCGACGGCCGCCTCTATGCCCAGGGCACCCCGCCAGAGGTGCTGACCCGCGATACCGTCCGCGCCGTCTTCGGCCTGGACAGCCGGATCATCCCCGACCCGACCTCGGGGCGGCCGATGATGCTGCCCATCGGGCGGCACCGGATGGCGGCGGACCAAGGCTGACGCAGCGCCGGGACAGAGAAAAATCTTCGCTCTTTCCCATCCCGGACCGGCAACCAAATCTCCTGCCCGCCGGTTTTGCGGTGATCCCCTTCGCCTGGACGGGGAACAGGGGGCGATTTCATGACCGTACAGCAGATGCTTGCCTTCGCCATCGTCGGCGTGATGATGGCGTTGTTCATCTGGGGCAGGATCCGCTATGACGTGGTGGCGATGCTGGCCTTGCTGGCATCCCTGCTGGCGGGCACCGTGTCGCCGGACGAAGCCTTCACCGGCTTCGGCAACGATATCGTCATCATCGTCGGCAGCGCCCTGGTCGTCAGCGCCGCCGTGTCGCGGTCGGGCATCATCGACGCCGCGCTGCGGTGGCTGGTGCGCCGGCTGACCACCATGGGGGTGCAGCTTCTGGTGCTGGTCGGCACCGTGACGCTGCTGTCGTCGCTGGTCAAGAACATCGGTGCGCTTGCGATGATGATGCCCGCCGCGCTGAAGATGGCGAAGAAATCCGGGCAGTCGCCCTCGCTCTATCTGATGCCGATGTCCTTCGGATCGCTGCTGGGCGGGTTGATCACCCTGGTCGGCACGTCCCCCAACATCATCGTGTCGGAGGTGCGCCAGGACATGACCGGCCAGCCCTTCCGCATGTTCGATTTCGCACCTGTGGGCCTGGGCCTGTCGGCAGTGGGCGTGCTGTTCCTGATGTTCGCCTGGCGGCTGCTGCCGACGGACCGCCGCGCCACCGCGTCCCTGGGCGAAGCGGTGAAGATCAGCGACTACAACACCGAGGCGACCGTGCCCGACGGATCCGCCGCCGCCGGGCGCACCATCGGCGCGCTGATCGGCATGGCCGACGGAGAGATCACCGTGACCGGCCTGATCCGGGGCGGCGAGCGGCGCAAGGTCGTGCTGTTCGACACGGTGATCCAGGAAGGCGACATCCTGCTGCTGCGGGGCGAGCCGGACGGGCTGGAACGCGCCGTCGCCAAGGGCGGGCTGGAACTGGCCGGTCATGATGCCGCCTCGAAGCTGGACCTGCCCGCCAGCCGGATCGGCGTGATCGAGGCGGTGACGACCGTTACCTCGGCCCTGATCGGCAAAAGCGCGGGCAGCATCCGGCTGTTCGACGAACAGGGCATCAGCCTGCTGGCCGTGTCGCGCTCGGGCCATCGCATGACCGAACGGTTGTCCAGGACGCGGCTTCAGGCGGGCGACGTGCTGCTGCTGCAAGGCCCGGTGGAAATCCTGCCCGACCGCATCCGGTCGCTGGGCCTGCTGCCTCTGGCGGAACGCAACCTGCGCATCGGCAGCGTGCGCAAGGAGCTGATGCCGATCCTGATCCTGGCCGCCGCGATGGGCCTGACCGCCGCCGGGATCCTGCCGGTCGCCATCGCCTTCTTCGGGGCGGCGGTGCTGATGATCGTGACCGGCGCGATCAGCCCGGAACTGGCCTACGAGGCCGTGGAATGGCCGCTGCTGGTCATGCTGGGCGCGCTGATCCCCGTCAGCGAGGCGTTGCAGGCGACCGGCGGCACCGACCTGATCGGCGCCTGGCTGTCGGGCGTGGCGACCGGGCTGCCGGTCTGGGGCGCCCTGGCGCTGATCATGGTCGCGGCGATGGCGGTAACGCCGTTCCTGAACAACGCGGCCACCGTGCTGGTGATGGCCCCTATCGCGGTGACCTTCGCGGGCACGCTGGGCTATGCGCCCGAAGCCTTCCTGATGGCCGTCGCCGTGGGTGCGGGCTGCGATTTCCTGACCCCCATCGGGCATCAGTGCAACACCCTGGTGATGGGGCCGGGCGGATACCGCTTCAGCGACTATCCCCGGCTGGGGCTGCCCCTGTCGGTGCTGGTGGTGCTGACCGGGGTGCCGCTGATCCTGATGGTCTGGCCGGTCTAGGATAGGCCGGGAATCCTGTCGGCGCCCTGTCTTCTTGGCGAAGGCCGTCGCCTTCGCCCTGTTCCGACCGTCGGGCCTGAAACGGCCGCCCTGCCCTAGCCTGCGGACTGCATCCGGCGCGGCGCCTCGCGTTTGGCGAAGCGCAGGATGGTATAGCCAGCGATACCCGACACCAGCGATCCCATCAGGATGCCGATCTTGGCCTCGTCCTGCAACAGCGGCTGGCTGAACGCCAGAAGCGAGATGAACAGGCTCATGGTGAAGCCGATCCCGCACAGAAGCGATGTTCCCAGCATCTGCATCCAGCTTGCGCCGGGGGGCAGGTCGGCCCAGTCCAGCCGCACCAGGATCGCCACCGCGCCGAAGATGCCAACCACCTTGCCCAGGGCCAGGCCCGCCGCGACCCCCATCGTCACGGGGGCCAGCAGCGCCTCGGATCCCAGGCCCGCGAAGCTGACCCCGGCATTGGCGAAGCCGAAGACGGGGATGATCAGGAAGGCCACCGGCGCCATCAGCGCATGTTCCAGCCGGTGCAGCGGGCTTTCCGACGGACGCGCCTCGGGCGTGGCGGGGGTGCGCTTCAGGGGGATGGTCAACGCCAGCAGGACACCCGCGATGGTGGCGTGGATCCCCGACCGCCAGACGAAGAACCACAGGACCGCGCCCAGAACCAGATAGGGCCACAGCCGCATCACGCCCGCGCGGTTCATCCCGATCAGGGCCGCCAGCACCAGCGCGGCCAGCCCGAGGTCGACCGGCGACAGGCCCGTGGTGTAGAACAGCCCGATCACCACCACCGCGCCCAGGTCGTCCAGGATCGCCAGCGCTGCCAGAAACACCTTGAGCGAGGTCGGCACCCGCGACCCCAGAAGCGAGATCACCCCCAGCGCGAAGGCGATGTCGGTGGCGGACGGAATGGCCCAGCCATGCGTCGCCCCGGTGCCCGCGGTGAAGAACAGATAGATCAACGCCGGGACCGCCATCCCCGCCGCCGCCGCCACACCCGGCAGGATCCGGCGCGGCCAGGACGACAGGTGGCCGTCCACCATCTCTCGCTTGATTTCCAGGCCGACCATCAGGAAGAACAGCGCCATCAGCGCGTCGTTGATCCAATGGGCGACCGACAGCGGCCCGACATAGGCGTGCAGGACGTTGAAATACGCCTCGGCCAGGGGCGAGTTGGCGACGATCAGCGCCAGCACCGCCGCCGCGATCAGCAAAAGCCCCCCGGACGTGCCGCTCTCCAGGAACTTGCGGATGGTGTTTTGAATTCGGCCTGCCATGAAACAGCCCCCCTTTTGTCAGAAACGGTTCAACCAGTCTCCGTATTCAGGGGTCGTCCCTGGGCGCACGCAGCACACGCCATGCGCGGATCATATTCAGCAAGGCCCGGCGTTCAAGGGGTTTGCGGATGGGTTCGGATTTCCCGCAGCCATTCGCGCCAGATCGCCACCAGCAGCGCCATCAGCACCGGCCCGACGAACAGACCGACGATGCCCATGGTCTTGACGCCCCCCACCAGGCCGAAGAACGTGGGCAGGAACGGCATCTTGACCGGCCCGCCGACCAGCACGGGGCGGATGGTCTTGTCGACGATGAACAGCTCGATCGCCCCCCACAGGAACAGCAGCACCCCCGCCAGGGGCGATCCGCTGGCCACCAGATAGATCGACACCAGCGTAAAGCACAGCGGCGCACCGCCGGGGATCAGCGCCATGATGCCGGTGATCACCCCCAGCGTCACCGGCGAGGGCACGCCCGCGATCCAGTAGGCGATGCCCAGGATCACCCCCTCGCCCATGGCGATCAGGGTCATGCCGGTGACGGTGGCGCTGATGGTCAGCGGCACCACCCGCGACAGCCGTTCCCAGCGGCGGGGCAGGATGCGGGCGCCGATGATGTCGATCTGGCCGGCGATCTTGTCGCCGTCGCGATAGAACACGAACAGCGCGATCAGCATGAACAGCAGGTTCAGCGCCAGATGGAAGGCCACGTTCCCCGCCGCCAGCACGCTGCGATAGATCGACGCGATGGTGTTGCCGCTGGTCAGCTGCACCAGATCCGCGATGGCGCCGGGCCTGCCGATATGGCGCATCCACTGTTCGTCGATCCAGTCGCCGATCTGCGGCAGGTCGACCATCCACAGCGGCGTGGCGGCGCCGTTGGCGTTCACCTCGAACACCCAATAGATCCACTGCTGCAATTCGCGGAACGCATAAAGCAGCGCCATCGTGACCGGCACGACCAGAAACAGCACGATCACCAGCACGAACAGCGCCGCCGTGGCGGTGCGGTCGATCCCCAGGGCGCGCTGCACGCTGCGCGACAGCGGCCAGCTGGCGAAGGCGATGATCGTCGCCGCCAGCACCGGCACCAGGAAGCCGTGGAAGAAATAGATCGCGGCGGCGATGATGAAGACCAGCAGCCAGCGGGCTGCGGATATGTCGCTGATCAGCGGAAAGGGCATCGTCGCCGGATCCTCGACGGCCGGGGCGTCGGGCCGGGGCGTTGCCTGCTGTGGGTCGATCATGCCTTAGCGCCTGCCTTCCGGGTGCTTCGCCTTGTTTCCCTGACTGTTGCATTGTTGATCGCGGCGTCAACCCGTCTTTCGGCCGCGGCGCTTGCCGCATCGCCCATCTTGGGACACCCGCCGGGACTTTCAGCAGGAAAGGTCCAGCCATGACGCCCAGCCTTGCCATCGACTTCGGAACCTCGAACACCGCCGTGGCAGTGCTGGATCGCGGGGCGGTGCGGCGCGTCCCGGTCCAGGCGGGATCGGACACCCTGCCGACCGCCGTCTTCTTTCCCGCGCGCGGCGGCGCGATGCAGATCGGCGATGCGGCGGCCCAGGCCCTGACCGGCGGGCAAGAGGGGCGCTATATGCGCGCGCTGAAAAGCGTGCTGGGAACGCCGCTGCTGCACGAATCGCGGCTGATCGCCGGCAAGCGCCGCACGCTTGCGGATGTGATCACAGCCTTCCTGGCCGAACTGCGCCGGCGGGCCGAATCCGCGACCGGCCAGCCGCAGACCCGCGCCCTGTCGGGCCGTCCGGTGCATTTCCACGCCGATCCCGCCCGAGACGCCCAGGCCCAGGCGGATCTGCGCGCCTGCTATCATGCGGCAGGCTTCGATCACGTCGCCTTCCTGCCCGAACCCGAGGCCGCCGCCCTGGCATGCCACGGCATGGGCGCGGCGGGCCGGACCGGGCTGATCGTGGATATCGGCGGCGGCACCTCGGACTTTTCGGTCTATCGCGCAGAGGACGGGCGGGTGCGGATCCTGGCCAGCCACGGCATCCGCCTGGGCGGGACAGATTTCGACACCGCCGTATCGCTGAGCCATGCGATGCCGTTGCTGGGACACGGTTCGCACCTGCGCCGAGAGATGGGACCGGGCCTGTTGCCGGTGCCCAACGCGATCTATGCCGACTTGGCGTCCTGGGCACATATCCCCTTTGTCTATACGCCGGAAAACCGCAGGCTGGCCCAGCAGATGGCCCGGCTGGCCGTGGATCCGGCACGGATGGAGCGGCTGGTGACGGTGCTGACGGACGAGCTGGGCCACGACCTGGCCTTCGCCGTCGAACGCGGCAAGATCGCCGCCAATGGGGGCGACGAGGCCCGGATCGGCATGGGCTTCATCCAGCCGCGCCTGGCCGCGCCGATCGACGCCCGGTCGCTGGCGGATGCGCTGCACGGATTCGACGCGAATCTGCACGGGGCGATCGCCGAGACCCTGTCGCGCGCGGGCGTCGCTGCGGGTGGGATCGGCGACGTGGTGCTGGTCGGCGGGTCCAGTCTGATGGCCCTGGTCACGAATCTGGCGGCGCGAATCCTGCCCGATGCCCGGCTGCACCGATCCGAGGCCTTTACCGCCGTGGCCGATGGTCTGGCTTTGGCGACCGGCTTGGAACAGTATTCCGGCGTTTGACGAACAGGCAGGAAACACTGGTTTTTCTGCTGGCCGAAACTTGCATCTTCACCTCTGCTGAAGAATAGCGTCCCGCGAACCGGACGATTCCGCCCCGGCCAGATCAAGAGTTGATGCCATGAACAGCCAGGTTCCGACCCCGCTTCCCCCGGCGACGCTGACGCATTTGCAGCGGCTGGAAGCCGAAAGCATCCACATCATGCGCGAGGTGGTGGCGAATGCCGAAAACCCGGTGATGCTGTATTCGGTCGGCAAGGATTCCGCCTGCATGCTGCATCTGGCGAAAAAGGCCTTTCATCCCGCGCCCCCGCCCTTTCCGCTGCTGCATGTGGACACGACCTGGAAATTCCGCGCCATGTACGATCTGCGCGACCGGGCCGCCCAGGCGGCGGGCATGGACCTGATCGTCCACCACAATCCCGATGCCATGGCCCAAGGCATCAACCCCTTCGACCATGGCAGCCTTCATACCGACCTGTGGAAGACCGAAGGGCTGAAGCAGGCGCTGACGAAATACAATTTCGATGTGGCCTTCGGCGGCGCGCGGCGCGACGAGGAAAAGTCCCGCGCCAAGGAACGGATCTTTTCCTTCCGCTCCGCGAACCACCGCTGGGATCCCAAGAACCAGCGGCCCGAGTTGTGGAAGCTCTACAACACCCGCAAGGCCCGCGACGAATCGATCCGCGTCTTCCCGCTGTCGAACTGGACCGAACTGGACATCTGGCAATACATCCACCTGGAAAACATCGACATCGTGCCGCTGTATTTCAGCGAGCCGCGCCCGGTTGTGGAACGCGACGGGCTGCTGATCATGGTCGATGACGACCGCTTCCCCCTGCGCCCCGGAGAGGTGCCGCAGATGCGGTCGGTCCGGTTCCGCACGCTGGGCTGCTATCCGCTGACCGGGGCCGTGGAATCGGATGCCAAGACCCTGCCCCAGGTGATCCAGGAAATGCTGTTGACCACCACGTCCGAACGCCAGGGCCGCGCCATCGACAAGGATCAGGCCGCCTCGATGGAGAAGAAGAAGCAAGAGGGGTATTTCTGATGAACGCCCAGGATCCCGTTTACGTCACCGACGACCTGATCGCCCAGGACATCGACGCCTATCTGCTGAAACACCAGCACAAGACCATGCTGCGCTTCATCACCTGCGGATCTGTCGATGACGGCAAATCGACGCTGATCGGGCGGCTGCTTTACGACAGCAAGATGATCTTCGAGGATCAGCTGGCCAGCCTTGAGGCCGACAGCAAGGTCTCGGGCACCCAGGGCGGCGAGATCGACTTCGCCCTTCTGGTGGACGGGCTGGCGGCAGAACGCGAACAGGGCATCACCATCGACGTGGCCTATCGCTTCTTCGCCACCGACAAGCGCAAGTTCATCGTGGCCGACACGCCGGGGCACGAACAATACACCCGCAACATGGTGACCGGCGCGTCCACCGCCGATCTGGCGGTGATCCTGATCGACGCGCGCCAGGGCGTGCTGACCCAGACGCGGCGGCACAGCTATCTGGTGAATCTGCTGGGCATCAGGAACATCGTGCTGGCCGTCAACAAGATGGATCTGGTCGATTACTCGGCCGAACGCTTCTATGAAATCGTCGCGGATTATTCCCATTTCGCCAAACAGATCGGCATGGACAGTTTCCTGCCGATCCCGATTTCCGGGCTGAAGGGCGACAACATCGTCACCAAAAGCCCCGAAATGCCCTGGTATCAGGGACCGACGCTGCTGGGCCACCTTGAGGACGCGCCGATCAGCGACGCCCGGATGGGGGAACGGCCGTTCCGCATGGCGGTACAATGGGTGAACCGCCCGCATCTGGATTTCCGGGGTTTCGCGGGCCAGATCAGCGCGGGGACCGTGCGGCCGGGCGATGCGATCCGGGTGCTGCCATCGGGCAAGACGACCACGGTCAAGACGATCCCCAGCTTCGACGGCGACCTGCCCCAGGCCGTGGCGGGCCAGTCCGTGACCCTGACCTTCGCGGACGAGATCGACTGCTCGCGCGGCGACGTGATCGTGCAGGCCGACGCGCCCTGCGAAGTCGCCGACCAGTTCGAGGCGACGCTGGTCTGGATGGCGGAACAGGAAATGCTGCCGGGCCGTCCCTATCTGCTCAAGATCGGCACCCAGACCGTCACGGCGACGGTGACCGAGCCGAAATACGAGGTGAACGTCAACACGCTGGAACATTTGGCCAGCAAGACGCTGGGCCTGAACGCCATCGGCGTCGTCAATATCTCGACCGACCGGCCCGTCCCGTTCGAGGCCTATGCCGACAACCCCGATCTGGGCGGCTTCATCCTGATCGACCGGATGACCAACGCCACCATCGCCGCCGGGATGCTGCATTTCGCGCTGCGCCGGTCGCAGAACATCCACTGGCAATCGACCGATGTGGACCGCGATGCCCATGCCGCGCTGAAGAACCAGCGGGCGCGGGTGGTCTGGTTCACCGGCCTGTCGGGGTCGGGCAAGTCCACCATCGCCAATATCGTCGAACGCAAGCTGCACGCGATGGGCAAGCACACCTTCCTGCTGGACGGCGACAACGTGCGCCACGGGCTGAACCGCGACCTGGGCTTCACCGACGCCGACCGGGTGGAAAACGTCCGCCGCGTGGGCGAGGTCGCCAAGCTGATGTCGGATGCCGGGCTGATCGTACTGACGGCCTTCATCTCTCCGTTCCGGTCGGAACGGCGGATGGTGCGCGAGATGATGGCATCCGGCGAGTTCATCGAGGTCTATGTCGACACCCCGCTTGAGGTGGCCGAGGCGCGCGATGTGAAGGGTCTGTACAAGAAGGCGCGGTCCGGCCAGTTGAAGAATTTCACCGGCATCGACAGCCCCTATGAAGCGCCCGAAAGCCCGGAACTGGTGGTCAACACCGCCACCCTGTCGGCCGAAGACGCCGCCGACCGGGTGATCGCCGCGATCCTGTCCCAGGGCTGAGGCCGCGCTTTCGCCGCCCGATCAGGGACGGTCGCCCGTCACGCCGCGGGCGACCAGTCCATGTTCGCGAACCCTTCGCGAAAGGCGAAGCGCGCCAGATGGCGGTCGATGATGTCCTGAAGCGTCGCGACCGCAGCGGCGTCTGCGCCCGAGACCGCGCAGGTCAGTTCCGCCGGGCTGGCTGCCAGCCGGGCGGTGCCCAGGTCAAAGCGGATGCTGCCGATGTCGCCTTCGACCTCGGCCGGGATCTTGTGGGCGAAATGTTTGCACAATTGGACCATGTAGCGATGCGCCTGTCCGGTCGCAAAGCGGCCCGTGCTGGAAAGATCGTCGGCCATCAGCCCTGTCCCGTTTTCGTTGCCACCGTGCCGAACAGGCGTCCCGCAGGCCGGTTTGTCAATGCGCAAGAAAGTGAACGGGAAAGTCTTACCAAAAGGTTAATTTCTTTGGCGCATCCAGGAACCCCATCCCGTCCCAGATGTTGAAAGCCCGTAGTGAAATTGCGTTTTTGCAATGGCTTATCGAGTATGCCCGCCAATTTTTGGCGGGCATTTTCCTCGGCCGGTCAGGACGTGATCAGCCGCTAATACCCAAAGATGTCATCCGCCACCTGCGCTGCCGTCAGGGTTGTGCCCGCGACGATGATGCGGTCGCCGCCGCCCAAGTCGATCATCACCCCGGCCGAGGTCCGGGTCATGTGATCGCGCATGAAGGCCGCCGGATCCGCATCCAGCAGCGTGCGGGGAATCAGCAGCCGGTCGATCCCATGCTCATAGGCCTGGATGGTATCGGTTCCGCCGCCCCTCGCGAACAGGAAGGTGTCGGCCCCTGCCCCGCCGTTCAGCAGGTCGTTGCCGGCGCCGCCATGCAGGGTGTCGTTGCCGTCGCCGCCCAGCAAGCGGTCGTTCTGCCCGTCCCCGGCCAGCCAGTCGTTGCCGCCGTCCCCCGACAGCGTGTCCAGCCCGTCGCCGCCGATCAGCAGATCGGCCCCTGCCCCGCCCCAGATCCGGTCCTGGCCCGCATCGCCGCGCAGCATGTCGTTGCCATCCTCGCCCAGCAGCGCGTCATTGCCTGCGCCGCCTTGCAGCGTGTCGTTGCCCGCGCTGCCCTTCAGGGTATCGGCCCCGGTATCCCCGATCAGCCGATCGTTGCCCGTGCCGCCCGACAGCCGGTCGTTGCCGCCGCCGCCCGCCACCCAGTCATGCCCTGCCCCCGCCGACACGCTGTCGTGCCGCGCGCCCAGGCGGAAATCATCGTTCGATGCCGTGCCGTCGGCGGCGGCCTTGAAGACCTTGCCGTTGAAGCTGTCCAGCCAGTCGGCCCGCGCCTGCATCGCCACCTTGACCGAGGGCAGCGCAACCCGCTGGAAGGTGCCCAGGTCCAGGCGGACCAGCCCGTCGGTATCCGCGAAGTTCTGCGTGGCCATCAGCACCCGATAATCCCGGCCGCCGACCGTCATGGTCCCGACCTGAAGCCCGATGCCCAGAAAGGACGTGCTGCCCATGATATTGGCGTAATGCCCCGGACTGTTCAGAAGGTTCTGGTGCAATTGGCGGATTTCATCGCGCAGGTCGGATTCACCCCGGATACTGACATAGGCGAGGTTTTCCGCCGTCATCCAGCGACCCGCCAGGTCGAACTCCGCAGCTTCCATCCGCTGCCGGGGCGACGACCCGCCCCGTCCGGTATGGGAAAACACGTCGTTTTCCAGCATCCAGCGGCTGTGGGCGTCGGCGGAATCGTTCAGCCGCTTTTCCAGCTTCAGCGTCCCCAGCCCCGCCGCTTGCCGGGACTGGTTGATCAGGCTGGCGAAATAGCGTTCGTTCGCATTGGCATAGGACATGGGCGCGCCTTTTGGCAAAATCGTCTGCCGAACCTAACCCGCGCGCGCCGGGAAGGATCGCCCGTAATAGATCAAATGCGGAATATCGCCGATCCGGCGCCGCGGATCGGCCTTGTCATGCGCCCTCAGTAATCCCGTTCGAAATAGATCCCCAGGGTGCTATCGCCTTCGGTGCCCACCGATCCCCGCGCCGTCAGGGAATTGGTCACGTCCAGGTTCAGGTTCAGGCTGCTTTTGCCGTCAGCCCCCACCGCGACATCGGTATAGAGGTTGTCGGACAGGTATTTGCCCGCGCGGACCTGGACATTGCCGTCGTCGTCCGTGGCCAGGTCCAGATCGTCCAGGCCCACCTGGTTGCGCAGGTTGCCGATGATCCCCTCGCCCCCGCGCCCGGCCAGGGTGGCGATGGCATTGGCAAGCTGGGCGGCCTGAAGCGGGCTGATATTGTCCAGGCCCCGGCCGAACAGCAGTTGCGACAAGACCTCTTCCTCGGGCAGTTCGGGCGAGGATTCGAAGGTGATGTCGGGGTCGCGCACCTCTCCGTCGATGATGATGCGGGTGGTGATGCCGTCGCGTTCGGTTTCGGCCACCAGCCGGATCACCGGGATCAGGCTGCCTTGCAGTTCGACCAGCCCTTCGGACAGGGTGAAGCGCCGGCCCAACAGGTCCACGCGGCCCCGGATCAGTTCCAGGAAGCCGATGGGGATGGCGTTGCGCGTGGTGCCCTGCACCCGCAGCGACCCGCCCAGTTCCGCGTCCACGCCCCGGCCGCGCACGAAGACCTGGTTCGGCGCGTTGATGACCAGATCCAGCCGCGGCGGCGCCGAGGGCGGGGTCGAGGGCGGCCCGGCCAGCCCTGCCTCTCGGGACGCATCGCTGGGATAGGGTTCCAGCCCGGCCTTGGCACGGGTGGACCGGACGGGCCGGGTATCGCCCACATGGTGGATGTCCGGGATCGCCTTCGTACCGCCCAGCCCGGTAGAGGGGATGCGGATTTCCGTCTCGCCCAGATCGACGGTGCCGGACAGCAGCGGCCCGTCGGCATTGCGGCCCGACATGCGCAGATTGCCGCTGATCTCGGTCTGGTACAGGTTCGGGTCGCGCGCGATCACCCGGTCCAGCAGGATCGCCAGATCCAGCGTCCCCGCGCCCAGGTCGATCGGTCCGCTGACCTGCACCCGCCCCCCGGCCGAGACATTGGCCCCTGCGTCCAGCGCGATGCGCCCGGCCGCCAGGTCGGCGGTGGCGTTCACCCCCTCCAGCCGGATGCCGACGGCGGGATCGGTGATCTGGCCGTTCGTCAGCTGGACGCGCCCGCTGACCGATTGCAGCGATGGCGGGCCGTTGACGGTCAGGTTCAGCGACAGCGGGCCTTCGATGCTGCGGGTACGGATGAAGGTATTGGCGATCGAGGCCTCGCTGCTGCCGGTGACCGACAGGTTCATCGTGGAAAAATCGCGCGCCACGCTGCCCGCCGCCTGCAATCGCGTGCTGCCCGGCGCGGTGGCGGTCAGGTTCAGGGCGAAATTCGCGCCCTCCTCTCGCACCGTGCCGTCGATCTGCGCGGGGCCGGGGAATTCGGGCTGCACCAGGCCCAGATCGGCCAGCCGCGCGGCGACGGTCATGCCGCTTGCAGTATCGCCATTGCCCTGGATCCGCAGTTGCGGGTTCTGCACGTCAAGCCGCTGGATCGAGATCCCGGCGGGCGCCTGCGTCGCCGCGATGTCGAAACGGGTCTGGCCGCGCAGCAGCGGATCGACGCGGGGCTGGCCCAGGGACAGGCCGGTTCCGGTTCCGGTGGCGGTGATGCGGCGGGTATCGCCCTGCTGGACCACCTGGGCATCGGCATTCAGCGCGCCGCTGATGCCATTGCCCAGGAACCGCAGATCCTCGGCATTCACCTGCGCCCGCACATCGGTCTGGTCGCCGCCCACGGTGCCGCTGGCCGTCGCGTTCAGGCGCGGGTTGTCGATGCGCGCCTGTTCAATGGCAAGGACGCCGTTCCGTTCGGTCCCCGTCACCGCCAGCCGCGTCTCGCCCGCAAGGGCGCCATCGACCTGCGCCTGGCCGAAGGCCAGGTCGCGCCCGGTGCCCGACACCTCCAGCCGCCGGATGCCGTCGCCCGCCTCGCGGAAGCTGCCGGTCAAATCCAGGGCGCCGCGCCAGCCGGGGCCGAAGGGCGCCAGCGACCGGACCGCGACATCGGCGGCGATGTCCGTGACGCCGGGGCCATAGACGCCGCGCGCGGTCGCGTTCATCTGGTCGTTGATCAGTTCCACGTCGCGCAGGGTGACGGTGCCGTCCTTTTCCTCGGCCTGGACGCGCAGGCGGGTGGTGCCGGTCAGCGCGGCGTCCGCGTTCTGGACGCCGAAGGACAGGTTCTGGCCCGATCCCGTCATGTCGACGAACCGGGTGCCGTCGCGTTCGGTCAGCCGGGCCATGGCGTCGAAGCCGCCGGTCCAGCCGTTGCGGATCGCCGCCAGGTCGGGCACCGCCATATCCAGCGTCGCGTCCAGGGCGCCCTGGGCAAAGCTGCCGCGTCCTTCGGCGCGCAGTTGCGGATTGGCGATGCGGAACACCTCGACCTCGTAGCCTTGCGGCTTTTCGGCGGCCAGGACGGTCAGCGTGGTCCGGCCTTGCAGGGCGTTGTCCAAGGCCTCGACGCCGATCCGCAGATCCTCGGCCTCGCCGCTGACGGTCAGCTGGCGCGCGCCCGACGCGCCAGACAGCTTGGCATCGGCCTGCAACGCGCCCGAGAAATTCGGATCCGCGTCCTGCAACGACGGCATGGAAATCGTCGCCGTCACGTCGCTGGACAGGCTGTTCACATAGCCTTGGGCCTGGGCGGTCAGCCGCTGGGCGTTGATGGAAAGATCGGTCAGCTTGATCCCGGTCCGGTCGCGCCTTGCGCGCAGGTCGATGGTGGACCGGCCTGCCAGAAGGCGGTCGAGCTGCGGCTGATCGACGGTGATATCGGTCCCCGCCACGGTCGAGGTGATGGCGAAGTCACGCCCCAGAAAGTTGTAATAGCCCAGGACGCCGGCATCGGTCTGCCCGGACAGGTCGCGCCCCGCAAGGGTCGATATGCGGCTTAGATCGTCATGACGCGCCTGGATGTTGCCGGACAGCACGAAGCCGGTGGACAGGCCCGACAGTTGCAGCATGCCCTGCAATCCGTAATCGGAGCCGCTGACATTCAGCGCCGTCATCCTCACCGCGTTGCCGGGGGTGAAATCGAAATCGGTGCTGCCGGTGATCTCGGGCCCGACGGCCTGGGCCAGACCCGCATCGGCAAAGACCATCTGCCGCGATCCGAACCGGATGCCGCCGTTCACCGATTGCAGGCTGCCGCCGTCCAGCACCACCGCGCCGGACCCATCCAGCCGCAGGTCGCCCAACAGCACCTCGCCCAGATCCAGGGCGCCGACGCGGCCCTCCAACGTCCAGCCCTGGCCCTGGACCGCGTCGTATTGCAGTTCAAGCCGCCCGGATTCCACGGTCGATTCCTCGCCCGCGAAGGGCAGGGGGACCGGCACCTGCGCCGCGCCCGCGTCGGATCCAAGCGCGATCAGCAGCTTCGCGTTCTGCGGCGCCCCTTGGGCATTGACCGCCAGCGACCCGTCCAGCGACAGGGCCTCGGTGACAAGGTTCAGGGTGGGGATCTGCAACCGCCCGTCGTCGCCGCGCCAGCCCTCGGCGCGAAGCTGGACCTGGTTGCCGAAGAAGGTCCGGTTCTTCGGCGCCAGCAACGAGGCCACGTCGCCGCCCAGTTGCAGCGCGAAATTCGTGCCCGGATTGCCCGACGCATCGGGACCGCCCGCCGCCGAGACCCGGCCCGTCACGCGCGGCAATCCGTCGGTCGCCAGCTTGATGTCGACGCCGAAATCCTTGATCTGGCCTTCGCCGTTGATCTCGGCCACGACCGAGGGCTTGTCGTAAAGGTCGATCAGGTTGACCAGCAACCCGTCGGCGGCCTCGTCCAGGGTCAGGTTCACGCGCAGAACCTGCGTCACGTTGGAAAAGCCGGTGTCCAGGTTGAAGGTGCCGCGCGGCCCGTCCAGCCGCTGGATGGCCAGCTTGGCCTGGCCTTCGCCGCCCGCCAGGCTCATCCCGCCGGCCATCGAGATGGCGGCGGCCACGCCGATCACGGGTTCGCCCAGTTCCACCCTGTCGGCCCGGATCTGGGCGATGTTCAGGGCCACGGGCAATTCCGGCAAGGCGAAGCCGCTGAATTCGCGCGCTTCTGCCGTTGGGGCGCGTTCCTCGCCCAGGGGCCGGCGCGGCAACAGGATTTCGCGGGCCGACATCTCGGCGATCTCGATCCGGCCGCGCAGCAGGGCCGAGCGGTTCCACTGGATCGCCCCGTCGTTCAGCGTCAGCCAGACGCCGTCCGCATCGGCGATGCTGATCCGGCGAAAGGTGGCGCGCGACGAGAGGGCGCCCTGGAACCCGTCGATCACCACCTCGCGGCCCGCGCCCGACAGGTTGCGTTCCAGCAGCCGGGTCAGAAAACCCCGGTCGTCGCTTTCCTGCTGCGAGATTTCGGCGGCGGTCTGGGCCATCACCGACAGCGGGAACAGGATCGCGAAGACGATCAGCCACAGCTTGCGCATCACCCCGGTCTTCATCAAAACGCCTGCCCCAGTCCCAGATACAGTTGCACGCCCTCGCCGGTGTCTCCTCCGGTCGGTCCGGCAACGTCGAAACGCAGCGGCCCGATGGGCGTGTTGTACCGAACGCCGATCCCCGCCCCCGAGTGCCCTTCGCTGGTGCCGTTCCAGCCGTCTTCCGCCCAGACCTCGCCGTAATCGGCAAAGGCCACCACGCCGATCCTGTCGCGGACCTGCCAGCGGAGCTCGGCGGAAAGCGTCGCCACGCTCATGCCGCCGGTCTTGATCGGGCCGTTCGGACCCTGGATTTCCTCGACGCCCAGCGACTGATAGGGCTGGCCGCGCACGCTGCCGCCGCCGCCCGAGAAGAACAGATAGTTGCGCGGGGTATTCTGGATCTCGCTGCCCAGGACGCTGCCGATGCGGGCGCGGCCCGCCAGGGTGAAGCGGTCGCCCTCGCCCAGGGACCGGAAGGCGCGGCCCTCGCCCAGGATGCGGATGCCGGTGTCGGTGCCGTCGAAGCCCTTGAAGGGGGTGGCGTCGCCTTGCAGGTAATAGCCGCGCTTGGCATTGTTTTCGTTGTCGCGCGCGTCCCACATCACGCTGGTCGGAAAGGCCAGAACCTTGAAGTCGGTTTCGCCCAGGTCGTCATAGACGCGCGAGAACTGGTACTGGATCGCCGTGTCGAAGGTGAAGCGGTCGCTGAAGATGTGGTTGAAGCCCAGCCCGATGATGCCGGTATCCTCGTCGTAATCCTCTTCTCGCATCCGGGCCAGACTGGTCAGGACATAGGCGGTGGTGTCCGGCGTGACCGTGGCGGGACGGTCGATGCGCAGGGTCACTTCCTCGTCCTTGCCGCTGGTGTCGGATCCGATGTCCTTGACCTTGGCGTCGATGCGCAGGCGTTCGCCGCCGCCCAGCAGGTTGCGGTGCATCCAATAGGCCGACAGCATCGCCCCGTCGGTGGTCGAGATTTCGAACCCCGCGCCGATCCGGCGGGGTTTCTGTTCGACCACGGTCAGGTTGATGTCCATGCTGCCGTCGGGGTTCAGCGTCTCGGCCTCTTCCAGAGTGATCGCGGAAAAGACGCCCGACCGGCGCAGGCGCTTCCTGACATCCTCGACATCGTCGGGGTCGAAGCGTTCGCCCTCGGGCAGGCCGGCGATCTTGTGCAGCCGGCGCGGGTTCATGCGGTCATAGCCGCGCATGTTCAGCCGCCCGAACCGGACCGAGGGGCCGGGCGACAGGCCGATGCGGCTGTCCACCACATTGGCGATGTGATCGGCGGTGATGTTCTGCCCCGACACCTCGGCCTTGGCGTGGCCGACATCGCGCCAGCCGTCCACCCCGGCGCGGGCGGCGCCACGGATCGTGCCGGTGCCCGCGATCCCGCCCTGGCGATAGTCGTCGGGCAGGTCGGTCCGGGGCGCCACCGGGGCGATGGCGGCGCGGGAAAAGCGGAAGCGGGGGCCGGTCTGGACGCTGACGACGACCTGCCGGACGATGCCCGGCGCATCCAGGGGGGCGATCTCGGCCGCCTCGACCCCGTCCAGGGTGATGTTGATGATCGCCGAATAATAGCCCCGGTCATACAGGTTGCCCAGGATCCGCGCGTAATCGCCCCGCGCGGCGGCCAGCACGTCCTGGCCGGTGGTGCGATCCTCGGACAGCGCGCCCGCGATCAGCGAGGCGTTGCGCAACGGCTGGTCCAGGTCGTCCGCCCCCTGGACGCGGAATTGCAGGTCGACCGGACCTTCGTCGCTGCGGCCCCCGAACAGGCCCGAAAACGGCGAGGACGCGGATTGCGCCCAGGCCATCCCCCCCAGGCCCATCACCGTGGATGCCACCAATGCCGCCCGCAGATATGCCCGCATCGTCCTGCCTTGTGCGTTCTTGCTTTGCGCCCATAAGAGCAGGACGCCCCGGCGAATCCAAGCGATTCATCCGCGAAAGCGGGGGCAGGGGACGGGTTTCCGCCGCCTGTTGCGCCTCAGGCCAGCGCGGCCAGGCAGCCTTGCAGCGCGGCCATGTCGTCGCGGATCAGGAAGATCGGCGTGTTTTCAGGAATATGGCGCATATAGGGCTGGGCCAGGAAGGACGCGTTGAACAGATCCATCCGGTCGGCGATGCTGCGGCCGACGCTGCCCGCCAGGAACAGCCCTTCCAGCGGCATGAAGCGCAGCGCCAGTTCCCGGCACAGCAGGCCCACCAGGTCGGCGAACAGGTCATAGGTGGCATTGGCCGCCGCATCCCCCGCGTCCGAGGCCGCGTCGATCTGTTCGCTGCGCACCGGCGGGGTGCCGGTCAGCGCCGCGTGCAGGCGCGACAGCCCGCGACCCGCGAAGGCTTCCTCGGTCGAGATGAAGCCCTTGACCGCCTCGGGTCCGACGGCATCCAGCAGCCGCAGATAGATGTTGGCGGGCAGGTGGGTATGGCCTTCCTCGGCCTCCATCGCGGTGATCGCGCCGCCGGGCAGGCTGCGCACGGCGCAGACGTTGAAGCCGGTGCCCAGGTTGACCACCAAGGCCTGTCCGTTGCGCGCCCGGTCGGCGGGCGCATGGCGCAGCACCGCCAGCCCGTCGCCGCCCAGCGAGGGCGTGGCATAGCCCAATGCGGTCAGGTCGTTGATCAGCCGGACCTGATCGGCATCGGTCAGCCGCGCCAGCCGATCCTGGTCGAAATCCCAGTCGCGATTGGTCAGCCGCGCCCGGCCGCCACTGACCGGGCCTGCCACCGCCACGCAGACGGCGCTGATGCGCGGCTGGTCCTGTTCTTGCAGGAACTGGCGCACCACGTCGTCGAAGGTGGCGTAATCGTCGCCGCGAAAGCGGGTCACCGTATCCCGGTCGATGCTGCCGCCCCGCGCGATGGCCAGCCGGGCATTCGTGCCCCCCACATCGCCCAGAAGTATCGCCATTGGGGACCGTCCTTCCTGTCGCCTCAGCCGCCTGTTCCCCGACAGGATTGCCCGGTTTCGATGGGCGGCGCAACGCCGCGTCACGGCAAATGTCGGAACCCCTGGGGGGACCGGGGTGTTTTTCCCCCAGCAAACATTGGATGAAAGGCCCTGATCATGACCCGCATCGCACTCCGCATCGCCCGTCTTGGGCTGGCCGGCAGCGTCGCGGCCTTGATGGCCATGCCCGCCCTGTCCGCCACCCGTCCCGACCAGCCGGTGCAGGCCTGGCCTGCCATGGCAGGGGTGGATACCGCCACGCTGCTGGAACAGGCCCAGGATCTGCCGACTTCGGACATGGCGGTGGGCGACCAGCCCTATTGCGCCGAAAATGCCGAAATCCGCGCGACCCTGCGCCACGACTTCAACGAAGCCCCGGTCCCCGGCGACGGCCATGCCGCGACCGAGCTGTGGGCGTCGGAACAGATGGGCACCTGGACCTTGGTCGCCCCGCGCCGCGACGATACAAGCTGCATTATCGCCTCGGGCATCGGCTATGACCAGGCGCGCGATGTGGACGTGTACTACCAGACGGCGGGCCTGCGCTAACCCACACGCCGCAGGAAGGCCCGAGTCCGGTCGTCCTGCGGATCGCCGAAAATCTGGGCGGGCGGGCCTTGTTCGACAATCCGACCGCCATCCATGAAGACGATCCGGTCGGCGATCTCGCGCGCGAACTGCATCTCGTGCGTGACGATCAGCATGGTCTGGCGGCCGTCGGCGATGCTGCGGATCAGGTCCAGCACCTCACCCACCCATTCGGGGTCCAGTGCGCTTGTCGGTTCGTCGAACAGCAGCAGATCGGCGTCCAGCGCCATCGCCCGGCCGATGCCCACCCGCTGCTGCTGGCCCCCGGACATGGCCGAGGGATAGCTGTCGCCGCGATCGGCCAGCCCGATCTGGGCCAGGATCTCATCCGCCCGCGCGGCGGCCTTGGCCTTGGGCCAGCCGCGCACGGTGGTCAGCCCTTCCATGATGTTCTGCCGGGCGGTCTTGTTGGCGAACAGCGCATAGTTCTGGAAGACAAAGCCCGTTCGCCGCCGCAGCGCCAGCACATCGGCGCGGCTGGCGCGCGCCGCGTCCACGGACAGGTCGCCGATGGCGATCCGCCCCGCATCGGGCCTGTCCAGCCAGTTAAGGCAGCGCAGCAGCGTCGATTTTCCGGTCCCCGACGGGCCGATGACCGCCACGCGTTCACCGGGCTTCAGGCACAGGTCGATGCCGTCCAGCACTGTATTCGTGCCGAACCGCTTGACCAGCCCGGCAATGTCGATTTCGCATTTCATCGTGCCACCGCCTTTCCCAGATGGCGTTCCATCCAGCGTTGCCCGACCGACAGGATCTCGACCATGATCCAATAGATCACGGCGACGACCAGGAAGGCTTCCAGATACAGGAAACTGCCCGCCGCCTCTTTCTGGGCCGCGCCCATCATCTCGGTCACGCCCAGGGTGAAGGCCAGCGAGGTGCTTTTGATCAGGTCGATGAAATAGTTCATCAGCGTTGGCGCTGCCACGCGGGACGCCTGCGGCAGCACGATCCGCCGCAGAAGCTGGCCCTGGGTCATGCCGATGGACTGGGCGGCTTCCCACTGGCTGCGATCCACGCCCAGGATCGCGCCGCGGATGCTTTCGGCCATATAGGCCGAGAAATGCAGCGTCAGGCCGATCACCGCCGCCGTGATCCCGTCGATGGTCGTCAGCGCCGGGACCAGCTGCGGCAGCCCGTAATAGAACAGGAACAGCTGCACCAGCAGCGGCGTGCCGCGAAAGAAGCTGATGAACACCGCCACGATGCTGTCGGCGACCGGCACGCGCAGCACGCGGACAATCGCCAGCAGCGCCGCCAGGGCCAGCGCCGCCGCCATCGCGATCAGCGCCATGCCCAGGGTCAGCGGGACATAGCCCAGGATGACCGGGACCAGATCCCACATATAGGCGGTGTCGAGCGGCCTCATTCAGCGGCGGCGTCGGCCAGGGGCTTGGTCACATCGGCATCCAGCCATTTTTCCGAGATCTCGGCCAGCCTGCCGTTCTCCTTCAGCTGGGTGATCGCCGCGTCGACCTTGTCGCGCAGGGCGATCCCGGCCTCGTCCTTGCGGAAGGGCAGGGCGTTGCGAATCTCATCGAAGGGCTGGCCCGCCAGCGCCAGGGGCAGGGGGCTTTGCTTGATGACCTGGGCCGAGGACACCCGGTCCATCACGAAGGCGTCGACCCGGCCAAGCGCGGTGTCCTGTTCGATGTTGCTTTCATAGGTTCGGATGTCGATATCGTCGGCATAGGGCAGGGCGCGCAGCAATTCCTCGAAATTGGAGCCCAGGTTCACCGCGACCGACTTGCCCTTCAGGCTTTCGGGGCCGGTGATGGTGTCTTCGTTGCCCGCCTTCACCACGACCTGCGCGCCGTCATAGACATAGGGCTGGGTAAAGGCGAACTTCGCCTCGCGTTCCGGGGTGATGGTGATCTGGTTCGCCACCGTGTCGATGCGGCCCGATTCCAGCGCGCCGATCAAGCCGGAAAAGGACATGGTGACGAATTCGATGTCGTCCCCCGTGATCTCGCCCACGGCGTTCATCAGATCCACCTCGAAGCCCTGCAATTCGTCGGCGCGGGTGAAGGTGAACGGGAAATAGCCGCCCGACATGCCGACGCGGATCGTATCGGCGGCGGCGGGCAGGGCGGTGGCCAGCCCCAGGGCGGCGGAAAGGATCAGGCTGCGCATGGAAAACTCCTTTATCTTCATCACTTTCAGATGCGCAGGCCAGGCAGGCTGCACAAGCGTCGGGGCCGCGAAAAGGACCGGCGCCGCCGCCCTGGGGGGCGAGCGGGGAAAACGGTTGCCGGGAAACGGCGCAGCGGGAACAATGTTCCGCCCGCATCCGGCGATCCCAGGCGCGCCAGGCGGACGGAATTGATAAATGTCAATTTCCGTCGCATCCTCGGCCTGCCACCAACGGCAGGAGTGAGGGACGATGAGCAAGCGTGACGACCTGATCGCGAAATACGCCGCCGACATCCGCGACAAGCTGGGCGAAGAGCCGGACATGGATCTGCTGACCAAGGTCACGATCGGCTGCGGCCCATCGATCTACAACGACGATGCCGAAACCGTCGCGGCCAGCGATCCCGCCGAACTGGACCGGATCCGCAAGAACTTCCTGATCGGCAAGCTGGGCCTGGCCGAGGGGCCGGATCTGGCGCGGGGACTGGACGCGGCCATCGATCGATACGGCCGGTCGAACCGCAACAAGTATCGCGCGGTCCTGTATTACATCCTGTGCCGCCAGTTCGGGCGCGAAGCCGCCTATGCCTGAACTGTCAGCGCCTTGATCGCCGCGACGTGATCCGGCGCGGCGGCCAGGGCGTCGGCCGTCAGCGCGCGGGCCTGGTCCATCAGGTCGTCCGGCGCGGCGATGCGGTCGATCAGGCCCCAGGACAGGGCCTCGGCCGCGTCGATCCGGGCGCCCGCCATCAGGATCATCCTGGCCCGCGCAGGCCCGATCAGGGCTGCAAGGCGCGGCGGATCCGACGGCTGCGGCAGAAAGCCCAGCCGCATCACCGGATAGAAGAACCGCGCATCGGGAACGGCGATGCGCAGGTCGCAGGCCAGCGCCATGCCGAAGGCGCCGCCCGCCAGCGTGCCGTTCAGCGCCGCGACCGTCAGGCAGGGCAGGGCGGCGATGCGGCCCGACAGGCGTTCCCATTCGGACGAGGTGGCAAGCCCCGCCTTGGCCTCGTCCAGATCCGCCCCGGCGGAAAACACCTTGCCCGCCCCGGTCAGCACCACGGCCCGGCAGCCCGCATCCGCAACCTGGTCGAAGGCCGCCGTCAGATCCCGCAGCATCTGTTCGGTCAGCGAATTGGCCTTGCCGGGCCGGTCGATGGTGACGACGGCCAGGCCGTCCTGGTTCACGAAACGGATCACGCGATTGCTCCCTTGGCGTTGCCGGGTCACTGTGCGACAAATCCCGCAAGCAACGACTTCCGAAAGGTATCAGGCATGGTCCGCCCTCTTGCAACATCCCTCCTGGCGCTGACCCTGGGCGCAGGTTCCGCCCTGGCAGATGTCACCCCGGCCCAGGTCTGGGAAAACCTGCAAAAATACAGTGCCGACTATGGCTATCAGGTCAGCGGCGATGTCGAGGATGCGGGCGGCACGCTGACCGTCACCGATGCCGTCTTCACCATGGCAGGCGAGGCGGGCACAACCTCGGCCACCATCCCGCAGATGACCTTCCAGGAGACCGGCGACGCGCGGGTGCGCGTGGTGATCGAGGGCGACATGGCCGTGGACAGCCGCTTCACCGTCCCGGCCCCGCAACCCGACACGCCCGCCGATGCCCCGGCCGATGCACCGGATGCGGGCACCGATGCCCCCGCCCCGGCGGAAACGGTCGAGATGACCATGACCGGCACGATCAAGCTGCCCGGCAACGAGATGGTCGTGTCCGGCACGCCCGAGGATATGCTGTACGAATACACCTATCCGACCATGGCCTTCGATTTCACCCTGCCGACCGAACCGGGGAAGGATGTGACGATCCCGGTCACTGGCACCGTGACCGATCTGACCGGATCGCAGCGCAATGTCGCGGCGGACGGCGGCATCGACAGCACCTTCGACATGAAGGCTGCCCAGGCAGAGATGCAGATCGACGCCCTGGTCCCTGGCGAGGGCGCCGGCGGCGCGGGCAGCGGCAGCATGGACTTCCATGTGGCGGTCACCAACCTGACCGGCAAGGGCACCGCCAAGACCCCCGGCCAGTCCTTCGACCTGGGCAGCCAGCTGGCGCAGGCCCTGGCCGCAGGCCTGACATTCGACGCGACCCTGACCTATGAGACGCTGCAAGGCAGCTTCGAGGTCGCGGGCAAGGACGACAGCGGCCAGGACCAGAACGCCAAGGGCAGCTTCGGGTCCGGGGCCAGCGACATCGCCGTCCGGATGTCGGACCAGGGCCTGGGCTACAAGGCGGCGTCCGCCGATGCCAAGGCGGAAATGACCGTCAACACCCTGCCCTTCCCGATCAGCTATGCCGTCCGCCAGATCTCGGCCGAGATGCTGCTGCCGGTGTCCAAGGGCGATGCCGCGCAGCCCTTCAAGTTCGCCTATGTCCTGGACGGGCTGACCTTTTCCGACGCGATCTGGAACCTGTTCGACCCGACCAGCCAGTTGCCGCGCGACCCGGCCAGCCTGACCGTCGACCTGTCGGGCGAGGCCGTGCTGTCGCAGGATCTGTTCGACCCCGCCCTGGCCCAGCCCCCCGCGGATGCCGGCGCCGATGCCGCCCCCGAGGCACCCTTCGCGCCCAAGTCGCTGACGGTCAACAAGGTCGCCCTGGACGCGGTGGGCGCCAAGGCCGACATCGCCGGAACGCTGGAATTCGGCGACAATCCGAATGAACCCGTGGGCAAGCTGAACGGCAGCTTCGAAGGCGTGAACGGGCTGATGGACAAGCTGGTCACGATGGGCCTGGTTCCGCAGGAACAGATGATGGGGCTGCGCATGATGCTGGCGATGTTCGCCAAGCCGGTGGACGGCCAGCCCGACCAGTTGACCTCCGAGATCGAGTTCCGCGAAGGCGGGTCGATCTTCGCCAACGGCCAGCAGGTCAAGTAACGCAGGCCCGATGGGCCATCATCGGCCGGGGCCACGGTCCCGGCCTTGTCATTCGCCGCCATCAAGGAGGGACGCGATGTCACCCGTGGATTTGCAGGTGCTGGCCGAATCGCTGGTCGATGCGGCGCGGCGCGCAGGGGCCGAGGCCGCCGACGCGCTGACCAGCAGCGGGCAATCCATCAGCATCGACATGCGCGGCGGCGCCCTGGAACATGCCGACCGGGCCGAGGGCGTGGAAATCGGCCTGCGCGTGCTGATCGGCGGGCGGCAGGCCAGCGTCTCGGCCTCGGACCACAGCCCGGCCACGATCACGGACATGGCCGAACGCGCCGTCGCCATGGCGCGCGAGGCGCCGGTGGACGACATGCTGGGACTGGCGGACCCGGACCAGCTTGCCCGCGACACCGACGCCCGCGCCCTGCAGATCGCCGACGACCGACCCGACCCGTCGCCCGACCACCTGCAAGACCTCGCCCTGCGGGCCGAGGCGGCGGCCCGCGACATGCCGGGCATCTCTCAGGTCGAATCCGCCAATGCCGGGTTCAGCCGCCGGTTCCTGTGGCTGGCGGCCTCGAACGGGTTTTCAGGCGGATACGGGCGCACCACCCATGCCATTTCCACCGTCGCCATCACCGGCGAGGGGCTGGGGATGGAACGCGACTATGCGGGCGAATCCCGCGTCTGGGCCGAGGATCTGCCCGCCCCGGAAGAGATCGGCCGCCTGGCCGCCGAACGCACCCTGGCCCGCGCCGGATCCCGCAAGCCGCCGACCGGGGCCTTTCCGATCCTCTACGACCGACGGGTCGCCGCGTCGCTGATCGGCCATCTGCTGTCGGCGGTGAACGGGTCGGCCGTCGCGCGCGGCGCAAGCTGGCTGCGCCGCGATCTGGGCCAGCCGGTGCTGCCCGAAGGCTTCGACCTGACCGAGGATCCGCTGCGCCCGCGCTATCCTTCGTCCCGTCCCTTCGATGCCGAGGGGCTGGCGACGCGGCCCCGCAAGATCGTCGAGAACGGCGTCCTGCAAGGCTGGACGCTGGATCTGGCGACCGCCCGCAAGCTGGGGATGGACAGCACCGCTTCCGCCGCGCGGGGCATGTCCTCGGCGCCGTCGCCCACCAACAGCAACGTGATCCTGACGCCGGGCGCGGCGACGCAGGACGACCTGATCGCGCGGATGGGGACGGGGCTGATCGTGACCTCCATGCTGGGCGCCTCGATCAACGGCACCACCGGGGATTATTCGCGCGGCGCCGCCGGGTTCTGGGTGGAAGACGGGCGCATCGCCTATCCGGTCAACGAATGCACCATCGCCGGAAACCTGCGCGAGATGCTGATGACCCTGACCGCCGCGAACGACGCCCTGCCCTGGCGCGCGGCCGAGGTGCCCAGCCTGCTGGTCAGGGGGATGACCGTTGCCGGAGCCTGAGGACGACCTGGCGCTGCTGGTCCGCGCGGCGCAGATCGCCGGTCCCATCGCGCTGTCCTTCTGGCGCGCCCAGCCCAAGGCCTGGGACAAGCCCGGCGACGCAGGCCCCGTGACCGAGGCCGACCTGGCCGTCAACGACGCGCTGCAAACCCTGCTGACCGGCGAGCGCCCCGACTACGGCTGGCTGTCCGAGGAGAGCGAGGCCGATGCCGCCCGGCTGGACGCGCAGCGCTGCTTCATCATCGATCCCATCGACGGCACCCGCGCCTTCATCGCAGGGCAGGAAGGCTTCGCCCACTCGCTGGCCGTGACCGAGGGCGACCGGATCATCGCGGCGGTGGTGCATCTGCCCGCGATGGACCTGACCTTCACCGCCCATGCGGACGGCCCGGCGCTGCTGAACGGCGCGCCGATCAGGCCCAGCGACGCGGGGATCAGCGGCGCGCGCGTGCTGACCTATAAATCCGCGACCGATCCCGAATACTGGAAGGATGGCCGGACACCGCCGTTCCGGCGCGAATTCCGCCCCTCGTTGGCCTGGCGGCTGTGCCTGGTGGCCCAGGGCCGCTTCGATGCGGCCCTGTCGGTGCGCCATGTCTGGGAATGGGACATCGCGGCGGGCAGCCTGATCGCGGAACGCGCGGGCGCCGTCGCCACCGACCGGCACGGCCAGCCGATGCGCTTCAACAGTCCGCGCGCGATGGTGGACGGAATGGTCGTCGCGGGACCAAGGCTGCATGGGGAATTGCGGGCCGGGATGGCGTGATCCGTGATATGATCGGGCGATCCCTTTGGCCGCGACAGGCATTCCGATGGCCCGCAAAGACATCAGCATCGCCAATTTCAACCTGCTGAACCTGAACCTGCCCGGCCAGCCGATCTATGACGGCGACGGCTGGACCCAGGCCCAGTACGACGCCAAGATCGGCTTTTCGGAACGCGTCCTGGACGACCTCGACGCCGACATCATCGGCTTCCAGGAATGCTGGAACGCCGAGGCCCTGGCCGAGATTTTCGACCGCCCGGCGCTGCGCGGCCGCTATGACCTGGTGGCGCGCACCACCGATCCGCCGGGGATCCAGGTCGCGCTTGCGGTGCGCAAGGGGATGCTGCAAGGCCCGCCCGAATGGATCGCGGATCTGCCCGATGACGCCCGCTTCATCGACCTGAAGGAAGCCCGCGACGCCGAAGAATCGGTCAGCGTCACGATCCGCAGGTTTTCCCGGCCCCTGCTGCGGGTGCTGGTCAACAAGGCCGACGGGACGCCCGACATCACCGTCTTCGTGGCCCATCTGAAATCCAAGGGACCGACCACGCTGCGGGACGATGACGGCAACCCGGTGTTGCGCCGGCACCGATTTATCGCGCAGACGGTCGTGTCCCATGTCCGCCGCATGGTCGAGGCAGGGGCGTTTCGTGCCATCCTGAACGACACGATGCGCCGCAACGACAAGCCTGTGGTGGTGCTGGGCGATCTGAACGACGCCACCACCTCGGTCTCGACGGAATTGCTGACGGGAAATCCGGGCTATCGCTTCTTT
This sequence comes from Paracoccus sp. 22332, assembly GCF_052045125.1. Classification (NCBI taxonomy): domain Bacteria; kingdom Pseudomonadati; phylum Pseudomonadota; class Alphaproteobacteria; order Rhodobacterales; family Paracoccaceae; genus Paracoccus; species Paracoccus sp. 22332. The sequence continues at coordinate 119,087 of NZ_JBQEOI010000001.1, forward strand.
GCCAAAAGCACGGCGGGCAGCAAGTCGGATACCGGGCTTTACACGGTCGAAAAGCTGCAACAGCTGCGGTCCTTCCGGCACGTCTATTACACCTATATCCACCAGAACCAGATGGAATCGCTGGATCACATCATGGTGTCGGATTCCTTCTATGACCATTCGTCGATCCGCACATGGTCGTTTCGGGAAATGCGCGTGCTGAACGACCACCTGACGGCGACCGAGGCCCAACGCAGGCGGCTTGGCTATAACGACCACGGCATCATCGTGGCGCGGTTCGACTGGAACCCGATGATCGACGAAGCGCAGAAGATCCTGGCCCAGGAAGGCCCGGACGCCTAGATCAGCCCCGACCGCGTGACCCCCAGCAGCCCGCCCTGACGCAGGGTCGCGACCGGATAGCTGTCGCTGCCCATCAGATCCAGCGAAAAGCCCGGCTCGTTCCGACGCAGCGCCTGAAGCGCCGCCAGCGCGCCCGGTTCGTCATGCCGGTGGTATCGCAGCGCCGCCAGGAACCGAAGCGAGGGGCGGTTTTCCGGCGCGAACTGCTGGACGGCGTCGAACCGCTGTTCCGCCTCGGCAAAGCGGCCCAGCCGGGTCAGGGAAATGCCCATCCGCAACTGCCAGGTCGCGGGGTTCAGCACCGACAGCGCCTCGGCCAGTCCGGCCCGCGCTTCGCGGTGGGCCTCCTTGTGGCGGCCCAGGTCGGTCAGGGCCTGCGAATAGGCATAGCGCGCCAGCGGGTTGCGGGCATCCGCCTGGACCGCCTGCTGGGCCAGCCAGAAACTGACCTGGCCGTGGTTCATGTACCCTTCGACCACGGAACCCACGGCCAGGGCGGTCGCGCTGTAGGGATCGGCCTCGCGCGCCTTGGTGGCGAATTCCTGCGCCTCCTGGATGCTTCGCTCGGGGTCGGGCACCAAGCGTTCGAAGACCTGCGTGGTCCGCACCCAGGCCCGCAGCGCCATGGTCAGCGAGGCGTTGACCCCGTCATCCATGCCCGCCAGGGCGTGTTCGGCGCGTTCAAGCCGCGCCTGGTTGAAGCTGAACACATCGGCGAAGGACACGCCCAGCGCCGCGTCGACGGTACGCAGGGCTTCCAGCACGCGCATGACGCCCACGCAGATTTGGGCGGTGCAGTCGCCCATGGCGGTGGTCAGATCGCCCCCATCCAGCACGAACTTGTGCGACCAGAACAACCGGCTGCTGGGCCGGTGGGACAGCTTGACCAGCACATGAACGGCTTGGCCCAGGCGGTTCGCCACGGCCGACAGGACGATGGCCGATTGCCCCGGATCCGCCCGGTCGGGCATGGCGACCATCGGCACCAGGTCGCAGACCCGGCCCGCCGCCTCGCCCAGGATCATCGCGGCGATCACCCCGGTTTCGCTGTCGCCCGCGACAGGATCGGCCGTCAGCAGGACCGGCAGCAGCGACGGTTCGGGCGCCTGGGGGGTCACCGCCTGTTCCGCGTGCATCCGCGCGTCGCGCAGCCAGTCCTCGAATTCGGGGTCGGGAATGTCCAGGTCGGCGGCGAATTCCGGCATCTGCCCGTCCGGGCCGGGCCGGGCGGTCATGTCCAGCCGGACCATCTGCCCGTCAAGGCCAACCCATCCCGGCCCGCTGATCAGGGCCTCGCGCGCGTCCGCCAGGCTGATGCGGATTTCCCGCAGCACCTGGCGCAGGCTGGCATTGGCGTTTTCAGGTTCGCGTGTGCTGAACAGCAGATCCTGCAACCGCGCCCGCAGCACCCGCATCGCCGTCGCGCTGCCCATCACCGCCAGGGCGCCACGCGCCCGCATCCCGCGCGGCGTCAACGGCACGCGTCCCGGCCCGGTCAGTTCGACAGGGCCCATGAGGCGAAGGGTAAGCGGCTGCATGCAAACAAAAGCTATAGGCGAAATCCGGAGTCGTTGTTACGCTTTCCCTTACGGCAAAGATACAGCGTTTTCGATTCCCAGTCGACGAGGTTCCGTCATGCCCCTGCAACACGGCCAGCATGGTCAGCACGGCCAAGCCGCGAACGCCGCAGGGCAGACATCAGACGAAGCGCTGCTGGCCGCCGCCCTGATGCGGTCGCGGGATGCCATCTCGGGCACGGAAACTGTCAAGCCCGACCCCTTCCAGGCGGGTGAACTGGACCTGGCCGCGCGCCTGCCCCGCCTGGCGCGCGAATATCGCCATGCCGTCATGCTTTCGGAGTTGCTGGAGGATCTGGTCTTCGTGTCCGAAGACGATGCCCCGCCAGGCAAGACCGCGCGCGCCATGGCGCTGTCCCGGCGCACGACCGGGGATCCTGTGCCCTTGGCCCGGATCGTCCGGCCCGGCCTTGCGGATTTCAGCCAGGCCGCGCCGCTGGTGGCCTCCTATGCCGAACTGCGCGCGGACCGCCTGACCGAGATTCTGGCCCAGCAGCGCCACCTCATCCCATTCCTGTCCAGCATCCTGCCCCTCGACCCCGTGCGCAACCCGGCCCTGGCCGAGATGCTGGAGGTGGGGCTGGATCTGGTCACGCCCGTGGTGATGCGGATCAAGCTGGCGCTTGGCTGCCCCCGGCCGAACCAGTTCAGCGACCGCATCCAGCCGCTGATCCCCGAACCGGCCCATCCCGCGCTGCCCAGCGGCCATGCGACGCAGATCTTCACGCTGGCGACCATGCTGTCGCTGCTGGCCAACCCGGATGCGCAGGTGAAACCCGACGACCAGCTCTATCGCCTCGCCTGCCGCATCGCGGTCAACCGGACCGTGGCTGGCGTGCATTTCCCCGCCGACAGCGCGTCAGGCGCGGTGCTGGGCATCCAGCTTGGGCGCTATGTGATGGCGCGAGGGTTGCGCGGCACGGTGGGTTCGGCGGAATTCGACGGCAGCCTGTTCAGCAACCAGGTGGAACCGCGCGATTTCCATGCCGAGATCCTGAACCAGATGATGAACGGCGACGACCCGTCGACCCGGTTCAACGACGACAAGACCGCCGCCCGCCCGGCCCCCCTGTGGCAGGCGCTGTGCCACCGCGCCCGGCAGGAATGGCAGAACCGATGGAGCTGAAGTCCGATCCACCCGCCGCCCGCTGGTCCGAACCGCGCGCCGCCTATGACAGCCTGCGAACCGGCATGTCGCCCTATCTGCACTATGTCCATGACCTGCGCGCGGAACGAGGTGAGGCGCCGCGCCGCGACGATCACAGGCCCGACGCGGGCGCGGATCTGCCCGGACAGATGGAACGGGCGGTGCAGGCCCTGATCCGGCAGAGCTTCGAATGATGGCCTTGGCCATGGCCATCCTGTCGGCCTTCCAGGAATTCCTGGACGATCCGGCGGGCCTGCTGTCGGAAGGGTCGGCCAATCCGCTGGACCGCGACTGGGAAAACGCGGATCCGGACGATCCCGCCTGGGAATTCCTGTCGCCCCAGGCGCTGCCCGATCCGGGCACCGGCTGCATCATCGGGGTGATCGACGACGCGATCCCCTTTGTCCACCAGCGATTCACGCTGCCGGGGAACCTGTCGCGCACGGCGTCGGTCTGGTTGCAGGATGCGCGGTTCCGGTCGGATCGGGGCGGCGACCTGCCGTCGGGCGCCGAATGGCGCGGGGCCGAGTTGTCGGAACTGCTGGCCCGCGCCGCCACCGGCGATCTGTCGGGCGAGGATGCGATCTATCGCCTGACCGGGGCGGTCGATCTGGCCCGCCCGGCGATTCCGTCGGGCGCGTTCGAAACCGGCCATGGCGCGGCGGTGGCGACGCTGGCGGCGGGCTTCGACCCCGCGGACAGCCGGGCGAGGAACCATCCGCTGATCGCGGTCTGCCTGCCGCCGCGGATCACGGCCGATTCCTCGGGCGTCTTGGCGCCGCTGCCGATCCTGACGGGGATCCTGTTCATCATCACCCGCACCCGCCGCCTGTGCCGGTTCATCGAACGGCAGGGCGGGCTTCCACACGGGTCGGTCCGGCTGCCGGTGGTGATCAATATCAGTCTGGGCCTGACCGCCGGACCGCGCGACGGATCCACGCTGATCGAACGGTTCATGGACGCGGTCTCTGCCCGGCAGGCGGACGACCTGGGGCCGGTGCGCTTCGTCCTGCCCTCGGGCAACCATCGGCAGGACCGGCTGCGCGCCCGGCTGCGGCCCGGCCAGCAGATCGGCTGGCGCCTGCCGCCCGGCGACACGACCTTCAACGCGATCGAGATCTGGGGCCCGCCCCAGGATCACGCCCCGCGCGGCGACTTGCAGATCACCCTGACCGCGCCGGGCCGGGCGCCCGCCACGACGGCCCTGACCCTGCCCTGGCAATATTCGGTCCTGTCGGACCCGGACGGCAGGCCGCTGGCCCGCGCCTATTACACGCCGCACCGCCTGCGCGACGGGCGGTGGCGCGACGGCATCGTGGTGATCGCCCTGCCCACCTGCCCCGAACGCCTGAGAGAGCCGTTCGCCCCGCCCGGCGAATGGCGGATCCAGATCGCCGAGGGGACGCCCGACGGCCTTTACGACCTGTCCGCGCAGCGCGACGCGGTGATCCGGGGCTTTCGCCGGGGCGCGCTGCAAAGCTGGTTCCACGATCCCGCCTATCGCAACTGGGACGCAAGGGGATTCCCGATCCTGACGGATGCCCAGAACGGCGGCGGTCCCCTGGCGATCCGCACCGATACGGTCAACACCTATGCCACCGGCGACTGGCCGCTGCGGGGCGGATCGGCCTATCGGCGGGACGAACGGGCGACGGTGCCGACCGCGCTGCTGAACGACACGCAGCCGGGCGATTGCCTGGCGCCCGTCGATCAGGCGGAAAACAATGCCTGCATGATCGTGCGCGGGCGCGACAGCGGCAGCTTTGCCCTGTCGTCGGGCACCTCGCTGGCCGCGCCGCAACTGGCGCGATGGATGGCCCTGCAATTGTCCCAGGGCAAGGTGCTGGACAGCCGCGCCGCGATCCGCCGGCTGGCCGAAAGCCAATCGGCCCGGCACGCGCCCACCCCGGTGGTCGATTTTCCGGCGCGCTTCCCCGAATTCTGATCCGCCCCTGCGCATTTCACGCCGTCCGGGCAACAGGGCCGCCGGGATTCACGCCGGTTTCACGGCCTCGGCCCAAAGTGATTCCATTGTAACCGATCATCGGTCGCACGGGGTGACGCCTCGCTTGGCAGCAGCAGGAGGAAAGAACGACATGCCGGGTGACACAATTCCGAATTTCAACAACGTGATCGCCGCGCTTCAGCTTCTGGGCGGTGGACCGGGGGGTGCGCGGAATGCGCCGGTCCAGACGCCAGACGGCCTGATGGCGGCGGTGCCGGGACGATCAGGATTCGGCGCTCCTCTCGCCGAGGCCGACCGCCCCACCTGGGCCGCATTCCGGCGGCTCGAGCAGGAGAACCGGCTTCTTGTCGATCATGTCGAGATGCTGGCCTGCGCCCTGGGTGCCTGCCCGAATTGCTGGGGCGGCATCGAGGATTGCGAAGATTGCGGAGGCGTCGGGCGTCCCGGTGCCTTCGCGCCCGACCGGGCCTGTTTCGACCAGTTCGTGCTGCCGGTCATCGTGCGCGTCATGGGTCGCGCCGAACCGGGCTGCGACCCTGGATCCTGCCCCGGCGATTACCGGGATCGGGATAACCCGCCAAGTCCCTCTGTTTAAACGGTGTTCCCTGTCCCTTGCGGGTTGTTTGGCGGATGGTTTTTCGACCATCCGCCAATTTTTTTTCCTGCCCCTCAGAACAGGGGATCAAGGGCGAAGGGATCGGCGGGCGCGGTGGTGGCGATGGTGCGGCCCGGACCCGACAGGGTGGCGATCTGCTGGGCCAGCAGCGTGATGGCCGATGACGCAGCCGCAGCCGAGGCCGCAGGGCTGGATGTTCCCATCGGCACGGAAATGTCGAAGCTGCGGGCGTGGTTCGCGCCGCCGCTGGCATCGTCCGCCACGAAATAGCGCCCCGACAGGCGATAGACGCCGTTGGCCTGGGCCAGGGCCTTTTCGACGCGAACCTCCAGCACCCGCTGGGGCGGTTCGGCCAGCGGCCAGGGTTCGCCGATCACCGTCGCGCCCGAGACGTCCGAAATGGCCCGCGCCAGCGACAGGGTAAAGGCGCGCTGCGGGTTGTCGGCCCACAGGTTGTCGGGGTTCGACCGCACGGCGCCGTCCTGGGTCTGGAAGGCGACCTCTTGCGCCGAGGCGTATTCGGGCAGCGACACGTCCTTCAGTTCGGCGCTGCCCAGGCGGTTGGGCACCTGTCCCCCCGTCAGCGGCGGGTCGATCAGGTAGCGCGCGGTCTTTTCCGGGTCGGAACAGGCGGACAGCCCCAGAAGGCCAAGGCAGGCAAGGACAAGCGGCAGGCGGTGGGTCATGTCATCGTCCCAGAATGAAGGCGCGGGGGTTGCGTTCGATCAGCCGGGCCAGCGAGCCGAAGGCCGCCGTCGCGCGGCGCAGTTCGCGCAGCATGTTGATCGCCTCGGTGTTGAAGGCCGAACGGTCGCCATAAGACGCCAGCACCCCGTCCGCCCGCGCCGCCGTCGCCTCCAGCCGCTGGATCAGTTGCGGCAGGCGCTGCACGGATTGCGCCACCTGGTCGGCGGCGGTGCTGGCGCTGTCCAGGGCGTCGTTCAGGCTGCCCGCCGCATCGCCGTCGCGCAGGTCGTTCAGCAGGCCCGATGCGGCTTCCAGCGTGTCGGACAGGTTGCGCGGCAGTTGCTCGGCATCCTCGCTGCCCAGCATGGCGCGCAGATCGGCCAGAATACCTTCGGCCTGGGCGCTGATTTCCGAAAAGTTGAATTCCTCGACCGCGGCCGCAGCCGCGTCGATCTGCTCGACCATCGCGGGGGCATCGGCGGCGGCCAGCTTGACCGCCTCGGCAGCGGCGGCGGCTTCCTCGACCAAGCGGGCGATGTTTTCGGCCGTGCCGTTGTCGCGCAGATCGCGGGCCATGGTGCCGATGTCGGTCGCGGCGCCGCGCGTCTGGTCCAGCGTCTGTCGCAGGGCTTCGGGAATGGCGCGGGTGTCGTCGGAACTGGCGATGGCGGTGATGCTGTTCATCATGTCGGTGGCCGACCGCAAGACCTCCTCGAACGGCAGGTTGCCGATGCGGGCCATGAATCCCTGGGCGCTGGCGCTGAAATCGTCCAGGTCGCCCGCGACCGAGGGGATGATCGGGTTCGGTTCTGCGTCCAGGTCGATGCTGGCCGGTTCGGCATCCGGGATTTCGACCAGTTCGACCTTCAGCGAGGTGCCCAGGAACCCCGCGCTGGCGACACGCGCGCGCAGCCCGTCGGCCACCGCCTGTTGCAGGAAGGCCAGCGCGTCTTCAGGCGTGGCCTCGGCACCCAGGCCCAGCCGCGCGGGCGAGATCGCCAGGGTCACGGCCTGCCGGATGTCGCCGCCGGGCTGGTCCAGCGTCACCGCCAGATCGGTGACCTGGCCCACCCGCAGGCCCTGGAACTGCACATCCGCGCCCTTGGCCAGCCCTTGCAGGGAATCGTCGATCAGCATGGCGATGCGCAGCGGTTCGCCGCTCTCGCTGGCCAGGATGTCGTTTCGGGCGGTCTCCTCGTCGGGTTGCAGGACATAGACATGGCCCGGCTCGACCGGGCGGCCGCCGCTGACAAGGGTGTCGAAGGCCACGCCGCCTTGCAGGACCGAGGACAGCGAGTTCACGTTGAAGGACACACCCGACGCCCCCAGCGACAGCGAGAATCCCGAGGTGTCCCAGAACACGGTCGAGGTGGTCAGCCGCTTGTCATGCGGCGCCTCGATGAAGGCGTCGGCGATGACCTGATCCTCGGTGTCGGCCAGGCGCAGGTTTTCCATCCGTCCGACCTGGACCCCGCGATACAGGACCGGCGCGCCCTCGCTGATGCCGTCGGCGTTTTCCATCGACAGCGTGACCTGGGTGCCGGGCGTATCCACCCGGATCAGCGGCGCACGGTCCAGCCCGACGAAATGGTTTTGGGGCGCGGTCACGTTCGCGTCCCAATAGCCTTCGATGAAGGATCCGGTCAGCACCGTGTCCAGGCGCGTCACGCCCTGGGCCGTGACCTGCGGGCGGACGATCCAGAACGACGCCTCGGCGTCGATATAGGGGGCGACGTCCTTGTCCACGCGGATCTTGACCACCACGCGCGACAGATCCGAGGTGAAGCTGACGGATTCGACCTGGCCCACGGTGATCTCGCGGAAGCGCAACGCGGTTTCGCCGGGCGTCACGCCGGTCGCGTCGGCGAATTCGACCTCGATCACCTCGCCCCGATCGGCATAGGCGTTCCAGGCAATGCCCAGCGTCACGATCAGGGCGACGATCGGGACCAGCCAGATGACATTGATCCCGGCTTGGGCGGCGCGCGCAGCGGTCTTGCGCACAGGGCTTGCCGGTTTCAGCGGCGGCGTGTCGGTCATCGCGGTGTCAGTCCTGCCCCTCGGTGGCCGTCCGGCTGCGCAGCGGAAGCCCGCGCCAGATCAGTCTTGGATCAAAGCTTTGCGCGGAAAGCATGGTGAAGGCAACAGACAGCGCAAAGGACACCGCGGCAGGGCCCGGATGGATGGAGGCGACGAAGCCCAGTTGCACCAGGGCCGACAGGATCGCCACCACGAACACGTCGATCATCGACCAGCGGCCGATGAATTCCACCACCTCATAGATTTTCAGCCGGGTATGGGCCTGTTCGACCGTCGCGGGCCGTCCCGCAACCATCGCCAGCCAGGCGATCGCCAGGAACTTGGCCACCGGCACCACGACCGAGGCGACGAAGACGATGATGGCGATGTCGTAATTGCCGTAATGCATCAGTTCGACCACGCCTTGCAGGATCGTCGCTTCGGAACTGCCTTGCAGCCCGGCGAAGGTCTGGGTCCGCATCATCGGAAACAGGTTGGCGGGGACGTACATGATCAGCCCGGCGGCCCACCAGGCCCAGACCTTTTGCAGGCCCCGGCGGTCGGGCGGCACCAGATCCGCGCCGCAGCGGTCGCAGGTTTGCCGGTCCTGGGGCCAGACGCGGCCGCAGGACCGGCAGCCCAGCAGCCCGGCGCGATGCGCGGTCAGGATCGGCGCGGCGTGGCCGTCCTCGCTCATGCGCTGCGTCCCTCGACCATTTCCCGGCCGTCGGTGGGCAGGCCGGCATCCTCGATGGCGTCCCAGATGGTCGTCTGGCACATGAACCCGCGCGAGGCGACGTTGACCAGGATCAGCGCGCAGAACGCCCAGAAGGCCGGTCCCAGATGCACGGTCGCCAGCCCCGCGACCTTGATCAGGGCGACGGCGGTGCCGATCACGAAGATCTCGGCCATGGACCAGGGGCGCATCAGTTCCGACCAGCGGAAGGCCCGCGCCGCATGGCGGTAGGGCGCGCGGCCCTGGGCCAGCGGCGTCAGCGTGTAGACCAGCAGGAAGGCCCGCAGCACCGGCAGGCCGACGATCATCACCATCACCGCCAGCACCAGCGGCAGCAGCACCCCGTCGGCGAAGGCCATGCCCACCCCGAACAGCGAGGTCGCATTGCCGAAGCCCATCCGCGAGATTTCCAGGAACGGAAAGAACACCGCCCCCATCATCAGGACCATCGACGTGAAGGACAGCGCGATCAGTTGCGTGAACGCCCCGCCGCGCGGCTTGGCCAGCACCCCGCCGCAGCGGATGCAGCGCGCGGTTTCGCCGGGTTGCAGTTCTTCCTCGACATGTAAGGCATCGCAGCGCGGACAGGCCATCAGCCCCCGGCCGGTCGTCAGATCAATGCGGTCCCGCGCGTCCATGCCTGCCAAGATAGTGCCCCGCCCTGCCTGCGCAAGCGGTCAATGCCGCGCGCCCGCCCGCGCCGCCGAGGTCAGCACCACATTGCGCCCATCCGCCGCGACATTGCCCGCCTGGACCGCGAATTCCAGCCGCAGCACGAAGCTGTCGCCCTCTATCCCCGTCGTGGCCTCGCCCTCAAGCTGGGTCGTGAAGGCCTCGATCAGCTGGCTGCCAAGGCCGGTGCCGCCCGTTTTGCCGGTCCGGTCGATGGAATTCGCGATCTCCAGCACCCCGCGCCCCGGCGCCGGAGAGGTCAGGCTGATCCTGACCCAGGGCGCATCCTGGCCGGGGGCCGTGCCCGCATATTTCAACGCATTCGTGAAAGCCTCGGTCGCCAGCAGCGACAGCGGCACGGCCTGGTCTGGCAGCAGGACCAGGGTCTCGATATGCGTCTCGACCCGCAGATCGCTGCCCGGCTCGACCGATGCGCTGACCATCTGGTTCACGATGTCGCAGATCAGGCGCCCGGCCTCGACCGCGTCCAGGTGTTCGGCCTGATAGAGGTTGCGATAGATCGTCGCCAGGGCCGCCACCCGGTCCTGGACCGACCGCAGCACGCGTTTGGCATCGGGATCGTCGATCACCCGGCTTTGCATGTTGATGATCGAGGCGATCAGTTGCAGGTTGTTCTTCACCCGGTGGTGAACCTCTTTCAGAAGAACGGTCTTTTCGGCGACCGCCTCCTCCATCGCTTCCTCGTCGCGGATCAGGATCCGGGCCATGTTGTGGAAGGTCTGGCTGACGTCGAAGATCTCGGTCGGGGCGTCGGACAGCACGGGGGGCGGCTCGGACCGATTGCCGATGGCAAAGCGGCGCATCTGGGATCGCAGCACGGTGATGTGGCGCAGCACCATGCGGAAGACCGCGAAATAGGCCACCGCCAGCGACACCAACCAAAGGGCCATGGGGATCGTCACCGCGCCCAGCCGCGACAGCTGGAACAGGCCGACGCTGGCGGTCCGGGGCGACCAGCTTCCCAGAGCATAGACCAGCCCCGGAACGGCAGGGACCACCGTGAAGGTGCGCGTCTGTCCGTTGCCCGCGCGCGCCTTGAAGGTGGTTTCCGTGCGCGACAGCAGATCGACCAGGTTCATGTTCTGCGGCAGGATGTCCTGGGTCGATGTCTCGGCATCGCTGTCCGAGGTCAGGATTTCGCCCCGGTGGTTGAAGGTCACGATCCGCGCGCCTTCGGTCCCGAAGGTGATGTTGTGGGTCGACCGCAGCAGTTCCGTGGTCAGCGACAGGCCGATATAGCCCAGCATCTGCCGGTCGCGATACAGCGGCTGCGTCACCAGCACCACAGGACGCCTGGTCACGGTCCCGGACTGAAGCGAGGTGACCAGCGTTCCCGGTTCTTCCATGAACCGCTTGTATCCTTCGGACTGGGTGAAATCGACCGGCTGGTCGCCGCCCGACGAATTGCAGGTGCTGATCCCGTCCAGCGGCACGAAGCCCGCAAAGACATAGGTGGCGCTGCGTTCGATGAAATTCCGCATCAGGTCGGCGCAGACCTGCGGCCGGTCCAGCGATTCCAGCACTGCCGGGCCAAGCGCGTCGGCCGAACCCAGGGCGCTTTGCAGCAAAGCCCGTTCCCCCGCCGCGGCCGAGGAGGTGCGCCCCAGCAGGGCCAGTTCCACCCCGCGTTCGGCCTCGCGCACCAGGTTGAAGTTCTGGATCAGTGAGATCAGGCCCAGCGGCAGGATCGCCACCGACAGAAGGGCGCCCAGCCGGAACCCCAGCTTGCGCGTGAAATCCAGCCGATCGCTGATCCGCCGGAGCACCGGCGCCCCCTAGCGGGCGATGGTGTGGCTGGACGCCATCACGGCCAGGGTCGCCTGATCGGTCATATCCAGATCCTCGCCGTTTTCCATGTGCAACAGTTCGGCCAATTTGCGCCGCCCGCGATTGGCCCGCGATTTGACGGTGCCGATGGCCACGCCGGTCATATCGGCCGCTTCCTCGTAGGAAAAGCCCGAGGCGCCGACTAGGATCAGGGCCTCGCGCTGTTCGTCGGGCAGTTGCTGGAACGCCGCGCGGAAATCCTTCAACGCCAGACGCCCGTCATGGTCGGGGCGCGTGGCCTGGCGCGCGGCGTGGATGCCATCGCTGTCGCTGACCTCGCGCTTGGTCTTGCGGCGCGCGGAATAGAAGGTGTTGCGCAGGATCGTGAACAGCCAAGCCCGCAGGTTGGTGCCAGCCTGGAACTTGTCCATGTTGGTCCAGGCCTTGACGATGGTGTCCTGCACCAGATCGTCGGCGCCAGCCCCTTCCCGCGTCAGCGACAGGGCAAAGGCCCGCAGGGCGGGAAGGTGGTCCACCAGCTGATCGCGCGGATCAATGGTCGCGGAAGTCTTCATTCTTTCACCGTCCACCGTCGCGGATCGTCGCTTTTGGAAATGGGTCACTTCTGCTCGCGCAGCTGTTCGAGAAGGGTAAGAAAACGGTCGGGAATTTCTTCGGTCGTGTCCTGTTCGAAGGCGCGACGCAAGTTTTCGTCAATCTGCTTCTCGACTGCCGCCTTGCGACGGTCATCTCGCTTCGGTGTCATTCTTTTGTTAGTCCCGGTAATCTTGTGCGCACGTTGACCAACCTGTAGGGGTTAGGACAGGTTCCGCACAATATGTGAAATTCGAAGGATCTGAAACATGTCGTCTGCCGACCTTGCCCAGTCCATCGGGCGCGAGCTGCCCTATCTGCGGCGATACGCGCGTGCGCTGACAGGCAGCCAGCGCGCCGGTGACAATTATGCCGCAGCCACCCTGGAAGCCATCCTGTCGGACCGATCCGTCCTGGACGCCGAGGAGGATATCCGCATCGGCCTGTTCCGCACCTTCCATGCGATCTGGCAAAGCTCGGGCCAGCCCATCGACGATGCCGATCGCACGGCGCGCGAAGCGCGGGCGCAGGATCACCTGCGGAGCCTGACCGCCAATTCCCGCGAGGCGCTGCTGCTGCGCACGATCGAGGAGTTGCGCTATGACCAGATCGGCCGGGTCATGCAGATCGACCAGGCCGAGGCCGAGGAACTGGTCCAGATCGCCCTGACCGAGATGAGCGCGAGCTTGCGCGGCAAGGTCATGGTGATCGAGGACGAGATGATCATCGCCATGGACCTGAAGGGCATCGTCCAGGCCATGGGCCACGAGGTGACGGGCGTGGCCCGGACCCATACCGCCGCCATCGAGCTGGCGGGCCAGTCGCGCCCGGACCTGATCCTGGCCGACATCCAGCTGGCCGACGGATCGTCGGGCATCGACGCGGTGAACGAATTGCTGCGCGATCTGGGCGATATCCCGGTGATCTTCATCACCGCCTTCCCGGAACGGCTGCTGACCGGCGAACGGCCCGAACCGGCCTTCCTGATCTCGAAACCCTATACCGAGGAACAGGTCCGTTCCGCCGTCAGCCAGGCGATGTTCTTTTCATCGACCGAAGGGCTGGACGCGGCCTGACCGGCCCACGACCAGGCAAGGGGCGGCGGGTCATTCCGCCGTCTTTTTCGCATCCGCCAGCAGCGAAGCCCGCGCCTCGCGCGCGGCCCGGACGCGGCGGCGGCGGGCCAGTTCGACATTGATCAGCGCCCCCAGCAGCACCGAAAACCCTGCCAGATAGAACCACATCAGCAGCGCGACCACCGTGCCGATGGATCCGTAGATCCGGTTATAGCTGTTGAAGCTGCTGAGATAGGCCGAGAACGCGACCGAGGCCGCCGCCCACAGGATCGCCGCGAAGAACGCCCCCCAGGTAAAGACCGGGGTGCGCGGCGTCTTCACGTTGGGACCATAGCGATACAGGATGCCGATTCCCAGGACCACCAGCAGGAACATCGCCCCCCAGGGCAGGCCCGCGACCAGCCAGCCGCGCACCTGCTCGAACACCTGGAAATTCAGAAGGATCGGCACGATCACGATGGTCGCCAGCCCGGCCAGCGAAATGCCGACGATGGCCAGGGTCAGCGCATAGGCCAGCACGAAGCCGAAGATCGTCGAATGGCCGCGCACCCCATAAGCGGCGTTCAGCCCGCCCACCACCGCCTCGACCCCGGCGCGGGCGGCGATGGTCGCGACCATGAAGGACACGAAGGAGGTCCAGCCGACCGAGGTGCGCCCGGTCGAGGTCAGCGACAGCACCTGTGCATCGATCAGTTCCGCGGCGCCGTCCGGCAGGAATTCGTGGGCCACGTCCATATAGGTCATGATCACGTTCGGATCGAACCACAGGCTCCACAGCGCCAGGATCGCGGCAAGGCCCGGAAAGACGGCGAACATGGCATAAAAGGCGACGCCCGCGGCGATCAGGCCCATATGGATCTTGTCCATGCGTTCGAAAACGGCCGCCCAGAAGGACCAGATTTCTCGCAGCATCGGCACCGTCGTCCTTGTGTCAGCCCAAGGTCATGGCGTCACCGGCAGGCGGATCTGTCAACCGCCATAGCGCGCCCAGACCGCGCTTTCCCCCAGACGTGCGACAAATTCGGCATGGGCCGCAGCCTCGGCCGGGGTCAGGCGAGAAGGCAGCGGCGTGGGGCGGGGATTGCGCGGACCGCTGGCGCCCTGCGGCCCGGCGACTGCGCCGCGCTGCGCAGGCTGGTCCAGCACCAGATCGGGCTGCCTGCCGCCGATCAGCTCCAGATAGACCTCGGCCAGAAGCTCACTGTCCAGAAGCGCCCCGTGGCGCTGCCGGTTCGAGTTGTCGACCCCGAAGCGGCGGCACAGCGCGTCCAGAGACGCCGGCGAGCCGGGGAATTTTTCCCGCGCCAAAGCCAGGGTATCCAGGGCGCGTGACCAGGGCAGGGTGGGGCGGCCCAGGCGGCGCAGTTCGGCATTCAGGAATTTCATGTCGAAGCTGGCGTTATGGATGACCAGCCGGGAATCGTCGCCGATGAAATCCACGAAGCCCTGGGCGATCTCGGCGAATTTCGGCTTGTCGCGCAGGAAGTCGTCGCCCAGGCCATGCACCTCGAAGGCGTCGGGGGGCATGGGGCGTTCGGGGTTGATATAGACGTGATAGGTCCGGCCGGTGGGCAGGTGGTTGAAAAGCTCGATCCCGCCGATTTCGACGATGCGGTCGTCCTTGTCCGCATCGAAGCCGGTCGTTTCGGTGTCCATCACGATCTCACGCACGGGCGGCGATCTCCTTCACGATATGGTCGACGGCACGGCGCGCGGCCTGGGGGCTGTCGGTCGGGATGATCCAGTCGGCCCGCGCCCGCTTGTCCGCATCCGGCATCTGCCGCGACAGGATCAGGGCCAGCAGATCGTCCGTCATGCCCGGCCGCGCCAGCACCCGCCGCCGCTGCGTGTCGGCATCAGTCGAGACCACCGCCACGCCGTCCATCAGAGCCTGATAGCCGTTTTCGTAAAGCAACGGAATATCCAGAACGACCAGCGGCGCGTCGGCGTGACGGGCGATATACGCCTCGCGATCGGCTGCGGCGATGGGATGGACGATGGCCGACAGCCGGTCGAGGGCCGCCGGGTCGTCCGCGATCACGGCTTTCAGCGCCTCGCGGTCGATGCCGCCGTCCCGCAGCGCCGGCGGAAAGGCCGCCGCGACCGGCCCGACAGCCGCACCGCCCGGCGCATACAGGCGATGCACCGCCTGGTCGGCGTCCCAGACCGGATGGCCCAGGTCGCGGAAGATCTGCGCCGTGGCGGATTTGCCCATGCCGATGCTGCCGGTCAGGCCCAAGCGGAAGGTCATTCCAGCACGATCCTGCGGGTTTCCTCGTCAACCTCGGGGCGGCGGCCGAACCAGCGTTCGAAACCCGGCGCCGCCTGGTGCAGCAGCATCCCCAGCCCGTCCACCACCCGGCAGCCGCGCGCCTGGGCGTCCAGCAGGAAGGGCGTCATCAGCGGCGTATAGACCAGATCGGTGACCAGGGCATCCGGCGACAGCGCGTCCAGCGGTACGCGCAGCGGCTGCTTCCCGTCCATCCCCAGTGAGGTCGCGTTGACCACGGTGGCCGCGCCTTCCAGCATGTTGCCCGCCTGCGCCCAGTCATAGACGACCAGCCGCGCGCCGAATTCCGCCTTGATCTGTTCAGAGCGGATCCGGGTGCGGTTGGTGATGCGCAATTCCCTGACGCCGCTGTCCAGAAGCGAGGCGACCACCGCCCGAGCCGCGCCCCCCGCACCGATGACCGCAGCAGGCCCGGCATCGGGCTGCCAGTCGGGCGCGTTCTGGCGCAGGTTGGCGATGAAGCCATAGCCGTCGGTATTGTCGGCATGGATCTTGCCGCCGGGGCGGAAGATCAGCGTGTTCGCCGCCCCGATCAGCGCCGCCCGGTCGGTCACGGCATCGGCCAGGGTCAGCACGGCTTCCTTGTGCGGGATCGTCACGTTGATGCCGACGAAACCCAGGCGGGGCAGGGCGCGCAGAACCTCGGCCAGGTGTTCGGGCATCACCGGCATGGGGATATAATGCCCCGCGATCCCGTAACGGCGCAGCCAATGGCCGTGCAGGCGCGGCGACCGGGAATGGACAATGGGCATCCCGATCACTCCGGCAAGCGGGACATGGGCGGGTCGGCTGGGCTGATCGTCGGTCATGGCAGGCATCCCTTGGCTTGCCGTCCAGCCTAGGCCGCTATGCCCGCGAAAAAAAGCATCCTGTCGCAAGGGGATGCGCAGTGTGGCCATCCTGCCTGTGGATAAGATTCGGGGGGAATCGGGTCGAATCATGGGGGCAGGACGGCACGCTTGGGACCGGGACGAAATCCGGGCGGGAACATCCGGCGAACGCGGGCCACGCGTCCCCAGGTGCATAACTTCCCCTCCCGCGGCCCCGGATCTGTGGAGAACGCCGCCGCGACCGCAGTCTCCACAGATTTATCCACATGGTACATCACTGAAAAAAGGTCTTAATTTTAATTTTTGCCGTGATCTTCCCGGAATTATCCACATCCCGAGGATCCGGGGACGAATCGCGGGATTTCCGCTTTATCCCGCTGTCCACAGGGCCTACATCAACATCATCCTTTATCTTTCTTTTCTATTTAAGAAGAAGAACGACGATGCTGGACGGGCTTTCGGTGATCTATCCCTATGCCAAGGCGTTTCACGTCATGGCGGTGATTTCCTGGATGGCGGGTCTGTTCTATCTGCCCCGTCTGTTCGTCTATCACGCCGAACGCGGTCAGGCGCCCGAACCCGCCGACAGCTTCATCATCATGGAACAGAAGCTGCTGCGACTGATCATGAACCCGGCGATGATCGCCACCTGGATCAGCGGTCTGGCGCTGGTGCTGACGCCGGGCATCGTCGACTGGTCGATGGTCTGGCCCTGGACCAAGGCGGCCTGCGTGCTGGGCATGACCTGGTTTCATATGTGGTGTGCCGGGCAACGGCGCGTCCTGTTGGCGGGGCGGGGCCAGCCCGGACGGCGCTATCGCATGATGAACGAGGTTCCGACGCTGCTGATGGTGGGGATCGTACTGTCGGTGATCGTCAAGTTCTGACCGCCGCGATTGACTTTGGTGCCTCCGCTGTCTATGTGACGCGCAAGCCCGGCCGTCCGGCACGGGGATTCCCGATTCATATCCTGACCAGCCGTGCGGCGCTGCCGCGGGCGATTGCGGTGCCATCATGTCCGAAGAACGTCTGAACCTGTCCGAACTCAAGGCCAAAAGCCCGGCCGAACTGCTGTCGTTGGCCGAGGAATGGGAGATCGAGAACGCTTCGACCATGCGCAAGGGCGAGATGATGTTCTCGATCCTCAAGGAGCATGCCGAGGAAGGCTTCGACATCGGCGGCGACGGCGTGCTGGAGGTGGTTCAGGACGGTTTCGGCTTCCTGCGGTCGACCGCTGCGAACTATCTGCCCGGTCCCGACGACATCTATGTCAGCCCCGACATGATCCGCCAGCATTCCCTGCGCACCGGCGATACGGTGGAAGGCGTGATTCGCGCGCCTGGCGAGAACGAGCGTTACTTCGCCCTGACCAAGGTCGAGCGGATCAATTTTGAAGATCCTGAAAAGGCCCGTCACAAGGTGGCCTTCGACAACCTGACGCCGCTGTATCCGAACGAGCGGCTGAAGATGGAGATCGAGGATCCGACCCTGAAGGATCGCTCGGCCCGGATCATCGACCTGGTGGCGCCGATCGGCAAGGGCCAGCGGTCTCTGATCGTGGCGCCGCCGCGCACCGGCAAGACGGTGCTGCTGCAGAACATCGCCCATTCGATCGAACGCAACCATCCCGAATGCTATCTGATCGTGCTGCTGATCGACGAACGCCCCGAGGAAGTCACCGACATGCAGCGCTCGGTCAAGGGTGAGGTCGTGTCCTCGACCTTCGACGAACCGGCCAGCCGTCACGTTGCGGTGTCCGAAATGGTCATCGAGAAAGCCAAGCGCTTGGTCGAGCATAAACGAGATGTTGTGATTCTTCTAGATTCAATCACAAGACTTGGTAGAGCATTCAACACGGTTGTCCCCAGCTCTGGCAAGGTTCTGACCGGCGGCGTCGATGCGAATGCCTTGCAGCGGCCCAAACGTTTCTTCGGTGCCGCGCGTAATATCGAGGAAGGCGGATCGCTGACCATCATCGCGACTGCGCTGATCGACACGGGCTCGCGCATGGACGAGGTGATCTTCGAGGAATTCAAGGGCACCGGCAACAGCGAGATCGTGCTGGACCGCAAGGTGGCCGACAAGCGTGTCTTCCCGGCCATGGATATCCTGAAATCCGGTACGCGGAAGGAAGAATTACTGGTCGATTCCAAAGACTTGCAAAAAACCTATCTGCTGCGCCGGATCCTGAACCCGATGGGCACGACCGACGCCATCGAGTTCCTGATCTCGAAGCTGAAGCAGACCAAGTCCAATTCGGAATTCTTCGATTCGATGAACGCCTGACGGGGCCGCTATGGATCTGATCTTTGCCGAAGCCACCCCGCCTGGGCGGGGTGGCGTTTCCATTATTCGCATCAGCGGTGATGGTGCGCGCTTGGCAGCTGAACGGCTGGCCGGTGTCCTTCCCTTGGCCCGCCAAGCCTATCTTCGCGATATTCGGGACGGCGACGACGTTCTGGATCGGGCCTTGGTGATCTGGTTCGAGGCAGGACACAGCTTCACGGGCGAAGACGTGGCCGAGATTCATCTGCACGGCGCGCCGGTCATTGTTCGTCGCTTGGGCCAGATCCTGACATCTCAGGGCCTGCGTTTGGCCGAAGCCGGGGAATTCACGCGCCGCGCTTTCCTGAACGGCAAGATGGATCTGTCCGAAGTCGAAGGTCTGGGCGATCTTCTGGCCGCTGAAACCGAATCGCAACGCCGCATGGCGTTGCGACTGAGCAATGGAGAATTGGCGCGAAAGGCGGATGGTTGGCGTTCCCTGCTGATCCGGGCAGGTGCCCTGGTGGAAAGCAGCGTGGATTTCGCCGATGAGGATGTTCCAGAAACCGTTCCAGAGGAAGTTTTCGATCTGCTGGCGGAATTCCGGCAGGAACTGGACGAGCAGATCAACGGATATGTTGCGGCGGAACGGATCCGCAGTGGTTTCGAAGTCGCGGTCATAGGTCCGCCGAACGCAGGAAAATCCAGCCTCATCAACCGCATTGCGCGCCGAGAGGTGGCTTTGGTTTCGGACATCGCGGGAACCACACGCGATATCATCGAACTGCGTCTGGATTTGCGGGGACTGGCTGTGACGTTGCTGGACACGGCCGGACTGCGGAATGCTCAGGACAGGATCGAGAGCTTGGGGATAGATCGTGCCCGCGGACGTGCAGCGGCAGCGGATCTGAGGATCCATCTTTCGCCGACAGGGGAAGTGGACGAGTCCCTGTGGCAGCACGGCGATCTGAAAGTGGTCAGCAAGGTGGATCTGGGTGAGAGATCCTCTGATTTATCCGTGTCCTCGGTGACGGGGGAAGGGATCGACAGCTTGCTGGAGAATTTGTTTACCGTCCTGTCTGTCCGAACCGCGGATGCCGGCCTGGTAAGTCATCAACGGCAGCTTGGCGCCTTGATCGAAGCGCGGGAATCTGCAAGCGAAGTGGATGGCCTGCCAGCGGAACTGCTGGCCGAGGCGATCCGTCGTGCGGCCAGTTCACTGGATCGTTTGCTTGGCAGAATCGGCGCGGAAGATTATCTGGATGTCATCTTCTCTTCGTTTTGTATCGGGAAATAGGTGTTTCACGTGAAACAATACGACGTGATCGTGGTGGGCGCCGGCCATGCGGGAATCGAAGCTGCCTCGGCCGCGGCGCGTCTGGGTGCTCGAACCGCGCTTGTGACCATGAGGTGGGAAGACATCGGAACCTTGTCTTGCAATCCCGCTATTGGGGGGTTGGGCAAGGGGCACTTGGTCCGGGAAGTGGATGCTTTGGACGGCCTGATGGGACGAATTGCGGATCAGGCGGGTATCCAGTTCCGCCTTTTGAACCGCAAGAAAGGTCCGGCTGTCCAAGGGCCTCGCGCACAGATGGATCGTGCCTTGTACCGGGACGCGGCCTTCAGGACCTTGTCGAAGCAGGATAATTTGACGCTTCTATTTTCGGAAGTGGCGTCGCTGATCGGAACTGACCACGATGTAACAGGGGTCGAACTGGCTGACGGGGCAGTTGTGTCGTCGGCTGCCGTGGTCTTGACGACCGGAACCTTTCTAAACGGCGTTATCCATATCGGAGACGTTAGCCGTGCAGCGGGACGTTTGGGGGATCAGGCATCCAACCGTCTTGCAGATTCGCTGTTGCGTTATGATCTTCCCTTGGGACGGTTGAAGACGGGAACGCCGCCGCGACTGGACGGTCGGACGATCAACTGGGATATCCTGGAAGCTCAGCCCGGAGATGATAAACCGACGCTGTTTTCGTATCTGAGCCGTCACGTTGAAGCGCCGCAGGTGAGCTGCGGCATCACGCATACAAATTCCACCACTCACGATATCATTCGCCGTAACTTGTCCCGTTCCGCAATGTATGGCGGACATATCTCGGGACGCGGGCCGCGCTATTGTCCATCGATCGAAGACAAGGTGGTGCGTTTCGCGGATAAGGAATCGCACCAGATCTTTCTGGAGCCGGAAGGCTTGAACGATTGCACCGTTTATGCCAACGGAATCTCCACTTCGCTTCCGGCCGAGGTCCAACTGGAATACGTTAGATCGATCAAAGGGCTGGAAAACGCCGCTATCCTTCAACCCGGATATGCCGTCGAATACGATTATGTCGATCCGCGCGCCTTGAGGCAGACGCTGGGTCTGAGGAACGTCAGCGGGCTTTATCTTGCGGGCCAAATCAACGGCACCACCGGGTACGAAGAGGCGGCGGCGCAAGGCTTGGTCGCGGGTCTGAACGCAGCGCTGGCGGCGCTTGATCGTGATCAGGTCATTTTCAGCCGGACCGACAGCTATATCGGAGTCATGATCGACGATCTTACAACGCGCGGAGTGACCGAGCCGTATCGCATGTTCACCTCTCGGGCAGAGTTTCGCCTGACCTTGCGGGCAGACAATGCCGATCAACGATTGACTCCTTTGGGCCTGAGGCTGGGCTGCGTCGGCGCCGAGAGAGGTGTGGCTTTCGAAGAACGACAGGGCCGGTATGTCGCGGCACGGCAGGAATTGGAAGCCGCAAGCTACAGTCCCAGTGCTTTGAACAAGGCGGGCATTGCGGTACGGCAGGACGGTCAATCGCGGACGATTTTCGGCCTGCTTGGGCAGACTGATATCCCGCTCGCACAGTTGATGGATTTGTATCCTGCCTTGAGCAGCATCAGAGCAGAGACATTGCAGCAGATCAGGAATGACGCGCTCTATCATCAGTATACTGAACGTCAGGCTCGAGATGCAGAAATGCTCCGAAACGATGAAGCGATCTCTCTGCCTCTGGATTTCGATTACGGTCAGTTATCCGGTTTGTCAGGGGAATTGACCGACAAGCTGATGGCCGCCCAGCCGGCAACCTTGGCGGCGGCTGCCAAAATCGAGGGAATGACACCTGCTGCGCTGACGTTGTTGCTTACCGTCACACGAATGACCGGCAAACGCCGCGCATGAGTGTTTCACGTGAAACAACAGAGCGGCTGGAAATCTATTGTTCCTTGCTTCAACAGTGGAATCCGCGCATAAACCTGGTCGCTCCCTCGACTCTGACGGATTTGCAGAACCGGCATATAGCCGATGCCCTGCAGCTTACCGATCTTGCCCAAGCTACAGAGGGATCCTGGGTTGATCTGGGAAGCGGCGGCGGATTGCCCGGCATGGTGATGGCCATTGCAAAAGCCGATACGAAGGTCGCGTTTACTCTGGTCGAAAGCGATCAGCGTAAGGCGGCCTTCTTGCGCACCGTCATTCGGCAGGCCGGCTTGCCCCGCGTCACGGTTCTGGCGCAAAGGATCGAAGCTATTCCTCCGCTGAATGCCGCCTATGTCAGTGCCCGCGCCCTTGCTCCCCTTCCGCAGCTTATGGCATATCTGAACCTGCACCTTGCGCCGTCTGGGACAGCCTTTCTGATGAAAGGACGGCAGTGGAAGACCGAAATCGAAGAGGCCAACCGGACCTGGAGCTTCGATTATGTCGCCCATCCCAGTCGCACACAGGACGGTGCGGCGATATTGGAAGTTAGCGGGGTCAAACATGGCGCATAGCGTCGTCGCCATTGCAAATCAGAAGGGCGGGGTAGGAAAGACCACCACGGCTATCAATCTGGGCGCGGCCTTGGCCATGCAGGGGCATCGGGTCATCTTGGTCGACCTGGATCCGCAGGGGAATGCCTCGACCGGCTTGGGGATTAATGTCGAGCAGCGGGAAAAGACCGTCTATGACCTGTTGGCGGGCCAGGACTCCTTGGCCGAGTGCAGTGTGGAAACCGATATTGCCAACCTCTCCATCGTACCCGCGACCTCGGATCTGTCCTCGGCCGATGTGGAATTGTCGCAGGTCAAGGACCGCACGCGCTTGCTGCGGCGGAAACTGGACCAGGCAGAGGCCGACAGCATCGTCCTGATAGACTGCCCTCCGGCCTTGGGGCTGCTGACAGTCAATGCGATGGTGGCGGCCGATGCCGTTCTGGTGCCGTTGCAAGCCGAATTCTACGCGCTGGAAGGCCTGTCCCAGCTGCTGTCGACTGTCAAGCATGTCCGGCAAAGCGGCAATCCGAACCTGCGGGTGAATGGCGTTTTGCTGACCATGTCCGATTACCGCAACAACCTGTCCCAGCAGGTCGAGGCGGATGCCCGTGCCACCTTGGGCGATCTGGTCTTTGCGACCGTCATTCCCCGCAATGTGCGTGTTTCGGAAGCGCCGTCCTTTGCGCAGCCGGTCCTGCTCTACGATCCCGCATCCAAGGGCAGCGCAGCCTATCGTCAATTCGCGGCCGAGTTCGCCGCGCGTCTGAAACTGGTCAAGGAGGAAGCCTGATGTCCGACAGTAAACTTGCCAAGCGCGGTCTGGGGCGCGGCTTGTCGGCGCTGATGGCCGATCTGGATCTGGACGGACCGGCGGATGCAAAGCCGGTGAAGGACCGCACCATGGTCCCCATCGAACAGATCACTGCCAATCCCGACCAGCCCCGACGCCATTTTGATCCTGCCGCCTTGCAGGAACTGGCGGATTCGCTGCGGCAGCGGGGTGTCTTGCAGCCGCTGATCGTGCGCAGCCATCCCAAAGATGATGGGCTGTACCAGATCGTCGCTGGCGAACGCCGCTGGCGCGCCGCGCAGATGGCGCAATTGCACGAACTGCCGGTCATCATCCGCGACCTGTCGGATACCGAGGTTCTGGAAGTCGCGATCATCGAGAACATTCAGCGCGCGGATCTGAATGCCATCGAGGAAGCCGCATCCTTCCGGCAGTTGATGGACAAATTCGGCCATACCCAGGAAAAACTGGCCGAGGCGTTGAACAAAAGCCGCAGCCACATCGCCAACCTGCTGCGTCTGCTGACCTTGCCCGACCAGATCCAGGATTATGTGAAGGATGGAAAGCTTACGGCTGGCCATGCGCGCGCCCTGATCACGGCGGATAATCCCCTGGCCTTGGCTCGTCGGGTGATCGACAATGGTTTGTCCGTCCGCGAGACGGAAGATCTTGTGCGCCAGAAGGCAAAAACCACTACCAATGGTGAAAAGTCCCAAACAGCGCGGAAAGCGGACAAGGATGCCGACACGCGCGCCTTGGAAGCCGACCTTTCGGCCCAGTTGAAGATGTCCGTGACGATCAACCATGCATCGAATGGGGCAGGGGTCGTCAGCATCGGCTATCGAAACCTTGAAGACCTCGACCGTCTGTGTCAGATCCTGGGACGATAGTCACAACCTATTGTTATCTAATATAAATCATCTGGCCTATCGACATCGCGAAGCAGCCAGGTATCGACGCGGACGCGGTGCAGGTCCGGTCGTGTCCGCAGCACCGCCCCCGCGCCTTGGTCACCCGATAGCAGCGCGATGTCCGCGAACATGGATCGCGGCAGACTTGCGGGCGGGGTGATGCGGTCGCCGTCGCTTGCCGCTGCCGGGGCGGGTGCGGCGGCGAGACGCAGCAGCAACGCCGCATCGACATGTGGCATATCGCCCAGCACCACCAAGGCGCGGTCATCATCCACCGCCCCCAGTCCGGCGCGCAGGGACTGCGATTGCGGTCCGATGCTGCGGATGATTCGGAATTCGGGCAGCAGGTTTTCCACCGCGGGGTCGGCAGTCACGGCCAGGGCGGGCAATCCAGTTGCCAGGACTGCCTGGGCTGCATGACGGATCAGAGGTTTGCCTCGATAAGGCGTTTGCAGCTTGCAGGTGGACCCGAACCGCCGGGATGCGCCGGCCGCCAGCAGGACGATCGTGGTCACGACGCCCGTTCCAGAACTTCGGCCAGGACCGAGACGGCCAGGACGCGCGGATCGCGGGCTGATTCGATCAGGCCGATCGGGCCGTGCAGGCGGTCCAGGTCCCTTGTCACGCCCAGTTGGCGCAGGCTTTCCAGGCGCGTATCGCGCGCGCGACGCGACCCCTGAGCGCCGATATAGAAGGCGGGCGATTCCAGGGCGCGGGCCAGGATTGGCGGTTCCCAGTCGTGGTCGTGGAAGAACAGGACCACGGCGCTGCGGTCGTCGATGTTCAGGTCGGCTGGCAGGGCGGGCCAGGGCAGCAGACGGATCGGCGACCCCCGCGCCTCGGCCCGCGACAAGGCTTCGCGGTCGGGCGCGAGGACCAGATGAGGATAGCCAGCCACCCGCACCAGATCCGCGAAGATGGCGGCCTCGGGGCCTTGGCCGAAGATCAGAAAGCGGGGCGGGGGCGGCAGCGCGATGCGGAACCCTTCCGGCGTCGCGCCGGTCGGCCCCGGATCGCAGCGGATCAGGCGCAGGTCCGGGGTGACGCAAAGCGCGACATGCTGGCGCGCCGCCCGCGCCGCCGCGATCTCGGCCAGCAGGGCCGGGCAGGGGCGGGGAATCAGGGTCACGTCCAGCCCGCCGCCGCAGGGCAGGCGCAGGTCGAACCAGGGCGAGCCTTCCCCATAGCGCAAGCGAACAGGCCCATTCGCCAAGGCCATCCGGGCATGGCGCGCCAGATCCGTTTCGATGCAGCCGGAACTGAGCGTTCCGACCTGCCGGTCCCCGCAAAAGGCCATCATCTCGCCCAAAGGGCGATAGGACGGGCCGGTGATGCCGGTGATGATCGCCAGGACCGGATTGTCGCAGGCCAAGGCCGCCCCCAGCGGATCGTCGGGCATGTCCCCCGACGGGGCAGGAAAGGCCCCGGCCTGCATCAGTCCAATCCGGCGATGATCTTGTCCGGCGTCGCCGGAAGCTGCCGGACGCGCACCCCGCAGGCGTTGTGGATAGCGTTCAGCACCGCCGCGCCCGCGCCGCAAATGCCCAGTTCGCCCAGTCCCTTGGCTTGCAGCGGGCCGACATAGGCATCGCGTTCGGGCAGGAAATGCACCTCAAGCTCCGGGACATCGGCATGGCAGGGGATATGGTATTCCGCAAGGTCGCGGCTGACAACATGGCCGTCGCGGGGGTCGTGTTCCATCGCCTCGGTCAGGGCGATGCCGATGCCGAAGCTCATGCCGCCCAGGCATTGCGACCGGGCGGTCTTTTCGTTCAGCACACGTCCGCAAGCAAAGACGCCCATCATCCGGCGGACGCGGACCTCTCCGGTCCAGCGGTTCACGGCAACCTCGGCCCAATGGCTGCCCCAGGTCGCCTGACGGTGGGTCTTTTCCGTCTTGCCGGGCTGCAAATGCCCTTCGGCGGTGATCTGGCCGTCGATCAGTTCGGACAGCGGCCGCGACACGTTCCCGGCGCGGGCCATTCCGTCGTGCAGCGTCAGGTCGGTTTCGTCGCAGCGCATGGCCTTGGCGATCTGGCTGCGGATTTCCTCGCAGGCGAGATAGACCGAATTGCCGCTGGAGGCCGCGCCGAAGGATCCGCCCGAACCTGCGGCGGGCGGAAAGTCGGTGTCGCCCAGCCGGACCTCGACCCGGTCAGCGGGAAGGCCTAGCATTTCGGCGGCAAGCTGCCCCAGGATCGTATAGGTGCCTGTGCCGATATCGGTCATGTCGGTCTCGACGATGGCTCGGCCGTCCTGGTGCAAGGTGACGCGCGCGCGGGATTCGACCAGCATGTTGACGCGCACCGCCGCCGCCATGCCCATGCCGATGAACCATTCCCCCTCGATGCGCTGCCCGGCGGGCTTGCGGGCCGACCAGCCGAAGCGTTGGGCGCCATCGCGCAGCGCCTCGGCCAGCTTGTGGCTGGAAAAGGGACGATCCGTCACCGGCTCGGCATCGGGGATGTTGCGCAGACGCAGTTCCACCGGGTCGATCCCGGCGGCCTCGGCCAGTTCGTCCATGGCGCATTCGAAGATGGTGACGCCGACCGCCTCGCCCGGCGCGCGCACGGATCCGGCGCAGCCGCGATGGATGCGGGCGACGGCATGGACGATCTGGCGATGCGCCGCCTGATAGGTGAAGGGCGTGGCCTGGGTCACGGGTTCGGAGAATTCGCTGCCCGGCAGGTTCGACACCAGGACGTCATGGCCGATGCCCGACAGCACCCCGTTTGCATCGCAAGCCAGCCGGACCCGCTGGCGGGTTTCCGACCGGCGATGCGCCAGGTCGAAGACCTGCTGACGGGTCATCGCCACCATCACCGGCCGGTTCAGCTCTCGTGCGGCGATGGCGGCCGCCACCGCCTCGGCATTGATCCCCAGCTTGGATCCGAAACCGCCGCCGACATAGGGTGCCAGCAGCCGCACCTTGCTTTCGCGGATGCCCAAGGCGTCCGCCATCTGCTTGCGGTTCGACGACAGCATTTGCAGCCCGGCCCGGACGGTGACATGCCCCCCGTCCCATTCCGCGATGGCGGCATGGGGTTCCATGGCCGCCGACATCTGCGACGGTGTATGCCAGACCTGATCGACCGTCACGGCGGCGTCGCGCATCGCCTGATCCAGATCGCCCGTGGCCGACTGCTTCTTCGGCGGCAGTTCGGGCGTCACCGATTCCGGGATGACCGGCACGGTTTCCGGCGCATAGCGGATGGCGATGTTCTGGGCGGCATGGCGCGCGGCTTCGAAGGTCTCGGCCACGACCAGGGCGATGGCCTGGCCCATGTATTCGACCCGTTCCGGCCCCGAGGGCGGCGCCTTTTCGGCCTGACCTTGGGCGGCGTAATGGATCATCCGCTTGTCCTGGATCACCGCCAGGGCGCCGGGCGCGTCGTCGATCTCCAGCACCTTGCCCGCTGGAATCTCGGCCTGGACCAGTACCCCATAGGCCATGTTGCGGGGCCGCGCCTCGGCGGCATAGGTCGCGCGGCCGGTGACCTTCAGCGGCCCCTCCAGCCGGTTGAGGGGCTGGCCCAGCACGCCTTGCGCCATATGGTCCAGGCGGTCGTCATGGTTCGGGCCATCGACCCGCAGGTGCCGTGTCATGGCTTGGCCTCCATTCCGGTCGCGTCGCGCAGGGTGGCGATCAGGCTGCGCCGCAGCAGGGGGATCTTGAACTGGTTCTCGCCCCAGGCTTTCGCCGGGCGCAGCAGGATCTCTGCCGCTTCGGCGAACAGCGCGTCCGAGGGTTCCTGGCCCGCCAGCACCGCTTCGACTTCCGGGTCACGCCAGGGCTTCGCGGCCACCCCGCCGAAGGCCAGCGCAGCCTGAGAGATCCGGCCATCTTCCAGGCCGACCACCGCCGCGACCGAGACCAGGGCAAAGGCATAGGATGCGCGGTCGCGCACCTTGCGATAGCGGTGCTGACCGCCGACCGGGGCGGGCAGGGTGACGCCGGTGATGATCTCGCCCGGCCGCAGCACGGTCTCGATTTCGGGGGTGTCGCCGGGCAGCAGGTGGAAATCGGCCAGCGGCACCTGCCGGGGGGCGGGGCCGTCGATATTCACCACCGCATCCAGGGCGCGCAGGGCCACCGCCATGTCGCCCGGATAGGTGGCGATGCAGTGGTCCGACGCGCCAAGGATCGCATGGTTGCGCGTCACCCCGCCGATGGCCGCGCAGCCCGCGCCGGGGTCGCGCTTGTTGCAGGCCATGCGGCGGTCATAGAAATACGGGCAGCGGGTGCGCTGCATCAGGTTGCCGCCGGTCGTGGCCATGTTGCGCAACTGTCCGCTGGCGCCTGCCAGCAGCGCTCGCGACAGCACCGGATAATCGCGCCGGATGACCGGATGCGCGGCCAGGTCGCTGTTTCTGACAAGCGCGCCGATGCGCAGACCGTCGCCATCGGATTCGACCCGGTTCAGATCCAGGCGGGTGATGTCGACCAGGGCATCGGGGGCCATCACCTCGTGTTTCATCAGATCCAGCAGGTTGGTGCCGCCCGCGATGATCGTGGCGCTTGCGGGCAGGTCGGCCAGGGACGCTGCGCGAAGATAGGTGAATTCCCTCATGCCGCGTCCTCGTGCCGGTCGTCCGCGCCGGCCGCCTGGCGGATGGCCGCGACGATATGGGTATAGGCGGCGCAGCGGCACAGATTGCCGCTCATCCGTTCGGCGATTTCCGCGTGGGACAGCGCGAACGGCCCCTCCAGACTGGCCGAGGCGTGGCTGGGCCAACCCGCCGCGATCTCCTCAAGCATTCCGGTCGCCGAACAGATCTGGCCCGGCGTGCAATAGCCGCATTGGAAACCGTCATGGTCCAGGAACTGCTGTTGCAGCGGGGACAGGCGGTCGGGGTTGCCAAGGCCCTCGATGGTGGTGATCTGCGCGTCTTCGGCCATGCAGGCCAGGGTCAGGCAGGAATTGACCCGGCGGCCGTCGATCAGCACCGTGCAGGCGCCGCATTGGCCGTGGTCGCAGCCCTTCTTGGTGCCGGTCAGCCCCAGGTGATGGCGCAGCGCATCCAGAAGCGTGGTGCGCGCGTCCACGTCAAGGTCATGGGTCGCGCCGTTCAGGTGAAGTGTGATCTGCATGAATCCCCCGGAGGCTGGCATGGATTGCTGGCTGGTGGCAGGGTCTCAACCGCCAGCCGGGCCGGACGTTCCACGCGTCCGCAGCTTTCCGGCAGGCAGAGAGAGCGTCCTAACGCGCGGCGATGTCCTGGCCGCCCATTTCCTCGAAAGCGTTTCGGACCAGGTCCGCCTTGTCCGCTGCCACATCGGCCGACAGCCTGATGCCGCCGCGCAGGGCCGGATCGGACGGGGTATCGCCCTTGGCGGCATCGCCGCCGGACGGGCGGGTGCCTGCCGTGTTGTCGTCGCCCTGCGCCTCGGCAAAGATGTCGGCGCGGTTCAATCCGTGCTGCTGGACCAGATGTTCGATGGCGTAATCCGCGGCCTCGCGCGTCTGGAAAAGGGCGACGACGGTCTTGGTGGCACTGTCCGACATGGGATTCTCCTGCGATAGGGGGTTTGGGGGCAACAGCAGATCGACCAGCCGCGCGGCCGTCAGGCCAAGCGCCGCACCGGCCGCGACATCCGCCGGGTAATGCCTGGCGCGCGGGATCTGCACGCCCGACATCAGCGCCGCGGCGGCCCAGGCGGGCAGTGCCAGGGACGGCATGTCGCGGGCCACGATGGCCGCCACCGCCACTGCGCCCGCCGTATGGCCCGACGGGAACGAGGTGTCGTGCCCGCCCTGGGTCTCTCCCGGCTCGAAGGTATAGTCGCGGTCCTTCACGACCTCTTCGGGGCGGATGCGGCGCAGGCGGTTCTTGATCTGCCGCTTGACGGCATTGGCCAGCACATGCGCCACCATCATCCGCAACCCGGTCCGGGCCACATCGGGGCGCCCGGCGGCCAGCCCGCCCGCGATCATCGCGCCGCAGACCGTGCCCAGCGGGATCTGGTCGGCCAGTTCGCTGGCCGCGCCAAGGGTCTTGACCAGAGGGTGGTGGCGATGACGGGCGGCCAGGGCGGCGGCCTCGACATCCATCCGCTCCAACCCTTCGGTCTGGGGGGCGGGATGGGCGGCGGGATGGGTGCGCTGTGACATGGCTTGGTAACGGCGCGCCTGGGGGGCGGTTCCCGCCGGGTGCGGAACAAATCGCCGCGCGTCCCGGTTTTCCCCTGCGACCATCAGTGACGAACAGGAGGATCGGCGATGGCCAATGCAAGCAGCAAGAAATTCGGCGCGGGCCAGCAGGACCAAGGCAAGGGGGACGGCAGCGGCGGCATGTCCCCGGCCGACTCGGACGAGCTGTCGGAAAACGAGGTTCTGTCGAACCGCGACAAATCCCGCCATTCGGACCAGCGGGGCCTGGATTCCCGCCATGTCGAAACCGAACAGCATCACGATCATGTGGCAAACCGCCAAGGCGACGATGCCCAGGAAGCGCAAGACCGCCGCAAACCCCCCAGCACATAGGAGGCCGTCATGGTCGGCAATAAGACCCACGACCAGCAACAGCGGATCATCGAGAAGAAGGTCGACACGACCAATGCCGATCCCGATTTCGATCCGCGCCCGGATCTGAAGGCCTCGGACCGGCGCGAGGACCGGAAAGAAAAACAGGACAAGGATCAGGGCCGATAGAACGACATCCGGGCAGCGCGGTCAGGCGACCGACCCTGCCCGGACTGGCTCTGTGAAGGCCCGCAAGGCCAAGGGGGCTTATTCGCCGCCGTTCGTGGCGCGGTCGTTATGCCGGGCCTTGCGGTCGCCCGCCTCGCGGTTCTGGCCGCCCGCATTCGGTTCATGAGACGGATGGATCTGCTTGGGGTTCAAATCCGCATGGCCCATCTTGGCCTGTTGCGCCGCCTGCTTGATGGCGTATTTTTCGTTTTCCGCCTTGGGATCGAATTTGTCTGCCATGGTCTGCTCCTTTCCAAGGGTGCAGGGGTCAACCCCCAGCTGGGCGCGTCCGTTCCCGATTGCGACGCTGGAGAACATACCCTGATCGCCACTCAGGACGACATCGATCGCGACAGGGGGATGGCGAAGACAATGGGATAACGGCCGCCATCGCGATTGATCTGGAAATGTCCCGAGTGTATTTATACTGTCGACAATTCCCCTCGCGCATCGGAGACCGGATTGATGACAGAAGCCGGCGGCTTTCCAGAACGCAAGCGCGGATCCGGGGTCAAGCTGGTCTATGACCAGCTTCGCGACGAGATCCTGGATCTGGTCCTTCTGCCCGGCAGTCCCATCGACGAGGTGCAGCTTGCCGAACGCTTCGGCATGTCCCGCACCCCGATCCGCGAGGCCCTGGTGCGGC
Source organism: Paracoccus sp. 22332 (assembly GCF_052045125.1). Taxonomy (NCBI): domain Bacteria; kingdom Pseudomonadati; phylum Pseudomonadota; class Alphaproteobacteria; order Rhodobacterales; family Paracoccaceae; genus Paracoccus; species Paracoccus sp. 22332. The sequence goes on from NZ_JBQEOI010000001.1 coordinate 150,469, forward strand.
TGTCGGGCGAAGGGCTGGTGGAAACGCTGCCCAACCGCTCGACCATGGTCGCCAATATCGACTTCCTGAACCTGCACACCTTTTTCGACGCCATGACGCTGATGTATCGCGTCACCACGCGGCTGGCCGCGACCTATCACCAGCCCGCCGACCTCGAGGCGATCCGCGAACACCAGGCGCGGTTCGACGCCGCCGTCTCTGCTCAGGACGCCCTGGGAATGATCGCGTCGAACCGGGATTTCCACGCCGCCATCGCCGAGGCCGGCCGCAATCCCTATTACACCAGCCTGTTCCTGCGCATCCTGGACGAAGGCCGGCGCCTGCTGCGGCTGTATTACCAGTCCTTCAACGACCGCCTTCCGCCCGAGATCGTCGGCGAACACGAGGCTATCATCGACGCCATCAAGGTCCGCGACGTGGATCTGTGCGACCAGCTGGCCAAAACCCATGCCGACCAGATCATTCGCCAGATCCAGCATTTCCTGGCGCGCGACGAACGACAGACGGTCGCTTTATAAATCAGCCGCCGGATTCTTGTCGACAAACAAAATGCAGAGACTAGAATGTGGGGCATCGAATCCGCAACTCCATGCCGTTCCACAAGGATCCTCGCGATGAACACCCAGATTTTCACCGGCGTCATTCCCGCCCTGATGACCCCCTGCGCCGCCGATCGCAGCCCCGATTACGACGCGCTTGTCCGCAAGGCGCAGGAACTGATCGCGGCGGGCATGTCGGCGGTGGTCTATTGCGGATCCATGGGCGACTGGCCGCTGCTGACCGACGCGCAGCGGATGGAGGGGGTGGAACGGCTGGTCGGCGCGGGCATCCCGGTGATCGTCGGGACCGGCGCGGTCAATTCGAAATCGGCCGTGGCTCATGCGGCGCACGCCCAGAAGGTCGGCGCGGCGGGGCTGATGGTGATCCCGCGGGTGCTGTCGCGCGGACTGTCGCCCGTGGCGCAGCGCCACCATTTCAAGGCGATCCTGTCGGCGGCGCCCGACCTTCCGGCGGTGATCTATAACAGCCCCTATTACGGGTTCGAGACAAAGGCGGATCTGTTCTTCGCCCTTCGGGCCGAACATCCGAACCTGCTGGGTTTCAAGGAATTCGGCGGCGCCAAGGCGATGACCTATGCCGCCGAACACATCACCAGTGCCGATGACGACGTGATCCTGATGGCGGGCGTCGATACCGGCGTCTATCACGGCTATGTCAAATGCGGCGCCACCGGCACCATCACCGGCATCGGCAACGTGATCCCGCGCGAAATCCTGCATTTCGTGGCGCTTGCCAAGGCCGCGGCAGAGGGCGATCTGGACGCCCGGACCCGCGCGCAGGAAATGGGCGAGGCGCTGGAGGTCCTGTCGTCCTGGGACGAGGGCACGGATCTGGTCCTGTATTACAAGCACATGATGGTGCTGCAAGGCGACGCCGAATACGCGCTGCATTTCAACGAGACGGACGAGCTGACGCCCAGCCAGAAGGGCTGGGCCGAACGCCAGCTGGCCCAGTTCAAGACTTGGTACGGGGAATGGAGCAAGCTTCCCGGCGCCGTCCAGACCTGCAAGCCCTGATCCGGCCAAGCCCCCCGAAACCGGGGGGCTTGTTCGTTCAGGCGACCGCATCCAGGCCAAGCGCCAGGAAGCGGTCCAACTGCGCCGTCTCGGCCGGGGTCAGCGCGATGCCCTGGGCCATGGCCTTGGCGCGGGCGGCATAGCGGCGCTGCGACGGCAGGCGCGCGCCCTGGCCCTGGATCGCCTCGAACAGCTGCTCGGCGCGCGCGAAGGGATCGCCCGACCGACCGGCGGCGAATTTTTCGGGCGACAGGGCCAGGATCAGCTCGCCGTGGAACGGCGCCAGCGTCGTGGTTCCCAGGAAATCCAGCACCTCGGGGCTGGTCAGGTCGCCGATCATCACACCCGCCAGCAATTCGATCATGGTGCTGATGGCCGACCCCTTGTGCCCGCCGAAGGGCAGCATCGCACCCCCCAGGGCCGCGTCGGGATCGGTGGTGGGCTGACCGTCCGCGTCGATGGCCCAGCCTTCGGGCAGGGACTTTCCGGCGCGGCGGTGCAGTTCGATCTCGCCCCGCGCGGCGACCGAGGTTGCAAAGTCGAAGACATAGGGATCGCGCCCCGGCCGGGGCCAGCCAAAGGCCAGGGGGTTGGTGCCCAGCAACGGCCGGTTGCCCCCGGCGGGCGCCACCGTGGCATAGCTGGGGCACATCACCAGACCGGCCAGGCCCTGCCCCGTCAGGGCCTCGACCTCGGGCCAAAGGGCCGCGAAATGCGTGCAGTCGTTGATGACAAGCGCGGCAAGACCCAGATCGCGCGCGCGATCCGCAAGATGGGGCAGGCCCAGGTCAAAGGCGGCATTGGAAAACCCGCCCGCCGCATCGACCCGGACGATGGCGCCGTCCGTGGGCAGCAGGCGGGGCAGGGCGGTGCCGCTGACCTTTCCGGCCTTGAGGGTCCGCAGCACGCCCTCGATCCGATAGATGCCATGCGATTTGCAGCCGTCCCGCTCGCCCGCTGCGATCACGCGGGCCAGCGATGCGCCTTGATGAGGGGCAAGGCCTGCGCGCGCGAAGACCTGTTCCACGCGCCGTTGCAGGTCATCGAATGTCAAAGCTTGGGCCATCTGCCGTCCTTTTCAGGTGATCTGCGGTTGAACTTGTGTATACAAGAAATATGCAGCGATACAACAGGGGTGCCAGACCCGCCCTTCGCGACAGGATCCTGCGCCAGAACGGCCCCCCGCGACATAAAATCCCGAACGTATACAACTTGTATTTTTATTTTGCCTTGGAACCAAAATGCAAGAATAGTGGCGGAAAGGAATCGGTCAAAAGACCGGCGAAAGATCAACCGACAGGAGAAGACCATGATCAAGACAAAACTGGCCGCCGGCCTGATGGCCGCCTGCGCGATGTCCGCCCCCGCCTTTGCGGACAAGCTGGACGACATCATCGCTTCGGGGACGCTGCGCTGCGCGGTGGTGCTGGACTTCCCGCCGATGGGAATGCGCGACGAATCCAACAACCCCATCGGCTTCGACGTGGATTACTGCAACGACCTGGCCGCCGCCCTGGGTGTCACGGCGGAAATCGTCGAAACCCCCTTCCCGGAACGCATCCCCGCGTTGATGTCGGGCCGGGTGGATGTGGGCGTCGCCTCGACCTCGGACACGCTGGAACGGGCCAAGACCGTCGGCATGTCGATCCCCTATTACGCCTTCGAGAACGCCGTGGTCGCCAATGACAAGGTCGAGATGACGACGTGGGAGGACATGAAGGGCAAGACCGTCGGCGCGACGGCGGGCACCTATGAGGCGATCTGGCTGGAAAAGCAGGTTAACGAATGGGGCGAAGGCAGCTTCCGCCCCTATCAGACCCAGGCCGACGTGTTCCTGGCGCTGAGCCAGGGCCAGCTTGACGCCACCGTCTCGACGGTCGAGGTCGCCAATGCGAACGTGAAATCCGGCAACTTCCCCGGCATCCGGGTCGTCGACAAGGCGCCGATGGTGCCCGATTATGTCGCGCTGTTCACGATGCGCAACGAATACGGCCTGATCAACTATCTGAACCTGTTCGTGAACCAGCAGGTCCGCACCGGCCGCTATGCCGAACTGTACAAGAAATGGGTCGGCGAGGGCGAACCGGCCAACCTGGCCATTCCCGGCGTTTATCGCTGAAACCAGACAGGGCGGTGCGGTCATTGCACCGCCCTGATGCGTTCCGATACGGGCGGGTACCATGTTCAATTACACGTTCCAATGGAAGCAGGCGCTTGCGCGGCTTCCCCAGATGCTTGATGGCGCGATCGTCACCATGCAGATCGCCATCCTGTCGATGGCGATTGGAATCCTGCTGGCGGTCGTGCTGACCATGTTCCGGCTGTCGGGCAACCGGGCGCTGTCCGCCATTGCCAAGACCTGGGTCGAGATCGCCCGCAACACGCCCGCGCTGTTCCAGATCTACATGGCGCATTTCGGGCTGGGCAGCTTCGGCATCCACCTGTCGCCCTTCGCCTCGATCCTGCTGGGGATCACCTTCAACAACGCGGGCTACCTGACCGAAAACTTCCGCGGTGCCCTGAAGGCCATTCCTGACACCCAGACCCGCGCAGGCCGGTCGCTGGGCTTCGGCGCCGCGGGGGCGTTCCGCTATATCGTGCTGCCGCAGATGCTGCGCATTTCCTTCCTGCCGATGACGAACCAGATGGTCTGGGCGATCCTGATGACATCGCTTGGGGTGACCGTGGGGATGAACAGCGATCTTTACGGAGTGACGCAGGATCTGAACGCGCTGACCTTCCGCACGTTCGAACTGTTCGCCGTCGCCGCCGTGATCTTTTATCTGATCACCAAGGTGATCACGCTGGGGGCGCGGCTGGTCGCTTCCCGCCTGTTCCGGTATTGAGGGGGGCGCCGTCATGTTCGATACCGCACTGACCGCCGCCGATTTCGTCTTTCTTGCCAAAGGCGCCGGCGTAACCATCATCGTCACCCTGATCTCGGTGCTTGCGGGCACGATCCTGGGCATCCTCTTCGGGGTCTTCCGCTATCAGGTGGGGGCCATCTGGGCCGCGCCTCTGACCTTCGTGCTGGACATCTTCCGCTCGATCCCGCTGCTGATCCAGCTTGTGCTGGCCAATGCCTTCATCGGCACGATCCTGCAAATCCGCATCTCGGGCTTTGCCGTCGCCTGCATCGTGCTGTCGATGTACACCGCCGCCTTCTGTTCGGAAATCGTGCGCGGCGGCATCGAGGCGGTGCCCGCGACCACGCGGCGCGCCGCACGGTCGCTGGGCATGACCTGGGGGCAGGACATGCGCGAGATCGTGCTGCCGCTGGCCACGCGCGTCGCGCTGCCGTCGTGGATCGGGCTTGCGCTCGGCGTGATGAAGGATTCGGCCCTGGTCTATGTCGTGCAGGTCACCGAACTGCTGAAATCCACCCAGATCCTCATCACCCGCTTGCAGGAACCGCTGCTGCTGCTGCTGATCTGCGGTGCCTTCTACTTTGTCATCTCGTTCCCGCTGGCCCGGTTCGGCGGCTATCTGGAAAAACGGTGGTCCAATGATTGAGATCGAGAACGTCCGCAAATCCTTCGGATCGCTGGAAGTCCTGAAGGGCATCGACCTGACCGTCCAGAAGGGCGAGGTGGTGACCATCATCGGCGGGTCCGGTTCGGGCAAGTCCACGCTCTTGACCTGCATCAACGGGCTTGAACCCATCGACTCCGGCCGCATCCTGGTCGACGGGACCGAGGTTCACGCCAAGGGCACCGACCTGAACAAGCTGCGGCGCAAGATCGGGATCGTCTTCCAGCAGTTCAACGCCTTCCCGCATCTCACGGTGCTGGAAAACGTGACGCTGGCGCAACGCAAGGTGCTGAAACGATCCAAGGCCGAGGCCGAGGCCGAGGCAGTCAAGCAGTTGAACCATGTGGGCCTGGGCGACAAGCTGAAGGTCTATCCCGGCCGGCTGTCGGGGGGCCAGCAGCAGCGCATGGCGATCGCCCGCGCCCTGGCCATGTCGCCCGACTACATGCTGTTCGACGAGGTGACCTCGGCGCTTGATCCGCAATTGGTGGGCGAGGTTCTGGACACGCTGCGGATGCTGGCGGGCGAAGGCATGACGATGATCTGCGTCACGCATGAGATGAAATTCGCGCGCGAGGTATCCGACCGCGTGGCCTTTTTCCACAAGGGCGTGATGGCGGAAATCGCCCCGCCGGAACAGTTGTTCGGGAACCCCAAAGACCCCGAGTTGCAGAAGTTTCTGTCGGCGACACACTGACATGGCAGAGGTGATCGTCATCGGCGCGGGCGTCGTCGGCCTGTCGTCGGCCTTGGCGCTTCAGGCGCGGGGACTGTCCGTGACCGTGCTGGACCGTGAAGGCCCGGCGGCGGGGGCATCGGCGGGCAATGCCGGGGCCTTTGCCTTCACCGACATCCTGCCGCTGGCCTCGCCCGGCATCATGAAGAAAGCGCCGAAATGGCTGCTGGATCCGCTGGGGCCGCTGTCGGTGCCGCCCGCCTATGCGCTGCGGATCGCGCCCTGGATGTGGCGTTTCTGGCGGGCCTGTTCCGTGGCGAACGTCGCCGCCTCGACCGCCGCGCAGACCGCGCTGATGGACCTGTCCAAAACGGAACTGGAGCCCTTCCTGGCGGCCACCGGCACCGCCCCCATGCTGCGCAAGGAAGGCAACCTTCAGGTCTATGAAAGCCAGGCCGAATTCAACGCATCCCTGCCTGGCTGGCGGGCCCGCGCCGATCACGGCATCGACTTCCGACACATGACCTCGGATGAGATGGCGCAGATCCAGCCGGGCCTGTCGCCGCGCTTCACGCACGGCACCTTTACCCCCGGCTGGTATTCCATCGCCGATCCCCGCGATTACGTTCTGGCCCTGGCCGACCGTTTCCGCGCCGGTGGCGGCACCATCACCATCGCCGAGGCGACGGGCCTGACCGACACTGGCGTCGTCACCGCCGACGGCGCGCTGACGGGCCGGGTTGTGCTGGCGGCGGGGGCGCATTCTCACCGGCTGGCGCGGACGCTGGGCGTTCGGATCCCGCTTGAGACCGAGCGCGGCTATAACACCACCCTGCCGGGCGACGCCTTCGACCTGCGCACGCAGGTGACCTTCGGCGGGCATGGCTTTGTCGTCTCGAAACTGTCCTCGGGCATCCGGGTCGGCGGCGCGGTGGAATTGGGCGGGCTGGACCTGCCCCCGAACTTCAAGCGGTCGCAGGCGATGCTGGACAAGGCGGCGGCCTTCCTGCCCGGCCTGCGCACCACGGGCGGCACCCAATGGATGGGGTTCCGGCCGTCCTTGCCCGACAGCCTGCCCGCCCTCGGCCCGCTGCCCGGCCATCCGAACGTCACCTGCGCCTTCGGCCACGGCCATCTGGGCCTGACGCAATCGGCGGGCACCGCCCGGATCGTCGCCGACCTCGTGGCCGGGGCCACGCCCGCCATCGACCTCGCGCCCTTTTCCCCGGCTCGTTTCTGAGAAAGCCATGACCCAATACATCTTCCCCTGCATCGACGGCCATACCTGCGGCAACCCGGTGCGCCTTGTCGCGGGCGGCGCGCCCAGGCTGGAGGGCGCCGACATGCTGGAAAAGCGCGCGCATTTCCTGCGCGACTTCGACTGGATCCGCACCGCCCTGATGTTCGAACCGCGCGGCCACGACATGATGTCGGGGTCCATCCTCTATCCTCCGACGCGCCCCGATTGCGACGTGGCGGTGCTGTATATCGAGACCTCGGGCTGCCTGCCGATGTGCGGCCACGGCACCATCGGCACCATCACCATGGGGATCGAGAACGGCCTCATCACGCCCCGCACCCCCGGCCGCCTATCGATCGAGACCCCGGCGGGCAAGGTCGACATCGAATACCGGCAGGAGGGCCGTTATGTCGAGGAAGTGCGCCTGACCAACGTCCCCGGCTTCCTTTACGCCGAGGGGCTGACGGCGCAGGTCGAGGGACTGGGCGAGATCGTCGTGGACGTGGCCTATGGCGGCAACTTCTATGCCATCGTCGAGCCGCAGAGGAATTTCCGCGACATGGCCGACCATACGGCGGGCGAGTTGATCGGCTGGTCGCCGAAGCTGCGCGCGGCGCTGAATGCGAAATACGAATTCGTCCATCCCGAACACCCGGCGATCAACGGGCTGAGCCATATCCAGTGGACCGGCGCCCCCACGGTTCCCGGCGCCCATGCCCGCAACGCGGTCTTCTATGGCGACAAGGCTATCGACCGCAGCCCCTGTGGCACCGGCACCTCGGCCCGGATGGCGCAGCTTGCGGCCAGGGGCAAGCTGGCGGTGGGCGACGAATTCCACCACGAATCGATCATCGGTTCCATCTTCAAGGGCCGGGTCGAGGCCGCGACCACCGTGGCGGGCCGCGATGCCATCATCCCGTCCATCGCCGGATGGGCGCGCCAGACCGGGCTGAACACGATCTTCATCGACGCCGAACGCGATCCCTTCGCCCATGGCTTTGTCGTCAAGTAAGGAAACCCCATGCCTCTGATCCGTATCGAAATGTTTCCCGGCCGCAGCGCCGAGGCCAGGCAGCAGATCGCCGAAGGCATCACCCGCCTGCTGCACGAGACCGCCGGGATCAGCCCCGCCGCGACCACGATCATCTTCCAGGAAACCGCGCCGCAGGACTGGTTCGTCGCAGGGCGTTCCCATGCCGCGCCCAAGGACTAGGACAGCACGATGCGATCCCGCCTCTCGATCAACGTGATCGGCTGCCATGCCGAAGGTGAAATCGGCGACGTGATCGTCGGCGGCGTGCTGCCGCCCGCAGGCGCCACGATGATGGAACGGATGATCGCGATGGAACGCGACCACGACCATATCCGCCGCCTGTTGATCTGCGAGCCGCGGGGGTCCGTGGCGCGCCATGTCAACCTGATCGTTCCCGCCATCACCCCCGGCTGCGCGGCCGGCGCGATCATCATGGAGCCGACCGAATACGTCCCGATGTCCGGGTCGAACACGATCTGCGTGGCGACGGTGCTGCTGGAAACCGGCATGGTGCCGATGATCGAACCCGTCACCCGCTTCAAACTGGACATGCCCGGCGGCGTGATCGAGGTCACGGCCGAATGCGAAGGCGGCAAGTGCCGGTCGGTCACCTTCCGCAACGCCCCCGCCTTCGCCGCCGTCCTGGACGGCGCGCTGGAGGTTCCGGGCCACGGCACCATTCCGCTGGACATCGCCTATGGCGGGATGTTCTTCGGCATCGTCGATGCGCAGGCCCTGGGCTTCCAGATCGTCCCGGACGAGGCGCGCGACCTGGCGGTTCTGGGCGAAAAGATCCGCATGGCCGCGCGCGAACAGTTCGACGTGGTCCATCCCGACTTCCCGAACGTGCGCGGCGTGTCCATCGTGCAATTCGCCATGCCGTTCAACGGGCCGGGCAATGTCGCGCGCAATACCTGCATCGTCTCGCCCGGCCGGTCGGACCGCTCGCCCACGGGCACGGGCACCTCGGCCCGGATGGCGGTGTTGCAGGCGCGCGGGCTGATGGGCCGGGGCGATGTGCTGATCCACGAATCCATAATCGGATCGCGCTTCACCGGCCAGATCCTGGAGGTGCGGGAAAACGGCGGGCGGACCAAGATCATCCCGCAGATCACCGGCCGGGCCTGGATCACCGGGCAGCACAGCTATTACCTGGACCCCGAGGATCCCTGGCAGACCGGATACATGCTGTCCGACACCTGGGGCGTGACGCCGACGCTGAAGCAATAACGCGATGGCCGGTCTGTCGATCCTGCCGGGCGTCGCGGAAGGGCCGGTCCTGGCCAGCGACGAGCCGCTCAGCTTCTGGGGCGGGGTTGATCCGGCCACCGGGACGGTGATCGACATGCATCACCCGCTGCATGGCCGCGCCGTCACCGGGGCGGTTCTGATGATGCCCTCGACGCGCGGTTCCTGCACCGGATCGGGCGTCCTGCTGGATCTGGTCCTGTCCGGGCGCGGCCCGGCGGCGCTGGTGTTTTCCCAGCCCGAGGATGTCGTGACCCTCGGCGCCCTGATCGCGGCCGAAATGTTCGGCCATTCCCTGCCGGTGCTGCGCCTGGCGCCCGCCGATTTCGCGGCGCTGGCGGGCCGGGATTGGGCGCGGATCGGCGCGGACGGCATCGTCGCCGGGGATCTGGCGATCCCGGTCCGACCGCCCGCAACGGCCCTGCTGGATCTGACGCCCGACGACCGCGCGATGCTAGAGGGCGCCGACGGCACCGCGACCGCGCTGGCCATGCGGATCGTCTGCGCGATGGCCGCCCAGCAGGGGGCCGAACGGCTGGTGGACGTGACCCAGGCCCATATCGACGGCTGCATCTATGCCAGCCCGGCGAACCTGACCTTCGCCGAACGGATGGCGTCGCTGGGCGCGCGGGTCCGGGTGCCGACCACCATGAACGCGATCTCGGTCGATCATGCCAACTGGCGGGCGCAGGGCGTGCCGCCCGATTTCGGCCGCCCGGCGCAACGGCTGGCCGATGCCTATGTGGCGATGGGCTGCCGACCGACCTTCACCTGCTCGCCTTATCTTCTGGACAGCGCCCCTGCGGCGGGAGAGGCGGTCGCCTGGGCGGAATCGAACGCGGTGATCTTTGCCAACAGCGTGCTGGGCGCGCGCACCGCCAAGCATCCCGATTTCCTGGACCTGTGCATCGCCATGACCGGCCGTGCGCCGCTGGCCGGCGTCTATCTGGACCGGCACCGCCGGGCGCGGCGGATCATCGACCTGGCCCCGCCCGCCGGGGCGGACGACGCGTTCTGGCCTTTGCTGGGGTGGCTGGCCGGGCGGCTGTCGCCCGACCGCATCCCGTTGTTGCGCGGGCTGGCCGCCGCCCGGCCCGGCACCGAGGCGCTGAAGGCGCTGTGCGCGGCCTTCGGCACCACCTCGGCCGCGCCGATGCTGCATGTCGATGGCGTGACGCCCGAGTCGGGTCATGTCGCCCCGGATGCCGACCACTGCCGCATCACCTTGGACGACATGCGCGACGGCTGGCGGCTGCTGAACGATGGTCCGTCCCGGATCGACCTGGTGGCCCTGGGCAGTCCCCATGCCTCGCTGGGCGAATGCCGCGCCCTGGCCCTGGGGCTGGGGGGCCGGCGGGTTGCGGTGCCCACGATCCTGACGGCGGGGCGGGACACCATCGCCCAGGCGCGCGCCGAGGGCACGCTGGCCGCCCTGGAACAGTCGGGCGTCCAGGTTCTTCCCGACCTGTGCTGGTGTTCGATCTCCCGCCCGGTTTTCCCGGACCAGACCCGGACGCTGATGACCAATTCCGGCAAATACGCCCATTACGGCCCCGGCCTGTCGGGCTGCGCAGTCCGGTTCGGCAGCCTGGATGGCTGTATTCAGGCCGCCCTGACGGGCCGCGCCAGCGACGCCCTGCCGGACTGGCTGGCCTAGGACCGGGGCTGCGGCGGGAAGGGGCGGCTGTGGCCGCGCACTCCGGCCAGGCCGAAACGCCAGGGCAGATCCTGCGCGCGGCTGATGCCGATGCGCGGACCGACCAGCAGATCGGCCGGGTCCGGGGGCAGGGCGATGGTGAAATCAGATCCCGCAAAGGCCCTGCCGTCGTCCTCGGCCCGGATGCCAAGCGCCTGGGTCAGCCGCCCCGGCCCGTTGCACAGCAAGGGGCTGTTCCGCCGCGCCGTCATCGCCGCGATCCCCGTGGCGGGGGCCAGGGCGCGGATCAGGACGGCCTCGCCCGGACGGGCGACCACGTTCAGGCACAGGTGGATGCCGTAGGAGCGATAGACATAGGCATGTCCCGCCGGTCCGAACATCGAGGCGTTGCGCGGCGTCGGGCCGCGAAAGCTGTGGGATGCGGGGTCGTCGCGGCCGTAAGCCTCGGTTTCGATGATGGTGCCGCCCGCGCCGCGCACCAGAAGGGTGGCGCCGATCAGGCGGCGGGCCAGATCGACCGCACCCAGGCCAAGGATCCGGTCGGCAAGCGGGCCGGTCATGATCACGCCTCGGGGCGGGTGATCACGAAGGCGGCAATGGCGGTGCAGATCATCGCCTGCATCGTCACCACCCAGATCGGCATCCCGGCGACCAGGCTGAAGCCGACGCCGCCGACCATCGCCAGCGTCGCCCAGATCTTGGCCAGCCGGCTGATCGCGCCGCGTTCGCGCCAGGCCCGGACCGGCGGGCCATAGGTCGGGTGATCCAGGATCCGCCGTTCCAGGCGCGGGCTGCTGCGCGCGAAGGCCGCCGCCGCCAGCAGCAGGAAGGGCACCGTGGGCAGGACCGGCAGGGCGATGCCGACGATGCCCAGGGCCAGGGCGATCAAGCCGAGGACATACCACAGCCGCCGCATCTCAGGTCGCCAGTTCGCGCAGGATGGCGTTCAGCAGGGGGCGCCCGTCGCGGGTGGCGCGCAACCGGCCGCCCTGCGTCGAAACCATGCCCAGATCGCTCAGGCGGCCGATGGTCGCGGGGTCCAGCGGTGCGCCCGCAAGCCGGGCATGGCGGGCCAGATCCAGGCCCTCGGACAATCGCAGCGACATCAGCAGGTATTCCGTGGCCTGTTCATCCATCGGCACCAACTCTCGCAGGGATTCCCCCGTTCCCTGGGTCTCGACGGCGTGAAGCCAGGCGCCGGGGGCGCGATGCGCCTCGGTCGCGAAGCGGCCCTGCGGCAGGGTGATGCGCCCGTGCGCGCCCGGCCCGACCGCAGCCCAGTCGCCCTGGCGCCAATAGACCAGGTTGTGGCGGCTTTCCGAACCGGGGCGGGCGTGATTCGAGGTCTCGTATCCCGCCATCCCCGCCGCTTCGCAGATGTCCTGGGTTTCCAGATACAGGTCGGCGGCCAGGTCGTCGTCGGGCAGGTCGCGCAGCTTGCCCGCCGCAGCGCGCGCGCCGAAGGCGGTGCCGGGCTCGATGGTCAGTTGATACAGCGACAGGTGATCGACCGCCATGGACAGCGCCTGGCCCAGTTCCGCACGCCAGGCGTCGCGGGTCTGGCCCTGCCGGGCATAGATCAGGTCGAAGCTGACCCGGCCGAAGCAGGACCGCGCCACGTCGAAGGCCGCGCGGGCCTCGGCGACCGAATGCATCCGGCCCAAGCGGCGCAGGTCGGCGTCGTTCAGCGCCTGGATGCCCATGGACAGGCGGTTCACGCCCGTATCGGCAAAGCCCTGGAAGCGGGTGCGTTCGACGCTGGTGGGGTTGGCTTCCAGCGTGATCTCGATGTCGTTGGCGAACCCCCAGGCGGCGCGGGCGGCGCGCAGGACGGCATCGACTGTTTCGGGCAGCATCAGCGAGGGCGTGCCGCCGCCGAAGAAGATGCTGCCCAAGTGGCGGCCCGGCAGTTCCGCGCCAAGCCGGGCGATTTCCGACGACAGCGCGGCGGCCCACCGGGTCTGGTCCACGGCGGGCACGACATGGCTGTTGAAGTCGCAATAGGGGCATTTCGCCTGGCAGAACGGCCAGTGGACATACAGGCCGAAGCCCCCCGCCCGCCAGTCCTCTGCCACAAAGCTGTCGGCCCCCGGCAGCATCATCCGCGAAACGCCGTCACTTCGATCTCGATCTTCATCTCCGGGCGGATCAGGCCCGCGACGATCATGGTCGCGGCGGGGCGGATTTCGCCCAGGGCCTCGCCCAGGACGGGGATGATCGTCTCGACCAGGGCGGCGTCGGTGACGGTGTATTGCACGCGCACGATGTCGGTGGGGGCGAAGCCCGCTTCGTCCAGCACGGAAAAGATGGTGGCAAAGCAGTTGCGCGCCTGCTGGGCGGGATCGTCGGGCATCGCCATCGTGGCGTAGTCGTATCCGGTCACGCCCGACACGAAGCACCAGTCGCCCTTGACCACCGCGCGGCTGTAGCCCATCGCGGCCTCGAAGGGCGATCCGGTCGAGATCCTATGCAAAGCTGCCCCTTATCATCTGCTCTACCGCCCGCGCCCGGTGGCTGAGGCTGTTCTTCATCGCGGGCGGCATCTCGCCCAGGGTCACGTCATAACCGTCCGGCATGAAGATGGGGTCATAGCCGTGCCCTTCAACCCCGCGCGGGGGCCAGACGACCTGGCCGGGCAGGACGCCCTCGAACACCTCATCATGGCCGTCGGGCCACATCAGCACCAGCGTGCAGCGGAATTGCGCGCGGCGCGGGATGGGGGCGTTCCGCGATTCCAGCTCGTCCCAGGTGCGCTGCATGGCCATGCGGAAATCGCGGCCCTGGCCGGTTTCCGCCCAGTCGGCGGTGTGGACGCCCGGAGCGCCGTCCAGGGCATCGACGCAGATGCCGCTGTCGTCGGACAGCGCGGGCAGGCCTGTGGCTTCAACCGCCGCGCGGGCCTTGATGCGGGCATTGCCGACGAAGGTGGTCTCGGTTTCGGCGGGTTCCGCCAGACCGGCTTCGGCGGCGCCGACGACCTCGACCCCGTAAGGGGCCAGCAGGGCGCGCATCTCGTCCAGCTTGCCCGCGTTATGGGTGGCGACCAGCAGGCGCTTGTCCGTGAAGGCCCTCATGCCAGGGCGGCCTTCTGGGCGGCGACCAGGTCGGTCATGCCCGCCTCGGCCAGATCCAGCAGCTGCCCCATCTGGTCGCGGCTGAACGTCGCGCCTTCCGCAGACATCTGCACCTCGATCAGCCGGCCCGCGCCGGTCAGGACGAAATTGCCGTCGGTGCCCGCCTCGCTGTCCTCGGCATAGTCCAGATCCAGCACGGGCTGGCCCGCATAGATGCCGCAGGACACGGCGGCGACGTGATCCAGGATCGGGTCGCTGGAGATCGCACCCGCCTTCAGCAGCTTGTTCACCGCCAGCCGCAGCGCCACCCAGCCGCCGGTGATCGCCGCGCAGCGGGTGCCGCCGTCGGCTTGGATCACGTCGCAGTCGATGGTGATCTGGCGTTCGCCAAGCGCGCTGCGATCCACGCCCGCGCGCAGGCTGCGGCCGATCAGGCGCTGGATTTCCTGGGTGCGGCCGGTCTGCTTGCCCGCCGCGGCCTCGCGCCGGTTGCGGGTGTTGGTGGCGCGCGGCAGCATCCCGTATTCCGCCGTCACCCAGCCCAGGCCGGTGCCTTTCAGGAAGCGCGGCGGCGTTTCCTCCAACGAGGCGGTGCACAGCACATGGGTGTTGCCGACGCGGATCAGGCACGACCCTTCGGCATGGGCCATCACGCCGGTTTGGATTGAAATCGGACGCATTTGGCTTAGATTCCGGCCAGACGGGCGCATGGTCATTCCTTTCGCGAAGATCGCTGCCCCATACCGCCCCGGCGGCCCTTCACGCAACCCCGCGAGGGACATGGACCAGAAGACGCCTTTGCAGGATCTGAACGACCGATCGCGCGAGATCTTCCGCCGCGTGGTCGAGACCTATCTGGAAACCGGCGAACCCGTGGGATCGCGGACCCTGACGCGCGCCCTGACCGAGAAGCTCAGCGCGGCGACGGTCAGGAACGTCATGCAGGATCTGGAATATATGGGGCTGCTGGACAGCCCGCATGTCTCGGCCGGGCGGATGCCCTCGCAACAGGGTCTGCGGCTGTTCGTGGACGGCATGATGGAGGTCGACACCGTCAATGCCACAGACCGCGCCGCCATCGACCAGACGCTGGGCAACGACGATCCCGATACCGGCGTGCTGATGGACCGGGTCAGCACGGTGCTGTCCTCGATCACGCGCGGCGCGTCCCTGGTGCTGATGCCCCGGCACGAGGCGCCGATCCGCCATATCGAATTCGTCAGCCTTGGCCCCGACCGCGCGCTTGTGGTGCTGGTCTTCGCCGATGGGCATGTGGAAAACCGCCTGTTCACGCCGCCTGCGGGGCAGACGCCCTCGTCCATGCGCGAGGCGGGAAATTTCCTCAATGCCATGGCCGAGGGAAAGACCCTGTCCGAACTGCGCGGCCAGATCGGCCGCGAGATCGCGGCGCGGCGTCAGGAACTGGACGTGCTGGCCGCCGAACTGGTGCAGTCGGGGCTTGCCTTGTGGGACACCGAATCGTCCGACCCGCGCCTGATCGTGCGCGGCCGCGCCAACCTTCTGGACCAGGAGGTCGCGGATCTGGACCGGATCCGGGTGCTGTTCGACGACCTGGAACGCAAGCGCGACATCGTGGAATTCCTGGAACTGGCCGAGAAGGGCGAAGGGGTGCGGATCTTCATCGGATCGGAAAACAAGCTTTTTTCGCTTTCGGGTTCCGCTCTGGTGGTTTCGCCCTATATGAATGCCGACCGGAAGATTGTAGGCGCGGTGGGCGTCATCGGACCGACGCGGCTGAATTACGGCCGCATCGTGCCGATCGTCGACTATACCGCGCAGCTGGTCGGGCGGGCCCTGTCCGGCCGGAAAGGATGAGAGTGATGAACGAGCAGAACGAACAGCCCAGTGACGACATCCTGGCGGATCCGCTGGCCGAGCCGGCGGACGAGATCGCGGCCCTGACCGCCGAGCGCGACGAATACCGCGACAAGTTCATGCGCGCTTTGGCGGATGCCGAAAACTCGCGCAAGCGCGCCGAAAAGGACCGCCGCGACGCCGAGCAATATGGCGGCTCGCGTCTGGCCCGCGATCTGCTGCCGGTCCATGACGCGCTGACCCGCGCGCTGGACGCTGCGGGCGAGGAACAGCGCGCCGCCGCCGCCGCCCTGATCGAGGGGGTGGAGTTGACCCTGCGCGAGCTGTCGAACGTCTTCGCCAAGCACGGCATCGCCGTGATCACCCCCAAGCCGGGCGACAAGTTCGACCCGCTGGAACACGAGGCGATGTTCGAGGCTGCCGTCCCCGGCACCGTTCAGGGCGAGATCATCCAGGTCATGGACAACGGTTTCCGCCTGCATGACCGGCTGCTGCGCCCGGCCAAGGTCGGCGTATCCTCGACCCCTGCCAGCTGAGGGGTTTGCTACAACCTTCCGCTGACTTGCCGAAAGCTCCCGATGGCGCGACGTTGACGAGACGTTCGGTTCATCGGGAGGGAAGGACCATGGCCAGTACTGAGGGGGTGAAGATTCACCCCGCCGTGGACAACGGCATCAAGCAAGGCAATGCCAGTTTTTCGGGCGGGATCCTGACCTGCAAATGCGCGACGAACCCGGTCAAGGTCCGGGTCGGCGCACAGACCGCGCATAATCATGTCTGCGGCTGCACGAAATGCTGGAAGCCCGAAGGGGCGATCTTCAGCCAGGTCGCCGTCGTGTCGCGCGACGCGGTCGAGGTTCTGGAGAACGGCGACAAGTTGCAGATCGTCAACAAGGACGCGCCCATCCAGCGTTACGCCTGCCGGGACTGCGGCGTCCACATGTACGGCCGGATCGAGAACAAGGACCATCCGTTCTATGGCCTGGATTTCGTCCATACCGAACTGTCGTCCGAGGATGGCTGGTCGGCCCCGGAATTCGCGGCCTTCGTATCCTCGGTCATCGAATCCGGCGTCGATCCGTCGCGGATGGACGGCATCCGGGCGCGGCTGCGCGAACTGGGGCTGGAACCCTATGACGCGCTGTCGCCGCCCTTGATGGACGCCATCGCGACCCATGTCGCCAAGCGGTCCGGCAAGCTGGCGGCTTGACGGCCCAAGCGATCCCCACGCACAACCAAGGGGCCGCCTCGCGGCCCCTGTGGCTTTATAAAAGAACGCCCGAACGGATAGGAGAAGTGTGATGAGAACCCGTGCCGCCGTCGCCTTGGAGGCGGGCAAGCCGCTGGAAGTGATGGAAGTCAACCTGGAGGGCCCGAAGGCCGGAGAGGTGATGGTCGAGATCAAGGCCACCGGCATCTGCCACACCGACGAATTCACCCGCTCGGGCGACGATCCCGAAGGCATCTTCCCGGCGATCCTGGGCCACGAGGGCGCGGGCGTGGTGGTCGAGGTCGGGCCGGGCGTGACCAGCGTCAAGCCGGGCGATCACGTCATCCCGCTGTATACCCCGGAATGCCGGCAATGCGCGTCCTGCCTGTCGGGCAAGACCAACCTCTGCACCGCGATCCGCGCCACCCAGGGCAAGGGCCTGATGCCCGACGGCACCACCCGGTTTTCGATGCTGGATGGCACGCCGATCTATCACTACATGGGCTGCTCGACCTTCTCGAACTACACCGTGCTGCCGGAAATCGCGGTGGCGAAGGTCCGCGAGGACGCGCCCTTCGACAAGATCTGCTATATCGGCTGCGGCGTGACCACCGGCATCGGCGCGGTGATCAACACCGCCAAGGTGGAAATCGGCGCGAAGGCGGTCGTGTTCGGCCTGGGCGGCATCGGTCTGAACGTGATCCAGGGCCTGCGGCTGGCGGGCGCCGACATGATCATCGGCGTCGACCTGAACAACGACAAGAAAGAGATGGCCGAGCGTTTCGGGATGACGCATTTCGTCAACCCCAAGGAGATCGACGGCAGCATCGTCCAGCATATCGTCGAGATGACCAAGACCCCCTTCGACCAGATCGGCGGCGCGGATTACAGCTTCGACGCGACCGGCAGCACCAAGGTGATGCGCGACGCGCTGGAATGCACCCATCGCGGCTGGGGCCAGTCGATCATCATCGGCGTGGCGGCGGCCGGGGCGGAAATCAGCACCCGTCCGTTCCAGCTTGTCACCGGCCGGATCTGGAAGGGCACGGCCTTCGGCGGCGCGCGCGGCCGCACCGATGTTCCGAAGATCGTCGACTGGTACATGGACGGCAAGATCGAGATCGACCCGATGATCACCCACACCATGGGCCTGGACGACATCAACAAGGGCTTCGACCTGATGCACAAGGGCGAGTCGATCCGTTCGGTCGTCCTTTACTGATCGTTCATCCCTGCATAGGTAAAAGAACGGCGGGGCCATGGTCCCGCCGTCGCCATGAGGAACAAAGGAGCAGGCCGATGCGTCACCAGTGGCTGGACGATGACGACGACGACGAACCGGAAGAGGACGACCGGCGCCACGAGGGCGAGAAGGACGGCGGCCTGGGCCTTCCCGAAGGCGACAAGATCGGCAAGCTGTATTTCAAGTCGCGCACCGTGATCGTCGCGGGCACGATCAACGACAAGCTGGCGCAGCGCACCGTGGCGCATCTGCTGGCCCTGGCCGAGGACTCGGACCGCCCGATCAACATGCTGATCTCCTCGCCCGGCGGGCATGTGGAATCGGGCGACATGATCCATGACGTGATCAAGTTCATCCGCCCCACCGTGCGCACCATCGGGTCGGGCTGGGTGGCGTCGGCGGGCGCGCTGATCTTCGTCGCGGCGAAGAAGAAAAACCGCTTCTGCCTGCCCAACACGCGCTTTCTGATCCACCAGCCCTCGGGCGGGATCGGCGGCACCTCCTCGGACATGATGATCCAGGCGGAACAGGTGCGCCTGATGCGCGACCGCCTGAACCAGATCTTCGCCGAGGCGACCGGCCAGAGCGTCGAGCGGATCGAAAAGGACACGCAGCGCGATTTCTGGCTGAACACGCAAGAGGCGCTGGATTACGGCCTTCTGGGCAAGGTCATCCGCAGCGTGGACGAACTGAAATAATGGCTTGCGGGGCGGTCACCATCCGCCCCGTGGCGGCCACGGATCACGACGCCATCTGGACGATCCTTCAGCCGGTTTATCGCTGAACTTGACGGGCAGGCCCTGGGCACCAACCCTGTCGGGGCCATATCCCCCGGCGGGCGGATCGCATGTATCACGACCTGTCCGGCCGCGGGCGGCCAAGGCGTTGCGCGCTTTGCTTGGTCATCCCGGCATCGGTTCAGGGTGCCTCGACGAATACCCCGTCCGACAGCCGATAGACCGATCCCGCATTGACCTGTGCCAGCCCCTTGGCGCGCAGCATGTACCACGCCTTCGCGGGGGCGTTGGGGTCGCTGAACTCTGTGCCCCGCTGGTCTTCGGCGATGACCGTATACGGTCCCTCGCGATGGTCGGCCCGGTACAGAACGGCCGATTCCGCATCCTCGGGCAGGCGCCAGCCCAGCCGGACCCCGTTGCCGTCGCGGGTGGCGGTGAATGCCGTCGCCGGGCGCTGCGGAAAGGGTCGCAGCGTCGGGTCGCCGATCAGATTGACCCACACCGGATTGATCCAGTCGTAATTGCCCGTCAGCCCGTATTCGCGCGTCTCCAACATGCCTTTGGTGACATCGCCGTTGTTCGCCGTCCGCATCTGCGCCTGCCCGATGGTCTCATTCAGCGCCATCCCGTGCAGCAGCCATGACGGCCTGCCGCCCCACGCCGTCGTCAGCGCCCTGTCCGAGGCCGCGACAAGCGCCCGCATCGGATTGTCGCCCCGGTCGAATTGCTGCTTTCCGCTGCCGAAATTGATGGTGAAGACGGCCTCGACAGGCGGCTTTTCGGCATAGTCCAGGCCGCGATGGCTGCCGAAATCGATGCCGAACAGGTATGGCCCCTTGCCTTGATGGTTGTGATGCCCGGCCTCGATCACCGCTTTGGGGCCGAGAATGTTCACAAGCCCCAGCTTTTCCACGGTCAGATGGTCGCTTGCTGCATAGGCGCGCGGGGGCGCCGGCGCCTCGGCCCGCCGCCAGGCGTGGTTGCGGTCCAGCCATGCCGCCAGCAGATCGGTCTCGGTTCCGAATTCGGGTGACAGGTCGGCGAAATCCACCCGCCCGATCGGGGCCGCGATATGGCCGCCGGGGATCAGCGTCGGGTGCAGCGCAAGCTCGCCTGCCGGTGTCTGGGCGGGTCGCCAGAACGCATCCGGCGTCACATAGAACAGGTCGGTCGCCTGTGGATGCTTGTCATGGCCATCCGGTGCGATCCAGCCGCTTCTGACGACCGGCAGATGCCCGATCAGCAGCACCGAGGCCGCGCCGCGATTCGCGGTCAGAACATCGCTGATCCGCTGGCGCAGCGCGATCGCGCGGATCATGTTATCGGCCGGATCCGAGGCGCTGCGCGGGGCGTCAATCCGGGTGACTGTCCAGCCGTCGCCCAGCAAATCCATCATCAGCCGGTCCAGCCGGTCGGCCAGGACAGCCGCCAGCGTGTCGTCGACCACCAGCACCGCGCGGCCCGACTGCGGCGCGACCGGAACCTTGGTGCCCGCAGTCCAATAGCCGATCAGGGTCTTGTCCGCCGTCTCCAGCCTGATCTGGTATTCATAGGCTTGGCCGGGCTGCAGTCCGACATCCAGAATGCGCTGCGGCAGAAGGATTTCAGGCTGATAGGACGCCCAGCTTTCGATGCCGGTCTGTCCAAGACTCCGTCGGAACACCTGCGGCATCGCCCCGCCCCGCGCCGTCCAGGACAGGCCCAGCCTGCTGCCGTCCGGCGAGGTCTGCGCGGTCATCGTCAGCGGCTGGGCCGGCGCCGCGCTGGCTGGCGCGGCAAGAAGCGCCGCTCCGATCATGGCAAGAAGGCATAGGCGGTGAAGGATCGTGGTCATGCGCGCAGGATAGGCCCGGCCAGGCCCAGGCCACAAGAAGCGCGCAGGCATGGCGACCGCTTCCTTCGTGGCAGGATCGGCCATTCGCCATTGCCGCCGATGCCGAATTTCGCCTTGATGCCCGCGACTCGGGCCGCCTGTGGCCCATCAGGCAAAGACGGAGAATCAGATGAGCCTTGAAACCGTTTCGGAAAACCGCAGCTTCGGCGGCACCCATGGCGTTTACCGCCACACGTCGCAATCGACCGGCACCGACATGACCTTCGCGGTCTTCATGCCCGAACTGGTGGCGCACGAACGCGTGCCGGTGCTGTGGTATCTGTCGGGCCTGACCTGCACCCATGAAAACGCCATGACCAAGGCCGCCGCCCAGCAATGGTGCGCGGATGCGGGCATCGCCATCGTCTTTCCCGACACCTCGCCGCGCGGCGAGGGGGTGGCCGACGACGAGGCCTATGACCTGGGCCAGGGCGCGGGCTTTTACGTCGATGCCACCCAGGATCCCTGGAAGCCGCATTTCCGCATGTGGCAATACATCGTCCACGAATTGCCGGAACTGGTCGGCGCCAATTTCGCCATCGACCGCGAGGCGATGGGCATCACCGGCCATTCCATGGGCGGACACGGCGCCCTGACCATCGCCATGACCCATCCCGAACGCTACAAGTCGGTCTCGGCCTTTGCCCCCATCGCCAACCCGACCGAATCCGACTGGGGCCAGAAGCAGCTGACCGCCTATCTGGGCAGCGACCGCAGCGCCTGGCGCGCCCATGACGCGACGATCCTGATGACCGAACGCGGCTTTCCGGGCGAGGTGCTGATCGACCAGGGCAGCGCCGACCAGTTCCTGGACAAGCTGCGGCCCGAATCGCTGGCCCAGGCGATGATGGCCCGCCGCCAGCCGGGGCAGTTCAGGATGCAGCCCGGCTATGACCACAGCTATTTCTTCGTCCAGTCCTTCATGGGCGATCATGTGATGTGGCACGCCGAAAGACTGCTGTAAGGGGCTTGCCGAAGTTTCCCGTCCGCTCTGGCATTTGGACCTAAGACTTTAGGGGCAATTGCCGGGGCGGCAGATTGACGCAAGGCATTGTCCGCCAAAGACTACCTCCAGGACGGCGACCGGAGGAGGGAACCTGTCGCCCGCGTCCAACAGCGGAGGAACTTTCATGAAAAGATTGCTGAACAGCACGGTCGCCGTGCTGCTTCTGTCGGGCACGGCCTATGCCAATGACAGCGTCTTGGCCGAGACCGCCAAACCGGAACAATGGGCGATCCAGACCGGCGACTACGCCAACCAGCGTTATTCCGAACTGGACCAGATCAACCGCGACAACGTGGCCGACCTGCGGGTGGCCTGGACCTTCTCGACCGGGGTGCTGCGCGGCCACGAGGGCAGCCCCCTGGTGATCGGCGACATCATGTATGTCCACACGCCGTTCCCCAACAACGTCTTCGCCCTGGATCTGGCCAATGACGGCAAGATCCTGTGGCGCTATGAACCCCAGCAGGATCCCGAGGTCATCGCGGTCATGTGCTGCGATACCGTCAACCGGGGCTTGGCCTATGCCGACGGCATGATCCTGCTGTCGCAGGCCGACACCACCGTCGTGGCGCTGGACGCCAAGTCGGGCGAAGTGAAGTGGTCCACCAAGATCGGCGATCCGGCCATCGGCGAAACGCTGACCGCGACCGTGATGCCGGTCAAGGACAAGGTGATGGTCGGCGTCTCGGGCGGCGAATACGGCGTCCGTGGCCGGATGACCGCGCTGAACCTGGCGGACGGATCAGTGGCCTGGAAGGCCTATTCGACCGGCCCCGACGAAGACATGCTGGTCGATCCCGAAAAGACCACCCATCTGGGCAAGCCGATCGGCAAGGACAGCAGCCTCAGCACCTGGGAAGGCGACCAGTGGAAGATCGGCGGCGGCACGATCTGGGGTTGGTTCTCGTATGACCCGGATCTGAACCTGATCTATTACGGCACCGGCAACCCCTCGACCTGGAACCCGTCGCAGCGCCCGGGCGACAACCGCTGGTCGATGACCATCATGGCGCGCGATGCCGACACCGGCATGGCCAAGTGGTTCTATCAGATGACGCCCCATGACGAATGGGACTTCGACGGCGTCAACGAGAACATCCTGACCGACCAGGAAGTCGATGGCCAGATGCGCAAGCTGCTGACCCATTTCGACCGCAACGGCTTTGCCTATACGCTGGACCGGGAATCGGGCGAACTGCTGGTCGCCGAGAAGTTCGACCCGGCCGTGAACTGGGCCACCCATGTCGAGATGGACCCCAACAGCGACCAGTATGGCCGCCCGCAGGTGGTCGCCGAATACTCGACCGCCCAGAACGGCGAGGACGAGAACACCACCGGCATCTGCCCGGCGGCGCTGGGGACCAAGGACCAGCAGCCCGCGTCCTATTCGCCCAAGACCCAGACCTTCTATGTGCCGACCAACCACGTCTGCATGGACTATGAACCGTTCCGCGTCGCCTATACCGCGGGCCAGCCCTATGTCGGCGCCACGCTGTCGATGTATCCGGCCCCGAACAGCCATGGCGGCATGGGCAACTTCATCGCCTGGGACAATATCGAGGGCAAGATCAAGTGGTCGCTGCCTGAACAGTTCTCGGTCTGGTCGGGCGCCCTGGCGACCGCTGGCGACGTGGTGTTCTATGGCACGCTGGAAGGCTATCTGAAGGCGGTCGATGCCGATACGGGCGAAGAGCTTTACAGGTTCAAGACCCCGTCCGGGATCATCGGCAACGTGATGACCTATGTCCATGGCGGCAAACAGTATATCGGCGTCCTGTCGGGTGTCGGCGGCTGGGCCGGGATCGGTCTGGCGGCCGGTCTGACCAACCCGAACGAGGGCCTGGGCGCCGTGGGCGGATATGCCGCGCTGTCGGATTACACCGAACTGGGCGGCCAGCTGACCGTCTTCGAACTGCCGGGCGAAGCCTCGGCCGCAGCGGAACCCGCAGCGGAACCGGCGCCTGCCGAAGGTGGCACCAGCGGCTAATACTTTCGGCCCGCTAACGCAAACTTGCGCTATCCATCGCTCCCCCCGAGGATAATCTCGGGGGGAGTTTTACCTGGGGAGGACGGGTAAATTGACCTTTGGGAGGAATGACAGCATGAACGCCATCACCAGCCTTGCGTCGCTGGTCCTTGCCGCGACCATGGCAACGACCGCCTGGGCGCAGGACACGACGACCCAGACCCCGCCGCCCGCCGAAGCCGGCGCAGGCGCGGCGGCCGCGACATCGGGCGCGGCGGCTGCGGACCCTGCGGATCCCGCCGCCGGAGAGGCGGGCGATGCGCCGGTCGAGATGGCCGAAGGCGCCACCACCCTTCCCAACGGCATGGACATCACCCCTGTCAGCCAGGAAAACGGCCGCTGGTACAACGCGGAAGGCATCCCGACCTTCAAGATCGAGAACGGCGTCGTCGATTTCGCGACCTTCAACGGCTTCCGCCGCTATTCCGCCGAATGCCATGTCTGCCACGGTCCCGACGGCGAGGGGTCGACCTATGCCCCCGCGCTGAAGACCTCGGTGCTGCGGATGGATTACTACGACTTCCAGGAGATCGTCGCCTCGGGCAAGCAGGACGTGAACACCGCCGCCAACCTGGTGATGCCTGCGTTCGGGACCAACAAGAACGTCTGGTGCTATATCGACGACATCTATGTCTATCTGCTGGCACGGGGCACCGACGAGCTGCCGCGCGGCCGTCCCGCCGAACGCGCCGACAAGTCCGAGGAATATACCGCGCAGGAAGATTCCTGCATGTCGATGTGACATGGGCATCCTTCGCTGGCTGATGGCGGCAGTGATCCTGGGCGCGGCGCCTGCGGCGGCCCAGGTGGCGGATCTGCGCTCCACCACGCAGTTCCGTGTCTGCGCGGATCCGGCCAATGCGCCGATGTCGACGCGGGACGGGACCGGCTTCGAGAACCGGCTGGCCCAGGCCTTCGGCGAATGGCTGGGCGTGCCGGTGACCTATACCTGGTTCCCGTCGGGCATGGGCTTCATCGCCCGGACGCTGCGGGCCGGGGATTGCGACGTGGTCATGGGTTATGCCCAGGGCGACGAGCTGGTGCAGAACACCAACCACTATTACACCTCGGTCTTCGGCATCGTGACGCGCAAGGACGGCGATCTGGCGGGGGTCGATCACCTGACGGATCCGGCGCTGAAGGATCATCCCATCGGGGTGATCGCCGGATCGCCGCCCGCCACGATCATGGCGCAGGCCGGGCTGGCCAAGGACATGCGCGGCGCCGACCTGTTCGTGGACCGGCGGGTCAAGGATCCGGTGGGGGATCTGATCGCGGGGGTCAAGGACGGCACGCTGGACGCCGCCGTGTTGTGGGGGCCGCTGGCCGGGCCGCGCGTCAAGGACGACCCGGATTTGCAGTTCACGCCGTTGCTGAAGGAAACCTCGGGGCCGAAGATGTTCTATCGCATCACCATGGGGGTGCGGCTGCCGGAACAGGAATGGAAGCGGCAGCTGAACAGCCTGATCCGCCGTCACCAGGACGAGATCCACGCCATCCTGCGCGACGCGGGCGTTCCGCTGGTCGACGATTACGGCAAGGAACTGATCCAGTGATCCGCGCGGTCCTGCTGGCCTTGCTGCTGGCGGGACCGGCTGCCGCCCAGGTGCCCGAACCCGAAACCTATCGGGGCGAACCCTACCGCGCCCCGGTCCCCGCCAGCCTGCGAGGCGCCGTGGTCATCGACGCGGCCCAGGCGCTGCGGCTGCATGGCCAGGGCGTTCCATTCCTGGACGTCCTGCCGCGCAAGACCCGGCCCGAGGGGCTGCCCGAAGGCACGCTCTGGCGCGAACCGCCGCACGAGACGATCCCCGGCGCGGTCTGGCTGTGGGATACCGGCTGGGAAAACCTGGCCCCCGCCGAACAGGCGCGGCTGGAACGGGGGCTGGACCAGGCGTCCGGGGGCGACAAGGCCGCGCCGCTGGTGATCTTCTGCCGCGCCGACTGCTGGATGAGCTGGAATGCCGCCCGCCGCGCGGTGGCCCTGGGCTATGTCGGCGTCCACTGGTTCCCCGGCGGGATCGAGGGCTGGCTGGCCGCAGGCGGCGCGCCGCTGGTCAGGGCCGTGCCTGCCGACCCGTGAACTGCCCGAAGGCGCGCGGACCCGACGGCATGTCGATCTCTGCCGTGATCGCCAGCGTCGCCGCATCGACCACCACGAGCGTGTCGGAATCCCAGTTGGCGACCGCCACCGCATCGCCGCCGGGCAGGGGGCTGATCCCCTCGGGATAATCGCCGACCGGGATTTCATCCAGGACCGCCAGCGTTTCGGGATCGAACACCGTCAGGGTGCCCGCATACTGGTTCGTCACGAAGCCCCGCCCCCCGGCGAAGGCCACGGCATAGGGATGGCTGCCGGTCGGCACCTGTCCCGCCAAGGTGCCGGTCGCGGCGTCGATCACCGACACCGTGTCGCCCTGCACATCCGCCGTCCAGAACCGCCCGTTGTGGAAGGTGATCCCGAAGGGATGCGCCCCCGCCGTCGCCACCCGGTGCAGCAGCGTCCCGGTCGCGGCGTCGAAGATGGTGATCCGGTCGTCGTCGCGATCCGCCGTCGCCACCCATCGCCCGTCATCGCTGACCGCCACCCCCGCAGGGGCGGCGCCGGTGGGCACCTGCCACAGCGGTTTCAGATCGGCGTCCAGCCGGGTCAGATGCGCCCCGAACCAGTCGGTCACGAACAGCCCACCCCCCGGCGCCGCCGCCAGGCCGAAGGCGCCTTCGCCCAGATCGCGGCTGGCGGTCACGCCGCCGCTTTCGTCCATGACGGACAGCCGCCCGGTTTCCGCCGCGATCACATAGGCGCGGCCCGCTGCGGGGTCATAGGCCACCGGCGCGGGCTTGCCCGCGACCGGCGTCCGGGCCAGCACCTGCCCCGAGGCGGTATCGACCAGCGTCACCATGTCGGCGTTCTGGCTGGTCACGAAAGCCAAATCCCCCGCCAAGGCGGAGGATGACAGCATCAGGGCAAGGGCGGCAAGCCTCACTCGGCCTTGCCGAAGCGTTCGGCCAGGGCGTCCAGGCCCGCCTGATAGACGCCGTTGACCGCCGCCATGGCCGCGTCGTCGTTCAGGTTCGCGGGGGGATCGTTGTTGGGATAGCCGCGATAGAACCCGGCCTTCCAGACCACCTCGGCCTTGCCGTCCTTGTCCTTGACCTGAAGGGTGGACGAATAGTTCGTGACCGGCAGGATCTCGACCGCGACACCGGTGATCATGTACTTGTACTGCCGCTTGTCGGGGTCGATGGACATCAGCTTTTCGGTGATGGTCGGATCGCCGCTTTCCGCCTTCAGGTGCAGGATGCGGGTCGATTCCTCGGGGATATCGGCGGGCGCGCCTGCGGGCGTGATTTCGGTGCTGGCGACGGCGGGGTGCCAATCGAAGTCGTCGAACTTGCCGATGGTCTGCCACACCTCGTCCGGGGTGGCGTTCAGCACGACCGACTGTTCGGT
This sequence comes from Paracoccus sp. 22332, assembly GCF_052045125.1. NCBI lineage: Bacteria > Pseudomonadati > Pseudomonadota > Alphaproteobacteria > Rhodobacterales > Paracoccaceae > Paracoccus > Paracoccus sp. 22332. Next base: position 177,890 of record NZ_JBQEOI010000001.1, read on the forward strand.
CTTCAGCCGCGACGGGCCATGGGCCTGGGCTGTCAGGGTCAGGGCCAGCGTGGCGGCAACGGCAAGGCCCAGGATCTTCTGCATCATCTGTTCCGCTTTCTGTCGAATGCCCTTCGACCATGCGACGCCCGCCCGCCCGCGTCCATACGACCTAAGATTGATCCAAATCTTCCCGGCTGCGCCGGGAACATAAACCGTCTTGTCCCAGGATGGTCCGCGACCCAACATGACCCACAGGGAGAGATGAAATGTTCAAGGGAATCATAGCACTTTTGGCTGGTGCCACCGCGCTGGCCGGATCTGCCCTGGCCCAGCAGCAGCCGCAGATGCAGCAGATCCGCGCCGCCGTGCTGCGCGTGGACGCCGAAAGGCTGCCGCCGATTTCCCGGCTGGATCTGCCGGTCGCGGACCAGGGCTTCGCAGGCGCGCGCCTGGCGATCGAGGACAACGACACAACCGGCCGCTTCATGAACCAGGATTTCGAGGCGGTCGAGGTCACGGCCAGCCCCGAAACGGCGGCGGCCGAGCTGGACAGGATCATCGCCGACGGCATCCAGTTCGTCGTGGTGCTGGCGGACGGCGCGACCACGCTGGCCCTGGCCGACCAGGCGGGCGATCGGGCCATGCTGCTGAACGCGCGGGCGCGGGGCGACAACCTGCGCGGGGCCGATTGCCGCGCCAACACCATCCATGTCGCGCCCAGCCACGCGATGCTGGCCGATGCCCTGGCGCAGTTCCTGATGTGGAAGAACTGGCCCGACTGGCTGCTGGTCAAGGGCAGCCACCCCGAGGACGAGGATCTGGCCGCCGCCTATCGCCGCGCGGCTGCCAAGTTCGGCGCCAAGATCGTCGAGGAACGGGTCTATGAAGACACCGGCGGCGCCCGCAGCACCGATTCGGGCCATGTGCAGGTTCAGGCGCAGATGCCCGTCTTCACGCAGCGCGCGCCCGATTACGACATCCTGGTCGCGGCGGACGAAAGCGACATCTTCGCCCCCTATCTGCCCTATCTGACCTGGGATCCCCGCCCCGTCGCCGGTTCCGCCGGACTGGTGCCCAGAAGCTGGCATCCCGCGATGGAGGCCTGGGGCGCGATGCAGTTCCAGAACCGCTTCGAGAAGCTGGCCAACCGCCCGATCCGAGAGGACGACTATCAGGCCTGGCTGGCGCTGCGCATCGTGGGCGAGGCCGCGACGCGCACACAGTCCGCCGATCCGGCCACGCTGCGCGAATTCATCCTGTCGGAGCAGTTCGACGTGGCAGGCTTCAAGGGCCAGAAGCTGACGGTGCGCGACTGGGACCACCAGGTTCGTCAGCCGATCCTGCTGACGACGGGGGTGCTGACCACCTCGGTCAGTCCGCAGGACCAGTATCTGCACCAGACAAGCGCGCTGGACACGCTGGGCATCGACCGTCCCGAAACCGAATGCACATTCCCGGAGGTTCCATGAAACATATCCTGATCCTCGCCCCGGCGCTTGCGGTCCTGGCCGAACCCGCCTTGGCCAACCGCGTCTTCGTCAGCAACGAAAAGGGCAACGACGTGACCGTTCTGGACAGCGAGACGCTGGAGGTGATCGGCACCTATCCGGTCGGCAACCGCCCGCGCGGCATCACCATTTCCCCGGACGGGACCGAACTTTACGTCTGCGCGTCCGACGACAACCTGGTCCGGGTGTTCGATCCCAACACCATGGAGGAGCTGCACACCCTGCCGTCCGGCCCCGATCCGGAACTGTTCGTGCTGCATCCTTCGGGCAACCCGCTGTATGTCGCGAACGAGGATGATAACCTGGTCACCGTGGTCGACGTGAAGACCCACAAGGTTCTGGCCGAAATCCCGGTGGGCGTCGAACCCGAGGGCATGGGCGTCAGCCCGGATGGCAAGATCGTCATCAACACCTCGGAAACCACCAACATGGCGCATTTCATCGACACCGACACGTTCGAGATCGTGGCGAACGTGCTGGTCGATTCGCGCCCCCGCTTTGCCGAATACAACCACGACGGCACGAAACTGTATGTCAGCGCCGAGATCGGCGGCACCGTCAGCGTGATCGACCCCGCCACGCAGCAGATCACCAAGAAGATCACCTTCGAGGTTCCGGGCGTGCTGCCCGAGGCGATCCAGCCGGTCGGCGTGCGGGTGACGAATGACGGCAAGAAGGTCTTCGTGGCGCTTGGCCCGTCGAACCGCGTCGCCGTGATCGACGGCGAAACCGACGAGGTGACGGATTACCTGCTGGTCGGCCAACGGGTCTGGCAGATGGCCTTCACCCCGGACGAGAAATACCTGTTCACCACCAACGGCAATTCCAACGACGTGTCGGTGATCGACGTGGCTGCCGGCGAAGTCGTGAAATCCGTCCCCGTGGGCCAGCAGCCCTGGGGCGTCGTGGTCGCGCCGAACTGAGGCGGACCGAATCGAATTTGTGAGGGAGGAAACCTGATGACCCGTTTGCTGACCATCCTGATGATCATGGCCGGCCTGTCCGTCCCTGCCGCCGCGCAGGAGACCGCCGCCCCCGAAGGCGCCGCCGCGACCGAGGCCGCCCCCGATGCGGCGGCAGCCGAGGAGGATGACGACGACGATGAAGGCGAGGACGCGGGCGAGGCTGCGGCCACCTATGACGCCCAGGGCAAGTTCGATTACGGCTTTTCCGGCATCATGGCGCGCGACAACCGCACCGATCTGGCGCCTCTGACGCTGGCATCGGGATCGCCCGTCGCGGGGGGCGAATACACGCTGAAATCGGGCGGCTTCTACCGCATCGACATCAATGCGGACGGCAGTCAGGAACTGGCGCTGTCGGGCGGCGACTTCTTCCGCGCCATCTGGATCAACGAGATCGTCATCAACGACATCGAGATCCGGCCGATGGGCGTCCACAGCATCGAATTCGACAATGCCGGGACTGCGACCATCAGCTTTGTTGCCGTGACGCCGGGACGCTATACACTGTCGATTCCCGGATCCTCGGGTGACACCCAGCAGGCGGTGTTCAACATCCAATAGGAGAGGCGATGGGGAACCCCGTTCTTGACTGACCCGGCCTGCGCCCTGCGCATCACCGGCCTATCGCACCGCTTCGGCAGCGTTTCGGCGCTGTCGGACGTGTCGTTGACGGTGCCGCGCGGCAGCTTCACCGCGCTTCTGGGCGTGAACGGCGCGGGCAAGACCACGCTGTTCTCGCTGGTGACGCGGCTTTACAGCAACGTGTCCGGCAGCATCGAGGTCGCGGGCCACGACCTGCGCCGCCAGCCTGCCCAGGCGATGGCCCGCCTGGGGGCGGTGTTCCAAAGCCGCGCCCTGGATGCCGACCTGACGGTGGCGCAGAACCTGGCCTATCACGCCGCCCTGCACGGCATTCCGCGCCGCCGGTCGCGCGACCGCATCGCCCAGGTGCTGGCGCAGGTGGATCTGGAAAGCCGGGCGAACGACCGCGTGTCGGCCCTGTCGGGCGGCCAGCAGCGGCGCGCGGAAATCGCCCGCGCGCTGGTCCACCGCCCCGACCTGCTGCTGCTGGACGAGGCGACCGTGGGTCTGGACGTGAAATCGCGGGCCGAGGTTCTGGCCCTGACCCGCCGCCTGATCGCGGCCGAGGGCGTTTCGGCGCTGTGGGCCACCCATATCCTGGACGAGATCCAGCCCGACGACGACCTGGTGATCCTGCATCGGGGCCGCGTGTTGCGGGCGGGCAAGGCCGCAGCCATCGCTGGACCCGCCGGGCTGACCCAGACCTTCCTGGCCCTGACCGGGGCCGCCGCATGACCGAACGCCGCTTTCCCCCGTCGGCCTGGTTCACCGCCTTCCGCGGCATCGCCTGGCGCGAGACGCTGCGCTTCGTCCAGCAGCGGGGGCGATTTCTGGCCGCGCTGGTGCGCCCGCTGGTCTGGCTGTTCATCTTCGCCGCGGGCTTCCGCGCCGTGCTGGGCCTGTCGATCACGCCGCCCTATCAGACCTATGTGCTGTACGAGGTCTATGTGACCCCCGGCTTGGTGGCGATGATCCAGCTGTTCAACGGGATGCAGTCGTCGCTGTCGATGGTCTATGACCGTGAAACCGGGGCCATGCGGACGTTGCTGGTCAGCCCCTTTCCCCGGTGGTTCCTGCTGGGATCGAAGCTGATGGCGGGCGTGATCGTGTCGATCATCCAGGCCTATGCCTTTCTGGCCATCGCCTGGTTCTGGGACATCCGCCCGCCCGCCTGGGGCTATGTCGCGGTGTTGCCGGCGCTGGTCCTGTCGGGGCTGATGTTGGGCGCGTTAGGGCTGTTCCTGTCATCCGCCATCCGGCAGCTGGAAAATTTCGCGGGCGTGATGAACTTCGTGATCTTCCCGATGTTCTTCGCGTCCTCGGCGCTGTATCCGCTGTGGCGGATGCGGGAAAGCTCGCCGCTCCTGCACGACATCTGCGCGGCGAACCCGTTCACCTATGCGGTCGAACTGATCCGCTTCGCGCTGTATCTGCAATGGAACGGGCAGGCTCTGGCGGTGGTCGCGGGCTGCCTTGCGGTGTTTTTCGGCGCCGCCGTCTTCATGTATGATCCCGCCAAGGGCCTTTGGGCCAGAAGGAAGGAGAGGGGATGAAACCTGCCATCGCATTCGCCCTGATGCTTGCCGCAGCGCCCGTCTGGGCGGCCACCGGCACCGATCCCGACTGGCCCTGCATCCAGCGCAAGCAGCCGCATCTGTCGCTGGGCCAGGTCTGGACCGGGCCGGTTCCCGACGACCGGGTGGCGGACCTGGCCCGCGACCCGAAGATCGAGGCGCTTGCCGCCCGGCTGGAACAGCGCCGTCTGCCGCTGGAGGAAGCCGAGGCCGCCATCGCCGAGTTCGCCGAGGACGCGGACGATGCGCATCTGACGGCGCTAATGGTCGCGATCATGGACAAGATCGAACCCGACCGCGCCGCCCTGATCGCGGGCATCGCCCGATACGGCCACAGTCAGGTCGATCTGGCCCGGCGAATCGAGGAACGACGCGCCAGGATGGTCGAAATGGAGCAGGCCGACCCGCCCGATTTCGACGCCATCGACGCCGCCGAAGAGGCGCTGGACTGGGACCAGCGGGTCTTCACCGAACGCCAGCAGTCGTTGACCTATGTCTGCGAGACGCCGGTGATCCTGGAGCAGCGCGCCTTTGCCTTGGGCCGGGCGATTGCGGGGCATCTGGAGGACTGAGGGGGATTGGCGAAGGCCCTCGCCTTCGCCACGTCGCGACATTTCCCCCTGAACCGCCGGGTCTTCAAGGCTCGCCCACCGCCCGACACGGCGGCGCCGGCCTTCCGGGGTCGTGGGGGCGTCGCTGTCTCTGGTTGCACCGTTGTGCAAAGGGCGCGAGAAACGCAGTGCGTTTCCTGATTCCGCCTCATTAACCATTGATCTAACCTGGCATCAGCCTCGTCTGGGCGCATCCCAAGGGCGCAGTTCCGCCTCCATCCATGTCCCATGGGCGGCGTTCGGGAAGACGATCCAGTCCTCGCCGAAGCGGTCGGCGTGATCCTCGGCCAGGCGGTGCTGGTCTTCCAGCGTCGCGTCGGCGAAGCAGCCGTGGAAATCGTGCAGCGTGTCGCCCAGATGCAGGATGACGCGGTGGTCGCGTTCCACGGCGGCGCGGCGTTCGGCCTTGGGCGGGCCGAACAGCAGCACATGGTCGGCATGGACCTGCGGCAGGCCCAGGCGCGACAGCGTGGCGATGGTCGCCAGCTTGTTTTCCTCGAATCGGTCCGAGACGTAGAAGATCGTCACCCCCAGCCGGTCGGCCAGATGGAAGAAATCGGCCGCCCCCGGCAGCAGATGCGGCGCGCCCTCGCGTTCCCACAGCTTCCAGGTCTCGAACCCGTCCATGGCTTCGCCCAGGGTCATCGCATGGGCCATCACGGCAGTGTTGTCCAGGATCGTCTCGTCGATGTCGCTGACCACGGCCAGGCCCTTGCCGGTGCCGTTCGCCTGGACCGCCGCCTTCAGCCGCAGCGTCGCCAGGGCATAGCACTGGCGTTGCAGGGCCTTCACCTCGGCTGATCGTTGCTGATAGCGGATCGCGATGGCGCGTTCCGACGGGTGATGGCGGCGGGGCGGGGTGGTCATGGGCGAATCCTGTTCGTGGCGCGGCCGGACCCTAGAACCGCTGCCCGGTGGCGTCAAACCGCCGCAGCCGCCGCGGGCAGGCGGGACGGCGCTTCCCGCACCGGCAGGTGGATCAGCGCGCTCAGCGCGCCGACGCCCACCCCGACCCACCAGACCAGCGTGTAATCGCCATGCGCGTCATACAGCGCGCCGCCCAGCCAGACGCCCAGAAACGACCCCAGCTGATGCGACAGGAACACGAAGCCGTAGAGCGTCCCCATATAGCGCAGCCCATAGATATAGGCGATCAATCCCGAGGTCAGCGGCACCGTCGCCAGCCACAGCGCGCCCATCACCAGCGAAAAGACGATGACGCTCAGCGGCGTGATCGGCAGCAGGATGAAGGCCGCCGCCGCGATGGTGCGCAGGGTATAGATCCCCGCCAGCAGGTACTTCTTGGTATAGCGCTTGCCCAGCCAGCCCGCGAGGATCGACCCGGCGATATTGGCCAGCCCGATCAGGCTGATCGCCGCCGCGCCCAGGGCGGACGTGGTGGTGATGCCGATGCTGGCCAGCGTGCCCATCGGACTGATCGGCCCGCACATTTCCGTCACCATGGCGGGAAAATGCGCGGTGATGAAGCCAAGCTGATAACCGCAGGAAAAGAACCCCACGAAGATCATCAGATAGGACGGGTCGCGGAAGGCCCGGCCCAGGACGCTGCCCAGGCTTTCCTCCAACTCGTGGCGGCTGGCGGGCTTGCCGTCGCCCAGCATCGGCAGGAACAGCAGGCAGGACAGCACGATCGCGCCGAAGATCACGAACACCATCTGCCAGGAATAGAAACCCAGCAGAACCTCGGCCAGGGGGGCGCCGAAAACCTGTCCCGCCGATCCGGCGGCGGTGGCGATGCCTAGGGCCAGGCTGCGGTTGTCATCGCTGGCGGCGCGCCCGACCACCGCCAAGATCACCCCGAAGCCGGTGCCCGCGATGCCGAAGCCGACCATCACCTCCAGCAGCTGCATGGTGGCGGGCGTCGTCGCCATCGAGGTCAGGATCAGCCCCGCCGAATACAGCAGCGCGCCCAGGATGATCGCCCAGCGGTCGCCCCAGCGTTCGGCAAGCGCGCCGAAGATCGGCTGACCGATCCCCCAGGCCAGGTTCTGGATGGCGATGGCCAGCGAGAATTCCGCGCGCGGCCAGCCGAAATCGGCGGCGATGGGGATCTGGAACACGCCGAAACTGGCCCGCAGCGCGAAGTTGATCAGCAGGATCAGCGACCCGCCGACCAGGATGGGGGTGAACAGGCGGGACTGGGTGGGCATGGCTGAACCTGCGCGGCGAAACGTCGCAGCCAGCGTTGGACCTGTCCCGCCCGAAGATCAAGCCCCTGCGGCGTGATGCAACCCATCAGCCGCCGTGATGGGTCCACCCCGACCGATCAGTTGCGCCGTGCCAGTTCGTTGTTGATCGAGAACTTGGACGCCGGGATCGACCCGCCCTCGCGCATCTCGCCCAGGATCACGGTGGTCTTCTGGCCGCTGTCGTCGGTCACGACCCATTGGCGCAGCTGTGTCGGCCCGCCGGTGAAGACCATCTGGATGTTGCCGTATTGCGGGTTCTGCGGATCCTGCGCGGTCACCACCGTGGCGTTCTTCTGTTCGGTATGCGCCGTGACCATGTTCGCGCGGCCCAGGTTCACATTGGCGTCCAGGATGATCGACAGCGGCGTCTGCGACAGCGGATATTGCTGCGGCCCGCCCGATTTCGGATCGAACACCGCGACGTTTCCGCCCGACGCCATGACCAGCGTGTTGTCGTTGTTGTATTCGAACCGCACCCGTCCGGGCCGCTGGATATAGACCGTCCCGGTCGAGATCGAGCCGTCGGGATTGACCTGCGTGAACTCCGCCGTCGCCGTCGTCATCCGGTTGAGATAGCGCGACAATTCGTTCAGCGGGATCTTCTCGGCCAGGGCCGGAAGGGCAAGGCCAAGAACAAGGGCGGGCGCAAGGGCGAGGGATCTGATGTTCATGGCGCCGATCTTATCCTTTTCGGTTCGGGATGCACATCACGTCTGACGGATGGGCCGGGCGGCGAACGCTCTCGGCGGCGTGAGGGTTCCGGGCGGATGCCGCGCCCGATCCGCGCGCCCGCCCTGCCGCGAGCCGCGCTAGGCGGGGCATGGGCAATGAAAAAGGAGAGTCCCATGACTTTACTGAAAGACAAGGTGGCGATCGTGACCGGCGCATCGGCGGGTATCGGTCGGGCGATCGCGCTGCTGTTCGCCGGACAGGGCGCGGCTGTGGTGCTGTGCGCCCGCCGCGCCGAGATGCTGGCGGATCTGGCCGGGCGGATCACCGCATCGGGCGGCCGGGCCGCCGCCGTGGCGGGGGATGTCTGCGACCCGGCCACCCATGACCGCCTGATTGCCTGTGCCGCCGACCGCTTCGGCGGGGTGGACATCGCGGTGAACAATGCCGGAATCGTCGGCGCGGTGAGGCCGCTGGCCGATCTGACGCCGCAGGACTGGCAGCCGGTTCTGGCCACCAACCTGACGGCCGCCTTCTTGGGCGCGCGGGCCCAGATTCCGGCGATGCTGGCGCGCGGGGGCGGGGCGATGGTCTTCACCTCCAGCTTCGTGGGCACCAGCGTCGGGTTGCCCGGCATGGCGGCCTATGGCGCGGCCAAGGCCGGGCTGATGGGTCTGGCCAAGGGCATCGCCGCCGATTACGGCGACCGGAACATCCGCGCCAATGCGCTGATCGTCGGCGGCACCGACACGGATCTGGCGGGCGACGCCCAGCAGCGCGCCTGGGCGGCGGGCCTGCATGCAATGAAGCGCATCGCCGACCCCACGGAGATCGCCCAGGCGGCGCTGTTTCTGTGCAGCCCGATGTCCAGTTTCGTCACCGGATCGGCGCTTTATGCCGATGGTGGCAATGCGGCGGTGAAGTGACGGCAAACATAGATCATGTTGAACGGAACATTCCGCGAACTTAGATTGTCCGCATGGCCCCGCGAACCTTGCAGCAGAAGCTCGCGATCCTGTCGGACGCGGCGAAATACGACGCCTCCTGCGCCAGCAGCGGCACGACCCGGCGCGATTCGCGGGCGGGCGGCATCGGTTCGACCGAAGGGATGGGGATCTGCCACGCCTATACCCCGGACGGGCGCTGCATCAGCCTGCTGAAGATCCTGATGACGAACTTCTGCATCTACGACTGCGCCTATTGCATCAACCGGGTCAGCAGCACCGTGGAACGCGCCCGCTTCACCCCGGACGAGGTCGTGACGCTGACGCTGGAATTCTATCGCCGCAACATGATCGAGGGGTTGTTCCTGTCATCCGGCATCATCCGCAGCCCGGACGACACCATGTCGCAGATGGTGCGCATCGCCCGGACGCTGCGGGTGAATCACGGATTTCGCGGTTATATCCATCTGAAGACGATTCCCGACGCCTCGGCCGACCTGGTGGCGCAGGCGGGGCTGTTCGCCGACCGGCTGTCGGTGAACATCGAATTGCCGCAGGACGCCAGCATCCGCGAACTGGCGCCCGAAAAACGGCCCGAGACGATCCGCGCCGCCATGGCCGATGTCCGCCTGTCGCGCGAGGCCGCGAAGGACCGGACCCATACCGGCAAGCGGCCGCCGCGTTTCGCCCCTGCGGGCCAGTCCACGCAGATGATCGTCGGCGCGGACGGCACGACCGACCGCGACATCCTCAGGACATCGGCCAATCTCTATTCCGGCTATGACCTGAAGCGTGTCTATTATTCGGCTTTCAGTCCGATCCCGGATGCCTCGGCCGCGCTGCCGCTGATCAAGCCGCCCTTGATGCGCGAACACCGCCTGTATCAGGCGGACTGGTTGATGCGCTTCTATGGCTTCGAGGCCGAGGAGATCGGCGCGGCCCATCCCTCGGGCAACCTGGATCTGGCGATCGACCCCAAGCTGGCCTGGGCCTTGGCGAACCGCGCGCAGTTTCCGGTCGATGTGGCGCGGGCAACCAGGGACATGCTGCTGCGGGTGCCCGGCTTCGGCACCAAAACGGTGACGCGGATCCTGGCCGCGCGGCGCAACGGGCCGGTGCGATACGCGGATCTGTTGCGGATGGGGGCGATCATGTCCAAGGCGCGGGCTTTCGTGACGCTGCCCGACTGGCATCCCGGCGCGCTGACCGACAGCGCAGGCCTGCGCGCCCGCTTCGCGCCGCAGCCCGAACAGTTGCAACTGCTGTGATTCAGATCGATCTGCCCCGCTTTGGCCCGTTCCAGGCCTGGCGCGACGCGGCCCGCCAGCTTGCAGGCAACCGTGTGGCACCCGATCAGGTGGCTTGGGGCGATGCCGGGTTGTTCGGAACGGATCCGGTTCCGCCGCCCGGCCCGCATCCCGTGACGGCCAGCAACGAGTTTCTGGGCCTGGCCCAGACCGTGGCCAGCCATTCCGATCCCGAACGCTGGGCGCTGCTGTATGCGGCGCTGATCCGCTTGCAGCAGGACCGGGGCTTCATCGCCAATCCCGCCGATCCTTTGACCGACCGGCTGGCGCGGATGGCGAAATCCGTGCGGCGCGACATCCACAAGATGCACGCCTTCGTGCGCTTCCATGAACTGCCCGCGCAGGGGCCGCGCCGCAGCTTCGCCGCCTGGTTCGAACCCGAACACCCGATATTGGAAGCCGGGGCGCCCTTCTTCGCCCGCCGCTTCGCCGACATGGACTGGCTGATCGCCACACCCGAGGGAATCGCGTGCTTCGATGGCACGTTGAACTTCCAGCCGCCCACGCCGCGTCCGACCCTGCCGCCGGATGCCAGCCACGACCTGTGGCAGACCTATTTCGCCAGTATCTTCAACCCGGCTCGGATCAAGACCCAGGCGATGCGGTCGGAAATGCCGGTGAAATACTGGAAGAACCTGCCCGAAACCGGGCTGATCGCGCAGATGCTGGCCGACGCGCCGCGCCGGGTGCAGGCAATGCGAGACGCAGGCGCCACCGTCGCCCCCGCCTTCGCGGCCCGTGTCACGGCGCGCATCCGGCAGGCGCCCGACGACCGCCCGCCCGACACGCTGAACGCCGCCCGCCAGCAGGCCAGCCGCTGCACCCGCTGCGATCTGTGCCACGCCGCGACCCAGACCGTCTGGGGCGAGGGCGATCCGTCGGCACCGCTGATGATCGTGGGCGAGGCGCCCGGCGATCACGAGGACCTGCAAGGCCGCCCTTTCGTCGGCCCGGCGGGTCAGTTGCTGCGGCAGACCATGGCGGGCGTGGGTCTCGACCCCGCGCAGGCTTGGCTAACCAATGCGGTGAAGCATTTCAAGTTCACCCCGCGTGGCAAGCGCCGCATCCACCAGAACCCCGCGACCGGAGAGATCCGGCACTGCAAATGGTGGCTGGACATTGAGCGCCGCTTCGTCCGGCCCCGCTTGACCGTGGCCCTGGGCGCGACCGCCGCCTTCGCGCTGACCGGCGACCGCGCCCCGCTGACCCCCCGGCGCGGCAGCGTCGAGACCGCGCTGGACGGCGGCCCGGTGCTGATCACCTGGCATCCCAGCCTGATCCTGCGGCTGGATCCGAAGCCGGCGGCGCAGGCGCGCCAGCAATTCGCCGCCGACCTCACGCAAGCCGCGCGCATGATGACCGCTTGAGCTTCACCTTTGCCCAAATACCCTGGGGGAGTCCCGAAGGGACGGGGGCAAGGCCCCCCTACAACGCCCGTCCCGTCAGCAGCCGCGGCATCGGATGGACCGACAGCCCCGCCGCCTGCCGCATGAAGCCGCGCCGCAGCGCAGGCACCGCGCTGACCGCCCCCATGCCAAGGCCCCGCGCCGCAGACAGGATCGGATTGGAACTGGCGAACAGCCGGTTCACCCCGTCCATGCCCAGGGCAAGGAATGTGCCGTCAAAGCGCCGCCAGCCCTGATAGCGTTCCAGCACCAGGTCCGATCCGATATCCTCGCCCCGCCGGGCGGCATCGACCAGAACCTCGGCCAGGGCGGCCACGTCGCGCAGCCCCAGGTTCAGCCCCTGTCCCGCGATGGGATGCACCCCATGCGCCGCGTCGCCGATCAGCGCCACGCGATCCGCGACATAGCGGTCGGCCAGCGACAGACTCAGCGGATAGGTGAAGCGCGAGCCCGCCAGTTCGATCCGGCCCAGGTAATCGCCGAAGCGCGGGCGCAGCACGTCAAGAAAGGCGTCGTCGGGCAGGGCGGCGATGGCGCGGGCATCGGCATGGGTCTCGGACCAGACGACGCTGCTGCGGTTGCCGGGCAGGGGCAGGATCGCCAGGGGGCCGTGGGCCATGAAATACTGCTGCGCGATGCCGTGATGCGGAAGGTCGTGCACGATGGCGGCGACAAGCGCGGTCTGCCCGTAATCCCAGCCGCGCCGCCGGATCCCGGCCCGCGCCGCCACACCCGACCCGCGCCCGTCCGCGCCGACCAGCAGCCGCGCGCCGATCTGCCGGCCATCGGACAGCGTGACCGCGACCCCGCCGGGCGCGGGCCGGTGATCCGTCACCGACAGGCCCGGAAGATGCCGCACCCTGTCGCGCATCGCCGCCAGCAGCGCGCGATACAGGAACCGATCCTCCAGCATGAAGCCGACCGGGCCTTCCTCGATTTCGGCGCTGTCGAAATGCAGGAAGAAGGGCGCCGCACCCTCGCCCGGCTGGCCTTGGGATGCCTTGACCTGAAGGATCGGCTGGCTGTCCCCCGCCAGCCCGCCCCACAGCCCAAGCGCCTTCAGCAGCCGCTGGGACGCCACCGCCAGCGCATAGGCGCGCCCGTCGAAATTGTCGCCCGACCGCGCGTCGGCGGGGCGCGGATCGACCACGGCCACCCGCAGCCCGGCCCCCGCCAGGGCAAGGGCCAGCGTCGGGCCGTTCAGCCCGCCCCCGGCGATCAGCACATCCACATCGTCACTCATGCGCGCGGATCATGCACGGGCGCGGGGCGAAGTCCATGCGGCGTATCTTCGCCCGCCAGGATCGCCGCCAGGCCGCTGCGATAATCGGGATAGCGCAGCGCGACGCCCAGATCCCGCTTGATGCGCCGGTTCGAGACGCGCTTGCTGTCCTGATAGAAAGACCGCGCCATCGGCGTCATCTCGGCATCCTCGAAGGCGATTTCGGGCGGCGGCGGCAGGCCCAGCAGATCCGCCGCATGGGCCAGCACGTCCTGCGGCGGGGCCGGATCGTCGTCGCAGACATTATAGGCGGTGCCCGGAGCGGGACGGTCCAAGGATGCCAGCAGAACCTGGGCGATGTCCTCGGCATGGATGCGAGAGAAGATCTGGCCCGGCTTGATGATCCGGCGCGCGGTGCCGTTGCGGATCTTCTGAAACGGCCCGCGTCCGGGACCATAGATCCCCGCCAGCCGGAAGATATGCAGCGGCAGGCCCGCGCCATCGGCCAGGTCGCGCCAGGCGTGCTCGGCCCGGATGCGGGCCTGGCCGCGCGGGCCGGACCCGTCCAGAACGCTGTCCTCGTCCACCCAGCCGCCGTCGCGATCGCCATAAACCCCGGTCGTGGACAGATAGCCCAGCCAGCGCAGCCGGGCGCGGGCCAGATCGTCGCGGAACGCCGCCAGCACCGGATCGCCCCGCGGGCCGGGCGCGGTCGACACCAGCACCGCGTCGGCCTGGGCGATCTCCTCGCGCAGCCGCGCCTCTTCTCCGGGCCACAGGATCGGGGTCGCGCCCGCCGCCGCCAGCCGGCCGGGATCGCCGCGCGTGGTGCCAAGCACCCGCCAGCCGCGCGCCCGCAGCAGGGGCGTCAGAAAACCGGCCGAATAGCCGTGACCGAAAACAAGCATCTTCATGACGCCAGCGTAACGGCCCCTGCCGCCCGGCGCCAGACGCTTGCCTGCGCGGGGCCGGGCTGGCAGGGTCGGGGGAAAGAAGGATAACAAGAATGGACACGGATTCCCGATACCTGCCCGTCGAAAGCCCTGATGCGCCGGGCCGCCGGCAATTCACCGATGCCGATGCCGCCGTCGCGCAGTTGCAGGATCTTTACGCCCAGTCGACGGGCTTCCTGCTGGATCGTTTCACCAAGGCGCTGGAGGGCGACAAGCCCGCCGCCCGGTTCCGCGCTTATTATCCCGAACTGCGCCTGACCGTGCCGACCCATCCGTCGGTCGATTCGCGCCTGTCCTTCGGGCATGTCGTGTCGCCCGGCAGCTATTCGGCGACGGTGACCCGCCCGGATCTGTTCGGCAATTACCTGCGCGAACAGATCGCGCTGCTGATGCGCAACCACGGCGTTCCGGTGACGGTGGGGATCAGCGACACGCCCATGCCGGTACACTTCGCCGTCGCCGCCCAAAGCGAACTGGCGGTGCCGCAGGAAGGCGTCCTTGATTTCAGCCTGCGCGACGTGTTCGACGTGCCGGATCTGAACACCATGAACGACGACATCGTGAACGGCGTCGCAGGCCCGATGGCGGACGGTTCGCTGCACCTGGCGGCCTTCACGGCGCAGCGCATCGACTATTCCCTGGCGCGGCTGCACCATTACACCGCCACCGCGGCCGAGCATTTCCAGAATTTCGTCCTGTTCACGAACTATCAGTTCTATGTCGACGAATTCGAGGCGTTCGGCCGTCGCGCCCTGGCCGATCCCTCGCTGGGATATGACAGCTTCGTGGCGCCGGGAAACCAGCAGATCTTCGAGGCCGAGGCGCCGCTGGCGGCCCTGGCGAAGATGCCGCAGATGCCCGCCTATCACCTGAAGCGGGCGAACGGGCAGGGGATCACCCTGGTCAATATCGGCGTCGGCCCGTCGAACGCCAAGACGGCGACCGACCATATCGCGGTGCTGCGTCCCCATGCCTGGCTGATGGTCGGCCATTGCGCGGGGCTGCGCAATTCGCAGCGGCTGGGCGATTTCGTGCTGGCCCATGCCTATCTGCGCGAGGATCACGTCCTGGACGCCGACCTGCCCGTCTGGGTGCCGCTGCCCACCCTGTCCGAGGTCCAGGTCGCCTTGCAGGAGGCCGTGGCCGAGGTCACGCAGCTTGAGGGATACGAGCTGAAGCGGATCATGCGCACCGGCACCGTCGCCACCATCGACAACCGCAACTGGGAACTGCGCGACACCCCGATCCATCGCCTGTCGCTGTCGCGCGCCGTGGCGCTGGACATGGAAAGCGCCACCATCGCCGCCAACGGGTTCCGCTTCCGGGTGCCTTACGGCACGCTTCTGTGCGTCAGCGACAAGCCGCTGCACGGCGAATTGAAGCTGCCGGGCATGGCCACCGATTTCTACCGCACCCAGGTCGCCAGCCACCTGCTGATCGGCATCCGCGCCATGGAAAAGCTGCGCGAGATGCCGCTGGAACGGATCCACTCGCGGAAATTGCGGTCCTTCCACGAGACGGCCTTCCTGTGACCCGGCGTCAACTGGCCGGGCGGCGCCTGCTTTCGCGGAAACGGGCGAAAAACGCTTGATCTGTTGGGCAAAACCGTGTGTAGCAGGCGATATGCCGAAAAAGGCGCTATTCGCAGCCCCCGAAAACCGGGCAAGAGGAGACAGATTCATGGCCACGCCATCCGCGAAACCGATGACCAAGACCCAGCTTGTCGCGACCCTGGCCGAGGAAATGGGTTCGGACAAGAAATCGGCCGCGGCCGCGCTGGACGCGATCGCCGCCGTCGTCAGCCGTGAAGTCGCCGCCGGCGGCTCGGTCACGATCCCCGGCATCGGCAAGATCGCCTGCCGCGCCCGCCCGGAACGCCAGGTCCGCAACCCGCAGACCCAGGAAATGATGACCAAGCCCGCCGACAAGCAGGTCAAGGTGACGGTCGCCAAGGCGCTGAAGGACAGCGTGAACAGCTGATCCCGGCGACATCGCGATGACAGGGCCGTGCCGGTGGGCGCGGCCTTTTTCGTTGTCTTGCAGGGATTCCTGAGGAATTGCATGGCGCGCGGCCGCAGCAATCCGGCGGGTCAGCGACGCCATCGGAATCCGCAGATGACCCTTCCCGCCGCCGCCTCGACCTGCTAGCCCTTCTGCATCATCTGCAAGACACGGGGCCAGAATGGACATTCGCGCGATCCTGATGGGGGTGTTCTTCGCGGTGATGTGGGCCTCGGCCTTCACCTCGACCCGGATGATCGTGACCGAGGTGCCGCCGCTGTTCGCCCTGGCCCTGCGCTTTCTGCTGTCGGGGGCGGCGGGCGTCGTCATCGCCCTGTTGATGGGAGAGACCTGGCGCGCCCTGACCCGCGCGCAGTGGCGGGCGGTGGTGATCCTGGGGCTGTGCCAGAACGCGCTGTATCTGGGCCTCAACTGGGTGGCGATGCAGTGGATCGAGGCGGGGCTGGCCTCGATCATCGCGGCCACCATGCCGCTGATCGTGGCCCTGCTGGGCTGGATGCTGATGGGCGAACGGCTGCGCCCGCTGGGGGTCGCGGGCCTGGCCCTGGGGCTGGCCGGGGTGGCGATCATCATGGGCGCGCGGCTGCAAGGCGGCGGCAGCGACCCGGTGGGCATCCTGATGTGCTTTGCCGCCGCCCTGGCCCTGGCCGTCGCCACGCTGACCGTGCGGGGCGCCAGTTCTGGCGGCAATGTGATGATGATCGTCGGCCTGCAAATGCTGGTCGGATCGGCGACCCTGTGGGTGATCGCCCCGATCGTCGAGGATTGGCATGTCGATTACACCCCCCGTCTGGTCTGGGCGTTTCTTTATACGGTGATCGTGCCCGGCCTTGTGGCGACCTGGGTCTGGTTCAAGCTGGTCGGCCGGATCGGCGCCGTGCGGGCCGCGACCTTCCATTTCCTGACGCCGTTCTTCGGGGTGGCCACCGGGGCGCTGCTGCTGGGCGAACAGCTTGCCATGGGCGACGTGATCGGCGTGGGCGTGATCATGGCGGGCATCCTGGCCGTGCAGCTGTCCAAGGCGCCCGCGCCCGTGGTCCCGGTCAGGCGCCCGCCGCCCGCCTAGCCTTGCTTCATCCGCCCCACGCAGCGGTCCACCCAGGCCCTCACCGGCGGCGTCACCGGCATCAGGTCGCCGAAGAACACGAAAGGCGAAGCGCAGAGCAGATCCGCCGCCGAGAAATCCTGCCCCAGCAGGAAGGGCGCGTCGGCCACCGCTTCCTCGATCCGCCGGATCATGGTGTCGTAATCGCGAAGGGTCGCCTGCAAGGCCGGATGGTCGATCTTGAGGTAATGCAACAGCAGCACCGGCTCGATCACGCCCTGGTAATAGAACAGCCAGGACAGAAAGGCGCCGCGCTGCGGATGGCCGACCGGCCGGCCCAGCCCGCTTTCGGGAAAGCGGTCGGTCAGCCAGGCGATGATCGCGCCGCGTTCGCGGACATGATCGTCGCCGTCGACCAGATAGGGCACCTTGCCCTCGGGGTGGGGGTTCCTGAGGTCGCGGGCGCCGCTGCCGTCCTGGCGGGGAATCGTCACCTCGACGATGTCGATGCGGGTGCGGATGCCCATCAGGTCGATCAGCGTGACGATGGTATCCGAACGGCTTTGCGGGGCGTGGTAAAGCGTGGGCATGGGCTTGCCTCCTGGTTTGCTGTGGCGGCAGGATAGCGCAAAGCCCTGACAGAAAGTGGCAGCATGGCCCGCACCGACCGCCTGATGCGCCTGATGGACAGGCTGCGCCGCCTGCCCGCGCCCGTGACCGCCGCGCGGCTGGCCCAGGAGACCGGCGTCTCATCCCGACAGCTTTACCGCGACATCGCCACGCTGCGCGCGGGCGGCGCGCTGATCGACGGGGCGGCGGGGCTGGGATACACCCTGACCGAGGATCCGGCCCTGCCGCCGCAGAGCTTTTCCCGGCTTGAGATCGAGGCCCTGCGGCTGGCCGTCGAATCGCTGGCGGGGGTGGGCGATGCGGAACTGGTCCAGGCGGGCCGCGACGCCTTGGCGCGGATCGTGGCGACGCTGCCGGAACGCCAAGCGCGCCAGGCGCTGCACGCGGTCATGCGCTGTTTCCTGCAAACCCCCGACCGTCCGGCGCCGCAGGTCGATCTGGGCCTGATCCGGGCGGCCTGCTGGGACGAGCAGGCGCTGCGGATCGACTATGCCGATCTGGCGGGCCAGCGGACGCAGCGGGTGATCTGGCCGCTGGGCCTGTCCTATTCCGACCGCTCGCTGATGCTGCTGGCGCATTGCCGATTGCGGATGGATTACCGCGTCTTCCACGTCAACCGCATCGCGGCGGCCAGCCCGACGGGCGACAGCTTCCGCCCGCACCGGGTGGCGATGGTGCGCGACTTTGCCCGGACGCGCGAGGAACGGGGCGCATCGGCGCAGCGTTGATTTTCATGGAATGTTCACCATCTTGGACCCATGCGCGCCGATCAGATCCTGCACCCCACGCCGGCCGGGCTTTACTGCCCCCCCGGTGATTTCCACATCGACCCGATCCGCCCGGTGTCGCGCGCGCTGATCACGCATGGCCATGGCGATCACGCCCGGTCGGGCCATGGCGCGGTGATGGCGACGCGGCAGACGCTGGACATCATGGCGATCCGCTATGGCGAGGACTTCGCGGGCAAGACCCAGGCGGCGGACGGTCCGGTGCGGATCGGCGACACCACGGTCAGCTTCCATCCCGCCGGGCATATCCTGGGATCGGCGCAGATCGCCGTGCAGCCCGATGCCGGGCCGAAGATCGTGGTGTCCGGCGATTACTGCCGCCATCCCAACCCGGTCAGCGCGCCTTACGAACCCGTGCCCTGCGACATCTTCGTGACCGAGGCGACCTTCGGCCTGCCGGTCTTCAAGCATCCCGACCCGGCGCAAGAGATGGCGCGGCTGCTGGCCAGCATGGCCGAATTCCCCGAACGGCCCCACCTGATCGGCGCCTATGCCCTGGGTAAGGCGCAGCGGCTGATCATGCTGGCCCGCGCGGCCGGCCTCGACGGCCCCATCGCCATCCACGGCGCGCTGCAACGGCTGTGCGATTATCATGTCGCGCAAGGCATCGACCTTGGCCCGCTGGTTCCCGCGACCGCCGACAAGGTCGATGCGCAACTGGTGATCGCCCCGCCATCCGCCTTTGCCAGCGCCTGGGTGCAGCGGTTCCGTGACCCGGTGATCGGCTTCGCCTCGGGCTGGATGGCGGTGCGGGCGCGGGCGCGTCAGCGGGGCGTCGAACTGCCCCTGGTCATCAGCGACCATGTGGACTGGCCGCAGGTCACGCAGACCATTACCGAGCTTGCCCCGCAGGAAGTCTGGATCACCCACGGGGCAGAGGACGGATTGCTGCGCTGGTGCGAAATCCAGGGCATCCCCGCCCGCCCGTTGCGTCTGGTCGGATACGAGGACGAGCCGGAATGAGGGCTTTCGCCACCCTGCTGGAACGCCTGGCCTTCACCCCCGCGCGCAATGCCAAGCTGCGGCTGTTGCGGCATTACCTGGAAGCCACGCCCGACCCGGATCGCGGCTTTGCCCTGGCCGCGCTGACCGGCGATCTGAAGCTGCGCACCGTGACACCCGGCCTGCTTCGCGGGCTGATGGTCGAACGCGTGGACGAACAGCTTTTCGCGCTGTCCTATGATTTCGTGGGCGACCTGGCGGAAACCATCGCGCTGCTGTGGAACAGCGACCGGGACGAGGACGTGCCCCTGCATCAGGCGGTCGCCCTGCTGTCGGAAACCGGCAAGGCGGGCCTTCCCGCCGCCATCGCCGCAATGCTGGATCGTCTGGGGCCGTCGCAGCGGCTGGCCTTTCTGAAGCTGGCGACCGGCAATATGCGCGTCGGCCTGTCCGCCCGGATGGCCCGGATGGCCCTGGCCGAGATGGGCGCCCCCGACGTGGCCGCCATCGAGGAAATCTGGCATGGCTTGACGCCCCCCTATGAGCCGCTGTTCCACTGGATCGCGGGCGGGACGCGGCCCGAACATGCGGCCAAGGCCCCGTTCCGCCCGGTGATGTTGTCCACGCCGGTCGATCTGGACCAGCTTCGGGCTTTCGACCCCGCCGATTACGTCGCGGAATGGAAATGGGACGGCATCCGCGTGCAGGCCATCAACGATGCGGGCACCCGCCGCCTGTATTCCCGCACCGGAGAGGATATCAGCGCCAGCTTTCCCGACCTGATCGAGGCGCTGAATTTCGACGGCGCCCTGGACGGTGAACTGCTGGTCCGGCGCGGGGATGACGTTGCGGTGTTCGGCGACCTGCAAAAGCGCCTGGGCCGCAAGCAGGTCGGGCGCGGGATGCTGGACAGCCATCCGGCCGGGATGCGGGTCTATGACGCGATGATCTGGCAGGGCCGCGACCTGCGCGACCTGCCGCTGGCCGAACGTCGCGCCGTGCTGGAGGGCGCGGATTTCGGTAGCGACCGCATCGACCTGTCGCCGCTGCTGGACTTTGCCACCTGGGACGACCTGGCCGCGCTGCGCGCCGATCCGCCCGCCCCCGTGATCGAGGGCGTGATGATCAAGCGCCGCGACAGCGCCTATGTCGGCGGCCGCCCGCGCGGGCCGTGGTTCAAGTGGAAGCGCGACCCGCATGTCGTCGATGCGGTGCTTCTGTATGCACAGCGGGGCCATGGCAAGCGGTCGGGATTTTACAGCGATTTCACCTTTGGCCTGTGGGACGGCAACCAGCTGGTGCCAGTCGGCAAGGCCTATTTCGGCTTTACGGACGAGGAGTTGCGCGAACTGGACCGCTTCGTCAGGAACAACACCGTCGAACGCTTCGGCCCCGTCCGCTCGGTCGCGCCGAAGCTGGTGCTGGAGGTCGCGTTCGAGGGGCTGAACGCCTCCGGCCGCCACAAATCGGGCGTGGCGATGCGCTTTCCCCGCATCAGCCGGATCCGCTGGGACAAGCCGGTGTCCGAGGCGGACCACCTGTCCACCCTGAAGGCGATGATCGCGTGAGCCTGCCGCCCGATTTCCAGGACTGGTTCTCCCGGCAGGGCTGGCAGCCCCATCCGCATCAGATCGCGCTGCTGGAGGCCAAGGGCGACACGCTGCTGATCGCGCCGACCGGCGGCGGCAAGACGCTGGCCGGTTTCCTGCCCTCGCTGGTCGATCTGAAGGACGGGCACCGGGGGCTGCACACGCTCTATGTCTCGCCCCTGAAGGCGCTGACGGCGGATATCGCCCGCAACCTGGCGCGCCCGGTGGCCGAACTGAACCTGCCTGTGCGGGTCGAGGATCGGACCGGCGACACGCGGTCCTCGCAGCGCGCGCGGCAGCGGGTCGATCCGCCGCAGATCCTGCTGACCACGCCGGAATCGCTGGCGCTGATGCTGTCCTATGAACAGGCGCCGCAGATCTTCGGCAGCGTCCGCCGGGTGGTGCTGGACGAATTGCACGCCCTGGCAGAAAACAAGCGCGGCGACCAGTTGATGCTGTGCCTGGCCCGCCTGCGCAGCCTGTCGCCGGACCTGATCGCCACGGGCCTGTCCGCGACGGTCGAGGATCCGGGCGCCCTGGCCGATTTCATGGGCGGCGCCACGGTGATTCAGGCTGACCCCG
The DNA here is from genome assembly GCF_052045125.1 of Paracoccus sp. 22332. Taxonomy (NCBI): domain Bacteria; kingdom Pseudomonadati; phylum Pseudomonadota; class Alphaproteobacteria; order Rhodobacterales; family Paracoccaceae; genus Paracoccus; species Paracoccus sp. 22332. The sequence continues at coordinate 199,421 of NZ_JBQEOI010000001.1, forward strand.
GCCCCGAACCCGACATCGCCATGCTGGCCACCGCGCGTCCCGCGCCCTGGTCGGGCGGCGGCGGCCATTACGCGGTGCCCGAGGTTCTGGACCAGATCCGGCAGGCCCGCACCACGATCATCTTCATCAACACGCGCGCCCAGGCGGAACTGTTCTTCCAGGCGCTGTGGGCGGCGAATGACGACAACCTGCCCATCGGGCTGCATCACGGCAGCCTGGCCCGCGAGGCCCGCCAGCGGGTCGAGGCTGCGATGGCGGTGGGTGAATTGCGCGCCGTGGTGGCGACCGGCAGCCTGGATCTGGGCATCGACTGGGGCGCGGTCGATCTGGTGATCCAGGTCGGCGCGCCCAAGAACGTCAAGCGGCTGGTCCAGCGGATCGGGCGGGCGAACCACCGCTATAACGCGCCCAGCCGCGCCCGGATCGTGCCCGCAAACCGCTTCGAGGTGATCGAATGCGTCGCCGCGCTTGAGGCCGTGCACGAACACGACCTGGACGGCGACCCGCGCGGCCCCGGCCCGCTGGACGTGCTTTGCCAGCATATCCTGTTGACGGCCTGCGCCGGTCCCTTCGACGCCGACGCGCTGTTCCGCGAAGTCCGAACCGCCGGTCCCTATCGCGGCCTGACCCGCGCGCAGTTCGACGACACCCTGGATTTCGCGGCGACCGGGGGTTACGCCCTGCGCGCCTATGACCGCTGGCAGCGGTTGATGCAACGCGACGGGCTGTGGCGGCTGCGCGATCCGCGCGCCGCCCGCGACCTGCGCATGAATGTCGGCACCATCGTCGAGGCCGAGATGCTGAAGGTCCGGCTGCGGGGACGCGGCGGCGTGCCGCTGGGCGAGGTCGAGGAAAGCTTCGCCGCGACCCTGGTGCCGGGCGACACCTTCCTGATCGGCGGGCAGACCGTCCGCTATGACGCGATGCGCGAAATGGTGATCGAGGTGACGAAGCAGCCGACCCGCCAGCCTCGGATCGCGGTCTATTCGGGGTTGAAGCTGGCGACCTCGACCCAGTTGTCGCATCGGGTCCAGGCGCTGATCGGCGATCCTGCGCGCCATTGGGTGCTGCCGCCCGACACCGCCGATTGGCTGGCTCTCCAGGATCAGATCAGCGTCCTGCCGCGCCCCGGCGTGCTGGTCAGCGAAAGCTTTCCGTTCCAGGGCAAGTGGCATTTCGCGCTGTACGGTTTTGCCGGGCGCAATGCGCTGCAAACCCTGGGCCTGCTGATGACCCGGATGATGGAGGAGGCGGGGCTTGGCCCTCTGGGCTTCATCGCCACTGATTACGCGCTGCTGATCTGGTCGCTGGATCCCGTCGCCGATCCCGCGCCGCTGCTGGACCGCGACGGCTTGCGCGCGGGCTTGGGCGACTGGCTGGCGGGCAACGCGGTGATGAAGCGGACCTTCCGCAACGTCGCCATCATCTCGGGCCTGATCCAGCGGAACATGCCGGGCGGGCGCCGGTCGGGCAAGCAGGCGACCTTTTCCAGCGACATCCTTTACGATACCCTGCGCCGCTATGACCCCGACCACCTGCTGTTGCGGATCACCGCCGACGAGGCGCGGCGGGGTCTTGTCGATTTCGACCGGATCGAGGAGATGCTGGACCGTTCCCCGCAGATCGACCACCGCATGACGGGCCGCGTCACCCCGCTGGCGGCGCCCCTGCTGCTGGAATACGGTCGGGTGCCGATCAGCGGCGCGGGCCGCGAACGCCTGGCCGAAGCCGAGGCCGCCGCCCTGATGGCCGAGGCGGGCTTGGCGTGAGTTACGGCTTCGACTTCGCGGGGCAATCCTTGCAGGCCCGGCCGTCCGGCGCGCTGTTCTGGCCCGACCGCCGCTGGCTGGTGGTCGCCGACCTGCATCTGGGAAAATCCGAACGCATGGCCCGGCGGGGCGGGTCGCTGCTGCCGCCTTACGAGGTGCTGGCGACGCTTGACCGGCTGGAGGCCGAGATCGCCGCCACCGATCCCGCCTGCGTGGTCAGCCTGGGCGATGGCTTCGACGACGACGCGGCCGCTCTGGCGCTGCCCGACATGCTGTGCGACCGGCTGCACGGCATGGCGCGGGGCCGCCGCTGGATCTGGGTCAGCGGCAACCACGACCCGTCCCCCGTCTGCCCGCGTCTGCCGGGGGAAACGGTGGCGGAACTGACCGACGGTCTGGTGCTGCGCCACCAGGCCGGGCCGGGACCGGACGTGTCGGGCCATTTCCATCCCTGCATCCGGCTGGTCGGAGAGCGGCGGCGCTGTTTCCTGATCGGCCCGGACCACCTGATCCTGCCCGCCTTTGGTGCCTATACCGGCGGGCTGGCCATCGACAGCCCGGCGCTGTCAGCCTTGGTGCCGCAGGGTCTGGCCATCGCCTGCGGCGGAACGCGGGCGCTGCCGGTTCCGGTCGGCACGACCCTGCGCCGGGGTCATCGGGCATGAAAAAGGCCGGGCGGCCCTGCGCCTCCGGCCCTTTGACGGTGCGCCGCGGCGTCAGAAGCTGAAGTTCACGCCGGCCTTGATGTTGTGATGTTCGGGCGTGGCCCGGGTCAGCACCTCGGCGGTGGTGTTGTCGAAGGTCAGGTCCGTCTTGCCGAAGTTGCGGTATTGCCATTCGGCAAAGACCGCCAAGTTTGGCCGGACCCTGCGTTCGATGCCAAGGCCCACCGAATAGCCGCCTGCACTGTACCCTTCGGTCGTCGTCCCACCGGCGTCCGACATTTCATAGTCGAAATCGCCATGAACCGCGCCGACCGTCCCATAGACCAAGGTCCGGGGGTCGACCACATAGCCGGCCTTGAGGTGCAGGCCGATGATGTAGTTGACCGAGGATTCCACGGTAAGGCCGTCCAGGGAAACGTCGTCCGCGGCATCGACGCTGCCGCTTTCCAGCCACACTTCCGGGCCGAACACCCAGTTGTTGCGCTGCCAGCGGTAACCTGCGTGAACACCCGCCGTCAGCCCCTTGACGTCTACGGACCCAAGGCCCGGATTGCGTTCGATCAGGCTGTCGCCGTCATAGAAATCCAGCCCGATCTCGTCATCGGCGCCGAAGCTGTAGCCCAGCGAGCCGCCGACATAAGGGCCGGTCCAGTCGTCGCGGGCGGTTTCGACCACCGGCGCGGCGCCTGCGGGTTCCACGACCGGGGCGGCGAAGCCGCCTGCCAGGGCGCCGGACGCAGCCGACAAGATTCCCACTGCGCAGGTTGCAAGAACGGCGGTGTAACGCATGACCAGATCCTCAAATGATAAAAACACCCGCCGGGCGGGCCGGCACTGATGGCGAGGCCATAGCGCCAGCCTTCCGCTGCGGCAACCATGAGTTGATTCGGCCTTCAAGCAAAAGCGCGGGGGCGGCAAATCCGTCACAGCGCCCGGTCAGGTATCCAGGTTTTCCACGCTCAGCGCGTTCTGCTGGATGAATTCCCGGCGCGGTTCGACCACATCGCCCATCAGCTTGGTGAACAGATCCTCGGCCTCGGCCACGTCCTCGACCCGGACCTGCAACATGGTGCGCGCGCCCGGATCCAGGGTGGTTTCCCACAGCTGTTCGGGATTCATCTCTCCCAGACCCTTGTAGCGTTGCAGGGACAGGCCCTTTTCGCCTTCCAGGAAGATCGCCTGCAACAGTCCCAGCGGGCCGAAGATCGGCTGGTCTCGGTCACGGCGCACCAGACGGGCGCCCTGGCCATAGACATCCTGCAAGGCCCGGGTCATCTCGCCCAGGCGGCGGCTCTCGGCGCTGCGCAGCATCTGGCCGTCCAGGGTCCGGTTCTCCTCGACCCCGCGCAGGGTGCGGGACAGGCGGATCCCCGCGTCTTGGGTCGGCCGGCCGGTCCAGCCCCGTTCGTATTCCTCGGCGATCATGTCCAGACGGGCGGCGACGGCACTGGCCGCACCCTGCGCGTCCGCATCGATCCGGCCCGGCAGAAGCGCGCCCGCGATGGCCGCCTGTTCGGTGATGTGGGGCGGGTAATGGGTCGGATAGGCGCGCAGGATGCGGCGCGCCGTCCGCGCCTCGTCCACCACGCGGGCCAGGTCCGCGCCGGTGATCTCCTCGCCCGAGGCAAGCCGCAGCGCCGCCCCGTCGATGCCCTGCTGGATCAGGTAATCCTCAAGCGCGGCCTCGTCCTTCAGATAGACCTCGGACCGCCCGCGCGACACCTTGTACAGCGGCGGCTGCGCGATATACAGGTGCCCCGCGTCGATCAGGTCGGGCATCTGCCGGAAGAAGAAGGTCAGCAGCAGCGTGCGGATATGCGCGCCGTCCACGTCGGCATCGGTCATGATGACGATCTTGTGGTAACGCAGCTTCGACAGGTTGAATTCGTCGCGCCCGATGCCGGTGCCAAGCGCGGTGATCAGCGTGCCGATCATTTCCGACGACAGCATCCGATCGAAGCGCGCCCGTTCGACGTTCAGGATCTTGCCGCGCAAGGGCAGCACCGCCTGGTTCTGCCGCGACCGGCCCTGCTTGGCGGACCCGCCCGCGCTGTCACCCTCGACGATGAACAGTTCGGACAGGGCCGGATCCTTTTCCTGGCAATCGGCCAGCTTGCCGGGCAGCGAGGCCACGTCCATCGCCGTCTTGCGCCGGGTCAGCTCGCGCGCCTTGCGCGCGGCCTCGCGGGCCAGTGCCGCCTCGACGATCTTGCCGGTGATCAGCTTCGCCTCGGCCGGGTTTTCCTCGAACCACTCGGCCAGCTTCTCGCCGACCAGGTTCTCGACCGCCGGACGAACCTCGCTCGAGACCAGCTTGTCCTTGGTCTGGCTGGAGAATTTCGGATCGGGCACCTTGACCGACAGCACGCAGGTCAGGCCTTCACGGGCGTCGTCGCCGGTGAAATCGACCTTTTCCTTTTTCGCGATGCCGCTGTCCTGAGCGTATTTCGTGATGACGCGGGTCAGCGCGCCGCGGAAGCCCGCCAGATGGGTGCCGCCGTCGCGCTGCGGGATGTTGTTGGTGAAGGGCAGCACGGTTTCATGATAGCTGTCGTTCCACCACATCGCGACCTCGACCCCGATGCCGTTCTTCTCGCCGGTCATGAAGATCGGCTCGGACATGACGGCGGTCTTGGAACGGTCCAGGTATTTCACGAATTCCCGCACACCGCCTTCATAGAACAGCTCGGTGCGCTGAACCTCGGCATGGCGTTCGTCTTCCAGGATGATGCGGACGCCGCTGTTCAGGAAGGCCAGTTCGCGCAGGCGGTTTTCCAGGGTCTTGTAGACGTAGTCCAGGTTGGAAAACGTTCCGTTCGGATCGTTGGTCTTGGACGAGGCGAGGAACCGCACCTCGGTCCCCTTTTCGCCCGGCGCGGCGTCGCCCACCACGCGCAGGTGTTCGGCGGTGTCGCCATGTTCGAACCGGGCGTAATGTTCCTTGCCGTTCCGCCAGATGCGCAGTTCCAGCCAGTCCGACAGCGCGTTCACCACCGACACGCCGACGCCGTGCAGCCCGCCCGAGACCTTGTAGCTGTTCTGGTCGAATTTGCCCCCCGCGTGAAGCTGGGTCATGATGACCTCGGCCGCCGAGACGCCTTCGCCGGCATGAATGTCGGTGGGGATACCGCGGCCGTTGTCGCGCACCGAGACGCTGTTGTCGGCGTGGATCTTGACCCGCACATAGTCGGCGTGACCGGCCAGGGCCTCGTCGATGCCGTTGTCCACGACCTCGTAGACCATGTGGTGCAGGCCGGATCCGTCATCGGTATCGCCGATATACATGCCGGGCCGCTTGCGAACAGCCTCCAACCCTTTGAGAACCTTGATGGAATCGGCGCCGTATTCGGCGCTTTGCGGGATCGTGTCGGCCATGCGTGAAAGTGTCCTGTTCCTGTGCTGCCGATATAAGCGTTCCGGCAGGGAAAGTCACGGGAAAGACGGGATTTTTCTGCCCTTTCGGCGCGGTTCAAGCGGCGATTTCCGCAGCCGTCGAAACCCCGTCGTCGCGCGTCACCGCCAGCCGCCGGGCACGGGGGCCGAGGCTGTCGAAAAGCTCCGGCCCGGTGCCGGTCAGCAGGCTCTGCGCGGGCAGGGCGCAGATCCGGTCGTACAGCGCCGCGCGGCGGTCGGCATCCAGATGGGCCGCGACCTCGTCCAGCAGCAGCACGACCGGCTGGTCCGACAGCGCCCGGGCATTGGCGAGGATCAGGGACAGCAGCAGCGCCTTCTGTTCGCCGGTGGACGACAGCGCGGCGGGCATGTCCTGCGGCCCCCAATGCGCGCCCAGATCGGCGCGGTGCGGGCCGGTCAGGCTGCGGCCCGCGCTCAGGTCGCGGGGACGCATCGCGGCAAGGCGGGCGGCGATGCTGTCGGGATCGGGGTCGTCGGCCTGGCCTTCGCCCGGCAACAGGGTCAGGGTCGCGGCGGGAAAGTCGCCGCCGTCCTGCGCGGCCATGATCGCCGTCAGCGCCGCCTGGCGGTTGCGCGTCAGGGCCGCGCCCGCATCCCCCATCTGCGCTTCAAGCGCGCGATACCAGCCGGGATCGCCGATCTGGTCCTTCAGCAGGCGGTTGCGTTCCCGCATCGCCCGGTCATAGGTCAGCGCCACGTCGGCATGGTCGGGAAACAGGCTCAGAGTCACGCGGTCCAGGAACCGGCGCCGCGCCTCGGGAGGGTCGGACCACAGCCGGTCCATCGCGGGCACCAGCCACAGGATCCGCAGCAGCCGCCCCAAGGCCGTCTGCGCCATCGGCTTGTCGTCGATCAGGACGCTGCGGGACTGGCCCGGTGGGGCGGCGGTCTCGACCGCGTGGTCGTCCACCGCAGCGCGGATCCGCCAGCCCGCGTCGCGCCCCTGCCGGGCCTGATCGGGGGCGGGCGCGGCGCGCAGGCCGCGACCCGGCGCCAGCATCGACACGGCTTCCAAGATGTTGGTCTTGCCCGATCCGTTCGGGCCGAAGATCGCCAGCGGCCGGTGGTCCAGATCCAGATCCAGCCGGGACCATGACCGGAACTGCGCCAGCGACAGATGGGTAAGCGTCACACCCGCATCGGCATGACGACATAGACCGCGCTTTGGTCGGACCCTTCGCGGATCAGCGCGGCATCGCCCGAGCCGTTGAACAGGAACACCGCGTTGTCGCGGTCCACCTGGCTGGCGATTTCCTGCAGGTACTTGGCGTTGAAGCCGATTTCCAGCGGGTCGTCGGCGTAAGCCACGATCAGCTCCTCCTCGGCGGCGCCGGCGTCGGGGGCGTTCACCGACAGGATCAGCCGGTCCTGATCCAGCGCCAGCTTGACGGCGCGCGACCGTTCGCTGCTGACGGTCGCCACCCGGTCCACAGCGCGGGCGAAGTCGGTCGCGTCGACCTCCAGCTTGCGGGCGTTGTTCATCGGGATGACGCGGGAATAATCCGGGAAGGTGCCGTCGATCACCTTGGATGTCAGCGTCAGCGTCGGCGTGGCGAAGCGCACCTTGGTTTCGCTGACCGACACCGCGATGTCGGTATCGTCGTCGTCCAGCAGCTTGCGCAGTTCGGCGACCGTCTTGCGCGGCACGATCACGCCCGGCATCTCGTCCGCGCCGACCGGCAGCGGCGCGTCGATCCGCGCCAGCCGGTGCCCGTCGGTCGCCACGCAGCGCAGCATCGGCTGGCCGTCGACCTGGGCGACGTGCATGTAGACGCCGTTCAGGTAATAGCGCGTCTCCTCGGTCGAGATGGCGAACTTCGCCTTGTCGAACAGGCGCCGCAGCACATCGGCCTTGGCCTTGAAATTGGCGCTGTATTCCGACGACGCCATGACCGGAAAATCCTCGCGCGGCAGCGTGGCCAGGCTGAAGGACGACCGCCCGGCCTGCACCGACAGCCGCCCCGCCGCATCGTCGCTGCTGATCTGGACCAGGGCCCCGTCGGGCAGCTTGCGCGCGATCTCGTTCAGCATCACCGCGCTGACGGTGGTGGCGCCGGGGCGTTCCACCTGGGCGGGGGCGCGGTCCACGACCTCGGTATCCAGGTCGGTGGCGCGGAAGCTGACGCCTTCGGGCGTGGCCTCGATCAGGACGTTGGCTAGGATTGGAATGGTGTTGCGCCGTTCCACGACCGACTGGGCCTGAGAGACGGCCTTGACCAGAACGGCGCGCTCGATCGAGAATTTCATCGCTTTTCCCTGTGCCTGCGGCCATTCCGGCCCGTAAACGGACCTGTTTTGTAACGGCCCGCGCAGGCAGTCACAAGCGTTTCGTTCAGGCTTCCAGCAGGCGCTTCAGCAGGGCCACATCCTCGGCCAGGGCGTGATCCTCGACCACCAGTTCCTCGACCTTGCGGATGCCGTGCATGATCGTGGTGTGATCGCGCCCGCCGAAGCGGCGGCCGATTTCCGGCAGGGACCGGCTGGTCAACTGCTTGGACAGGTACATGGCGATCTGCCGGGGACGCGCGACGTTGCGGGCGCGCTTGGGCCCCACCATGTCGGCCAGACGGATGTTGTAATGTTCCGCGACCTTGCGCTGGATGTCGTCGATGGAGATCTTGCGGTCATTGGTGCGCAGGATGTCGGCCAGGCATTCCTGGGCCACCTCCAGCGTGATCTCGCGGCGCAGCAGGCTGGCATGGGCGAACAGCCGTTGCAGCGCGCCTTCCAGCACGCGGACGTTGGTGGTGATCCGGTGGGCCAGGAATTCAAGCACCCCCGCGCCGATCTCCAGATCGGGCTGCTGGGCGCGGAAGCCCTCGGTCTTGGATTGCAGGATGCCCAGGCGCAATTCATAGGTCGTGGGATGCAGGTCCACGATCAGTCCGCAGGACAGGCGCGACTTGATGCGTTCCTCAAGGCCCTTGATCTCGGCAGGGGCGCGGTCGGCGGAAATGACGATCTGCTTGCCCTGATCGACCAAGGCGTTGAAGGTGTGGAAGAATTCTTCCTGGGTGCTGTCCTTGCCGGCAATGAACTGCACGTCGTCGACCATCAGCATGTTCACGTTGCGGAACATGCCCTTGAAATCCATGATCGTGCTTTCGCGCAGCGCCTGCACGAAGCGGTACATGAACTGTTCGGCCGACAGATACAGCACCTGCGCCGCCGGATGGCGCGTCTGATAATCATGGGCGATGGCGTGCATCAGGTGCGTCTTGCCCAGGCCCACGCCACCATAGAGAAACAACGGGTTGAATCCGACCGGCCCGCCCTCGGCCACGCGGCGCGCGGCGGCATGAGCCAGTTCGTTGGGCTTGCCCACAACGAAATTGCCGAAGGTATAGCGCGGATCCAGCGGCGCGCCCAGATCCGTGCGGCCCACCCGCGCCGTGGCGGGCGCGGCGGCGCTTGCGACGGGGCGCGCGGGCTTCGCGGCAGCGGCGGCGGCGGCCGGACGGGCGCGGCCGGGCGCGGTCTGGGGCACGACCTCGAACCGCAGGCGCTCCACGGTGGCGCCGTGGCGGCTCAGCTCGCCCAGGATGTCCTTGGCGAAGTGGCGGTTCACCCAGTCGGAAATGAAGCGCGTCGGGCTGGCGAAATGGGCGATCCCCGAATCCACGCCGGTCAGGCGCAGGGGCTTGATCCAATGATTGAAGTTGTTCGGCCCCACGCTTGTTTCAAGCGCGGCGCATGCCTGGCCCCAGATCTCGTCCATGGTCTGCCCTATCTTTCCTGTCCCCAGCCTTCGCCGGACCTTCCGGCGAAACAGGATCCCCGACGCGGGCCGGACGGACTGAACTGCGGCAACACCCCACCCTGCGGCCCCGAACGGGTCGCATGACGAGGCTTTCGCCCGAGGTTCAATCCAAGACACGGGGTTCCGCACAGCCGGTGGCAGCCGTCTGCAAGAACAACCCGAGGGCTTGAAGGCGCCTGAAGCCTTCTGGCCCGACCGATGCCCGCGACCCTTCAGGATCGTCGGGAAACCGGCCCGTCCCCCAACACAGCGACGTGAATCGCCCCATGACGTTAGCAATGGCGCGCGGCCTGCTGCAACCGAACTATGTGCTTGACAGGGGCTTTGCCAAATCGAATCTCCGAGCCCTTTGACTCGAAAGGAAAGAATCCTGAACGCCTTGATATGTGGGCATTTTTGCAACATTCGCAGGCGCAGAAACGGAAATCGGGCGCGGTTTCGCAACCGCACCCGACCGGGTTTCCTGGCCCCGCGGGGCCGCGATTTCAAGGCAATCAGCGCCGCGGACGGCGCGAGAATCAGGCCGCCGACAGGGCCTTCACGCGCGATGCCAGGCGCGAGATTTTCCGCGACGCAGTATTCTTGTGGACCACGCCCTTGGTGACGCCGCGCATCAGTTCGGGCTGGGCCGCCTGAAGGGCCGCCTTGGCCTCGTCGGCATTGCCCGAGGCGATGGCCTCTTCGACCTTGCGCAGATAGGTGCGGATGCGCGAACGGCGGGCCTTGTTCACGTCGGTGCGACGCTCGATCTGGCGGGCGCGTTTCTTGGACTGGGGCGAGTTGGCCATGGGTCTTGTTCTTCCTGTTCAGGTCTTCAGCGTTTCGATTGCGCAAAAGACCCAAGACGCCGCATTCCGGGGAAAGCGGTCATGATTCTTGCCTAAGCGGGCCCACGCGCATGTAAGCCGGGGCCTATAAGGCAAATGGCCCGCAAAGGAAAGCCGAAAAATCAGCGGTCGCGGAATTGCGGCTCGCGCTTTTCCAGGAAGGCGGCCATGCCTTCCTTCTGATCCTCGGTCGAGAACAGCGCCTGGAAATTGCGCCGCTCGAACAGGATGCCCTCGGCCATGGTCGTCTCGTAGGCGCGGTTGACGGCCTCTTTCGCGGCCTTGACCGAGACTTGGGATTTCTCGGCGATCTTGCGGGCGGCGGCCATGGCCTCGGGGATCAGCTTGGCGGCGGGGACCACGCGGCTGACCAGGCCCGACCGTTCCGCCTCGGCCGCGTCCATGAAGCGGCCGGTCAGGTGCATGTCCATGGCCTTGGACTTGCCCACGAATCGGGTCAGCCGCTGGGTGCCGCCGATGCCCGCGATGACGCCCAGGTTGATTTCCGGCTGGCCGAATTTCGCGGTGTCGGCGGCGATGATGAAGTCGCAGATCATCGCCAGTTCGCATCCCCCGCCCAGGGCATAGCCCGAAACGGCGGCGATGATCGGCTTGCGGATGCGGGTGATCGCATCGATCTTCGCGCCGAACAGATCCTCGTCATAGGCGTCCACGAAGGTCTTGGTGGACATCTCCTTGATGTCGGCCCCGGCGGCGAAGGCCTTTTCGCTGCCGGTCAGAACGACGCAGCGGATCTTGTCATTGCGGTCGGCTTCCGCCAGGGCCTGGCCCAGTTCGGTGATCAGCGCGGTGTTCAGCGCGTTCAGCGCCTCGGGGCGGTTCAGCCGGATCAGGGCGACGCTGCCCTCGATCTCGACGATGATGGTGTCATAGGCCATGGTGCGTCCCGGTTGCAAAAGGTTCGTGGCGGACCCTATCAAAAGCGCGGGCGGAAAGCCAAGCAGCCTAACGCTGGCAGGCAGGGCAGAAGAAACTGGACCGCCCCCCCTGCACGATCCGGCGGATGCTGCCCGAACAGCCGGGGGTGGGGCAGGGCGCGCCCTCGCGGTCATAGACGCGGAAGCTGTGCTGGAAATAGCCCAGTTCCCCGCTGGCCTGGCGGTGGTCGCGCAGACTGGATCCGCCCGCCGCGATGGCATCGGTCAGCACGTCGCGGATATGGCCGACCAATGCGGCGATGCGCGCGGCCCCGATCCGCCCCGCCGCCCGGCGCGGGTCGATGCCCGCGCGGTGCAGCGCCTCGGACACATAGATATTGCCCAGGCCCGCGACGATCCGCTGATCCAGCAGCGCCTGTTTCACCGGCACCCGGCGGCCCGCAAAGGCCGCAGCCAGATAGGCCGGGGTAAAGGCGCCGTCGAAGGGCTCGGGCCCCAGATGGTCCAGCAGCGGATGCGCCGACCCCTCGCGGATCAGATCCACCATGCCGAAGCGGCGGGCGTCGTTGAAGGTGATCGTGCTGCCCGCCTCGGTCGTCAGCACCACGTGGTCATGGCGCGGCAGGATCGCCGGGTCGCGGTGGAAATCGCCCAGCGATGCGTCCTGGACCAGCATCCGCCCCGACATCCCCAGATGCATCAGCAGCGTGCCGCCCCGGTCCAGGTCCGCCAGCAGGTATTTCGACCGCCGCCGCAGCGCCGTCACCATGGCCCCGGTCAGCACCTGCACCAGATCGACCGGCAGAGGCCAGCGCAGGTCGGGGCGGCGAACCTCGGCCCGCGCGATGCGTTGTCCTTCCAGATGCGGCAACAGGCCGCGGCGGACGGTTTCGACTTCGGGCAGTTCTGGCAATCCCGGTCCTTTCGATCCATTGTGCCGCAGGCGCGTCGGATCTATCTGGCGATGAAACAGCGGATCGGCAAGCGGATGAACGACAAGAAGCAGACCCATTTCGGTTTCCAGACCGTGGACGAGGATGCCAAGGCCGGGATGGTCCACGGGGTCTTTTCCAGCGTCGCGTCCCGTTACGACCTGATGAACGACCTGATGAGCGCGGGCATCCACCGGGTCTGGAAGAACGCGATGATGGACTGGCTGGCGCCGCGCGAAGGTCAGCACCTGCTGGACGTGGCGGGCGGCACGGGCGACATCGCCTTCCGGTTTCTGGACCGTGCGCCGGGCGCCCGCGTCACCGTCTGCGACATGACCGAATCCATGCTGGTCGAGGGGCGCAAGCGCGCCGACGCGGTCGAGAAATCCGACCGGCTGTCCTGGGTCACGGGCGATGCGATGGCGCTGCCCTTTGCCGACAACAGCTTCGACCGCTATACGATCAGCTTCGGCATCCGCAACGTCACCCGCATCCCCGACGCCCTGGCCGAGGCCCATCGCGTCCTGCGCCCCTGCGGGCGGCTGATGGTGCTGGAGTTCAGTCGGATCCCGGTGCCCGCGATGCAATGGGCCTATGACCGCTATTCCTTCAACGTCATCCCGGCGATGGGCCAGGCGGTGACGGGGGATCGCGACAGCTATCAGTATCTGGTCGAATCGATCCGCAAGTTCCCCGACCAGGACGCCTTCGCCGATCTGATCCGCGCCGCCGGTTTCGACCGCGTGCAGTATCGCAACCTGTCGATGGGCATCGCCGCCCTGCATTCGGGCTGGAAGCTTTGAGGGGACCGCACAACCTTCTGCGCCTGATCCGCACCGGCGCCACCTTCGAGCGCACCGGCGCGATGGGCGCGGTCCTGGACGCGATGGAGGCGCCGCCCCGGCTGCGCGTCGCCGCGCGGATCCTGGGCTGGCCGTTCCGCTGGCTGGGCTACAAGGGCGACCCGGCGCTGCCGCCGATCACGCGGGCGATCACCGCGCTTGGCCCGGCCTATATCAAGTTCGGCCAGATCCTCTCGACCCGCGCGGATGTGGTCGGCGTGCAGATGGCCGACCAGTTGCGGATGTTGCAGGACCGCCTGCCGCCATTCCCGACCGGGCAGGCGAAGGAGATCATCCAGGCCGACCTGCGGATGCCGGTCGATCTGCTGTTTTCCGAATTCTCGGAACCCGTGGCGGCGGCTTCGATCGCCCAGGTCCACCGCGCCCGCGTGCGCGAGACGGGGCGCGAGGTCGCGGTCAAGGTGCTGCGCCCCGGAATCGCGGGGGCCTTCCGCCGCGATATCGACGCGTTCCATTTCGCCGCCGGGATCATCGAATTCCTGTCCCCCGGCAGCCGCCGCTTGCGCCCGCGCGACGTGGTGGCCCATTTCGAAGCCACCGTCACCGCCGAACAGGACATGCGGCTGGAGGCGGCGAACGCGTCGGAATTCGCCGAAAACACCAAGGACGATCCGGGCTTTGCCGTTCCCCGTCCGCATTGGGATCTGTCCTCGCGCCGCGTCCTGACCTCGGACTGGGCCGAGGGCCTGCCGATGGGCGACCGCGCCGCGCTGCTGGCGGCGGGCCATGATGTCAGCCGCATCGCCACGCGGGTGATCCAGCTGTTTTTGCAGCACGCCCTGCGCGACGGGTTCTTTCATGCCGACATGCATCACGGCAACCTGAAGGTCGCGGCGAATGGCGACGTGCTGGCCTATGACTTCGGCATCATGGGCGAGATCGACGAATACACCCGCCGCATCTATGCCGAGATCCTGTATGGCTTCATCCAGCGCGATTACCGCCGCGTCGCCCGCGTCCATTTCGAGGCGGGCTATGTCCCCCGCGACCGCGACGAGGCGCAATTCGCCCGCGCCCTGCGCGCCGTGGGCGAGCCGATCTTCGGCGCCAATGCCAGCCGGATTTCCATGGCGAACCTGCTGGCCTATCTGTTCGAGGTGACGGAACGCTTCGGGATGCAGACCCAGACGCAGCTGATCCTGCTGCAACGCACCATGGTCGTGGTCGAAGGTGTGGCCCGGTCGGTCGATCCGCAGCTGAACATCTGGGACGCGGCCAAGCCGGTGGTGTCGGATTACATCAAGTCGAACATCGGACCCCGTGCGCTGGCAGGCGACATGGCGCGCGTGGCGCAGACCGTGGGGCGTTACGGCCCCCTGTTGCCGCGCATGGTCGAACAGGCGTTGTGGGAACGCGCCCATCCCGAGGACGCGCGCCGTATCCAGCCGGTCGTGATCCGCCGCGGCGCGCCGGTCTGGCTGGCGCTGGCGCTGGCGCTTGGCGCGGGGGCAGCGATCGGGATGGTGCTGGTCTAGCGGGGTCCAGCCGGATCATGGGCGGGCATTGGACTGAAGGACCTTTCGCCGCTCAGAAACACAAAATCTCGGCCTCGGCCTCGGCGCGTTTCAGATGGGCGATGATCTCGGTCATCTGCGGCATTCCCCGGAACATGCCGGATCGTTCGCCGGTCGTCTGCTGCATCCGCAACACCGTTTCGGCGCTGACGTAATCGTCATAGGGCAACACCTCGGCGATCTGGTCGATGGCGCAGGAACAGCGGTCCAGCATGTCGCGGGTCTGGCCGTTCGTCGCCATGCAGGCAAAGACGTATTCCGCCCGCGCATTGGTCGGATAATCGTTCACCGCCTGCGCCCAGGCGGGCGCCGCGCCCGTCGCCAGGGCCAGCAAGGCCAGCCGGGCGATCATTGCAGCGCCATCCGCTGGACATAGCCGGGCTGCGCCCCGGCCGTTTCGGCGCGCAGTTCGCGGATCGGCTGGGACGGATCGCCCAGCAGGAAGGTCAGGGTCAGCGTTTCGAACCCCTTCATCCGGTTGGCGTTCGGATCGTCCGCGAAGGGCTGGAAGCTGGCGACCGACCCGCCCTGTTGCGCGGCGATCCTGCCGCCTTGGAACAGCGCCTCCTTGATGCGGTTGCGGATATAGAACGGGCTGCCCCCGGTCAGGGTCGCCATGTCGCGGGTAACCTGTTCCAGAAAGAAGGTCAGCACCGGATCCCCGGCCGAGATCGGGAACGGCCCGATCCGCCGGGTCCGCGAATCGGTCTGCTGGACCAGTTGCAGCACCGGCTGGCTGTCGGTGGGGTCGATCACCTGGGTCAGCGTCAGGCTGCCGTCCCGGACCGGCACAAAGCCCGGAGCCTGCGGCCCCTCGACATGCAGGGACCAGTGCAGGTCGCGCCCCTCGATGGACCAGGGGCCGCGTTCGGCAAAGACGGCGTCGCCCGCCTCGCCCGCAGGGGCAATGCCCGGCGACAGGACCGACAGCCCCAGCCACAAGGCCGCGGCAATGGCTCGTTTCATGCTAACCCTCCCCCAATGCCCGGGCAGTTTGCGCCCCCCGCGGCGAAGGGCAAGCCCCACCGCGCGCGCCCTCGGCCTTTGGTCGCAGATCATGCCAGGATGCCGCCCAGCATCTCGGCCAGTTCCGAGGGGCGCACGGGCTTTTCCATCAGATGCACCTGCATGGCGGCGCAGTTGCGGGCGATCTGCGGGTCGCGATGGGCGGTGATCATCACGGCGGGGATCGCCTGGCCCGCCGATCGGCGCAGGGCGGCGATTGCCTGGACGCCGGTATCGCCGTTTTCCAGGTTGTAGTCGGCCAGGATCACGTCGGGCGGGTCGTCGCCCATGGTCGCCAGGGCCTCGGCCGTGCCGCCGGCGATGCGGGCCACCATCCCCAGCCGATCGCGCAGGATCATCTCGTATCCGCGCCGCATCCCCTGGTCGTTTTCCACCACCAGGGCGACCCGGCCGCGCAGGGGCAGGGTGGCGCGGGCGGGCCGGTCCGGGCCGCTGCGGTCCTGACGCTGGACCAGGGGCAGGCCGACGCGAAAGACCGTGCCGCGCATCGCCTCGGAATCCAGGCGGATCGGGTGGTCCAGCTTGGCGCAGGCGCGGCGCACGATGGACAGGCCCAGGCCCATTCCTGGTGTCCGGTTGTCGTTGCCAAGCCGCTGGAATTCGTCGAAGATCCGGTTCCGGTCCACGGCCGGGATGCCCACCCCCGTGTCATAGACGCACAGCCAGGCCAGCGACCCGCGCTTGCGCGCGCCCACCACCACGCCGCCCCGGTTGGTATACTTGATGGCGTTCGACACCAGGTTCTGCGCGATCCGCCGCAGGAAGACCGGGTCGCTTTCGACCACCGCATCGGTGGGCACGAAGGACAGCCGCAGCCCCTTCGCTTCGGCCAGGGGGGCGTATTCGATGGCCAGCTTGCGGAACAGATCGCCCAAGGGCACCGGCTGGCGGTGGAATTCGATCCGCTGGCTGTCCAGCCGAGAGATGTCCAAGACCGCGTGCATCAGCTGTTCCACCGATTCGAAGGCCCCCGACAGCCGGTCGGTCAGTTCGGCCTGATGTTCGGTCATCGGCGTGTCCGCCAGCATCGACAAAAACAGCCGCGCCGCCGACAGGGGTTGCAGCAGGTCGTGGCTGGCCGCGCGCAGGAAGCGGGTCTTGGATCGATTGGCTTCCTCGGCCGAGGCGCGGGCGACGGCCAGTTCGCGGTTGCGTTGCGACAGGTCGGCCAGGGCGCGTTCCAGGTCGCGGGTGCGGGCCATCACCTCTTGTTCCAGGGCGACGGCGGCCTGGAACATCGACCAGGCCGAGCCGCGCGATTCCTCCAGCCGGTCGATGCGGTCGATCAGCACCTGGTTGATGCGGGCCAGCTTTTCGACCCGGCGTTCGGGACCGTCGTCGTCACGCAGCATGGGTCGTTGCCGCATCCGTGTTGGGCATGAAGGCCAGTCCCACGAAGGTCTGGTTCACATGCATCCCGCTGTGCTGTTCGCCATAGGTGTTGAACCCCGCCACGCGATACCGCGCCAGCAGTTCCGACATCTGGTCGCTCAGGCCTTCGCGTTCGACCGCCAGGCGGCGCAGGATGCAGTCGAAGGCCAGAACCATCAGCGGCGGGCGGGGCAGGGCGGCAAGCGCCTCGGCGAAGCCCTGGGTCATGTCCTCGGCCCGGCCCAGCGTCAGGACCGTGCCGGTGTCGATGGCCGACATCAGCGACAGCCCGCCGTCGCCGGTCTGCGCGCTGATCGCCCGGACGTGATGGTGGCGGCCCATCCGCAGCAACAGCGGATGGCGCGCGAATTCGGTGGGCGTCAGGGCGTCGGGGGCGAGTCCGGTCAGGCGGGCATATTCCTCGGCCGCCGGTTCGGCGTTCAGTTCCAGGATGCGGCGCTTTTCGGGGATCGCGGCGGTGACGACCACGCGCCGGTCGGTGGGGCTGAAATGGGCAAAGGTCACCTCGCTGACGGCCAGGTCGGTTTCGACCAGCAGGAAGACGGCGGCATTGGTCACGACCTTGCCCTGGGCCAGCAGCCAGGTCTGGCGGAACAGCAGCCCGTCGCCCGCCGATCCGCCCAGCGTCGGAACCGAGGGCAGCGCCGCGTCGATGGTGGCCACCAGGGCGTCTTCCTGGCCCGCCAGCCCGTCGACCAGCAGCAGCCCGAACAGCGACCGCTGCGGATCGGGACCGAAGCCCGCCTGCAACCGGCGCAGCGCCGCCATCCAGTCCGACACCGGCAAGGCGTCCAGATCGGGCAGCACCAGGGCCGAGGCCCGGAAATGCGCCGCCGGAAAGCCGATGGCGACCACGCTGTCGCTGGCATAGCCGGACGGCCCGATTTCGCCTGCGGACGAACAGCCCGCGATCACGCAGCCCTCGGGCAGGCCCGCCCGCAGCGCCGCGTCAAGCGCGGCCAGTTCGGGACCATGCGCGCCGAAGATCAGGACCAGGCCCGGATTGGCTCCGCGCAGGCCGTCCAGCAGGATCCGGCCGTGATCGGCCTGTCCGCGGTCGGCCTGCACGGCCACCGGCCCGGTGGCGCCCTCCTTCGCTGCCGGGCCGGTATCCATCATCAGCCCGCCTCGAACAGGCGGACCGTATTGGCAAGCAGCACCGCCTGGGTGCGGCGGCGGGCGTTGATCTTGGACATGATGGCGGTGATGTGGGTCTTTACCGTCGCCTCGGCGATGGACAGGTCATAGCTGATCTCCTTGTTCGCCTTGCCCTGGCAGATCAGCCGCAGGATCTTCATCTGCTGCGGCGTCAGGGTTGCGAAGCGGCGCGCCAGTTCGGCCTTGGCCGCATCGTCCGCATCGGCCTGGTCGGGCGCATAGCCTTCGGGGGTGACATGCTCGCCCTCCCACATGCGGCGCAGGCTGTCCACCAGGGCCTCGCGGCCCAGAGACTTGCTGATATAGCCCTGCGCCCCTGCGGCCATCGCCGCCGAGATCATGGCGCTGTCCATGTCGGCCGAGATCATGGTGATCGGCACGTCCGGCAACTGGCGGCGCAGGGTGACGATCCCCTCGGCCCCGCGCGCGTCGGGCAGGTTCAGGTCCAGGATCACCGCGTCCGGCGCGCCCTGCGCCTTGATCCCGTCCAGGGCCGCGCCCAGGCTGCGGGCGGTCCGCACATTCTTCAGGCCGAAGCTGATCTTCAGGGTCAACGCCAGGGCATCGCACATCAGCGGGTGATCGTCCACGATCAGGATTTCCCGGACCTGATCGGCGCTTTGCCGTGGCGTCTGCGGCGCACGGGCCTGCATGGCTGCGGCTGTCATCGTGATTCCTCCTCGGATGATATCGCGGTCTCCCCTCCGCAACATTCTTTCACGATTGTAGGCCTGCTGTGCGCCAACGCAAGCCTGCTGATGCGACCAAGGTCGCGGTCCCGCCGGGCCGGGCGCGTCAGGCGGGTTGACCGGCGATCCAGTCCTGCGCGTCCGTGACGGTGGCGTAGCCGAAGGCCAGCCCGCTCATCATCGCGGCATGGACCTGGGCGGCGGGGACGGTCGTGCCCTGGAATTCCAGGTCGCGGGTCGCGCAGGCATCGGCGATCACCGTGGTCTTGTAGCCCAGGTCGGATGCCGCCCGGGTGGCGGCGTCGATGCACATATGGCTCATGGCGCCGACGATCACCACGTCGGTGACGCCGTTGTCGTCCAGGATGCGTTGCAGGCCGGTATCCTTGAAGGCGTTGACGTTGTTCTTGGTCACGACGATCTCGTCCCCCTGCGGCGCCGCAGTCGGGTTGATGCCCGCGCCCTCGCTGCCGGGATGGAAGAACGGCGCCGAATCGTCGGCGAATTCGTGGCGAACATGCACGATCAGGTCGCCGCGTCGGCGGGCGGCGTCCAGCACGGCGCGTGCCTTGGCGGCGGCGTCCTCCATGCCCTCCAGCGGGAATTTTCCGCCGGGGAAATAGTCGTTCTGAATATCGACGGCGATGGTCGCGCGTTTGGTCATGATGGTGTCCTTATCCATTGACGGCATCGAAGCTGTGGTCCCAGGTATTGCCGTCCGTATCCTCGGCATGGACATGGATCGGCTGGCCGTTGGGGGCATAGGCGAAGCGGAACACCGGATCCTCGCTGATCGAGATACCGGCGGCAAGGCTGAACAGCAGGTCGTCGCCCTGCCGGACTTCGAGACGGTCGATGAAATGGGCGGGGATGTTCAGCAGCGTCACCTGGTCGCGTTGCAGGCCCGAGAAATTCGGATGCCGGATCATCAGCGTGCCGATGGTCCGGCCGTCCTGGACGGCGCTTTTCCAGCGCATCTGGCCCATCGTCGCTTCCACCTCGGCCATGTCCTTGCCCGCCGGGGCCGAACAGCCGCCCGAAGCCTTGACGAAGCGGCCCGCCATCACGCGGGTGCCGTTGCCGGTATCGGCGATGGCGCGCACGTCGGAATAGCTGTCCACGCGGACGCGGAATTCGAAATCCAAGGGCGCCATGGCCGGGCCGAAGCTGTATTCGGCGGCGACGGGGGCGGGATTCTCGTCGATCACCAGGGTCACGGCCTGGACCGGCGGAGCGTCGGCGGGCTGGGTCAGGCGGATCGGGACGATGGCGGCCTCGTGTGCGCGGACCGGGGCGTCCAGATCCAGCACGCCCGCGTCCTGCGGCACATCGGCCGACAGGCCCAGCACGGAATCGCGCAGATCGTCCCAGGTCGGCGAATTCTTCAGCGGATTGTCCTGCGCCGCCGCCGGTCCGGCCAGCAGCAGCGCGACAAGGGCAAGGGTCTTCATGTCTAATCCCCTTTTTTCATGCGGCGATAGATGAAGTCGGCGGTGTCGGCCTGGGCATCGGCCTCGGCGCGGGCCACCACGTCGGCGTGGAAGGGCGACCGCGAACAGACAGGATCGGTCGCCCGCGCATCGCCCGCAAGCGCCATGGCCTGGCAGCGGCAGCCGCCGAAATCCACGGTCTTGCGGTCGCAGCCCTGGCAGGGTTCGGGCATCCAGGCGGTGCCGCGAAAGGCGTTGAAGCTGTCCGAATTCAGCCAGATGTCGTCCAGATCCCGGTCGCGCACATTCTCGAAGCGCATCCAGGTGATCGACTGCGCGGCGTGGCAGGGCAGGACGGTTCCGTCGGGCGCGACGTTCAGGCCGGTGGATCCCCAGCCGCCCATGCAGGCCTTGGGATAGACGGCGTGGTGGTCGGCGGGAACATAGTCGATGACCATCCGCCCGCGCAGCCGGATGCGGGCGTCGTTCACCACCTGCCGCGCCGTGGCCGCCTGGTCGCGGGTGGGCATCAGCGCGCGGCGGTTCAGATCCGCCCAGCCGTGAAACTGCACCGTCGCGACCTCGATCCGGCGCGCGCCCAGCCGTTCGGCCAAGTCTATCATGTCGGGCAGGCGTTCCAGGTTCTGGCGATGGACCACGGCGTTGATGGTCAGCGGGAAGCCGATGTCGCGCACCCAGTCGGCGAAACCCATCTTCTTGTCCCAGGATCCGGGATGGCCGCTGATCCGGTCGGCCATGTCGGGGCGGATCCCCTGCAAGGACAGTTGCACGTGATCGACGCCCGCACGGTCCAGTTCTTCCAGCCGGTCGCGCGTGATGCCTATCCCCGAGGTGATGAGGTTCACATACAGGCCCGCATCGCGCGCGTGAGCCACGATCTGCGCCAGATCCCGCCGCGCGCCGGGTTCCCCGCCCGAGACATGGACCTGCAACACCCCCAGGTCGGCGGCCTGGCGAAACACCCGGCCCCAGTCGTCGGCGGTCAGTTCCTGGGCGGCGCGGGTCAGTTCCACGGGGTTCGAACAATAGGGGCAGGCCAGCGGGCAGCGATGCGTCACCTCGGCCAGCATGGCCATGGGCAGGCCGGGGGTGACGGGGTTGCCGTCCAGGTCGCGGGGCTGATGCTGCTGGTCCTTCATGACCTGTCCTTCACAAAGACCATGCGCCGTTCGATCAGTCCGGTCAGAAAATCGCGCACGTCGCCCGCGATCTGATCGTCGGGCGCATTATAGCGAACGGCAAGGTCGTGGACGATTCCGGCCATGCTGCGCTGGCCGTCCAGTTCCGACAGGATCGCATCGCCGATGGCGTCCAGCTGCATGGCCCGTTCGGGGGCCTGCAAGACGCGGATGCCGCGCACCCGGTCATCCGCCAGCCGCACGCCGCGCGGCAGATAGGGAATGTCGTCGGGTTCGATCAGGGCGGCTGGCCTTGGAGGGGCTGGCTGGGCGTTCATTTTGCCATCCCCTCTCCCGGCCGCCAGGCGCCCGGCGGGATGTTGCCCTCGACATAGCCGTGCCACAGCGCGTCAAGCTGCGCCCACAGCACGTCGGTCTTGAAGATCAGCGCCGCCGCCGCCGCGTCCTGTTTTTCCAGCGTGTCGGCATGGGTCAGGACGTAATCCAGCCCGAAGGCCACGTCCTCGGGCGCCTCGGTCAGGCGCTTCTTGAAATAGGACAGGCTGGCGTCGTCGGCGAAATCGTAATGGGCCAGCAGCCCCTCGATCCGCTGGGCATGGATTTTCGGCGCGAACAGTTCCGTCAGACTGGCGGCCACCGCGTCCAGCAAGGGCATGTCGCGGACGAAGCGGACATAGGCCTCCACCGCGAAACGCGTCGCGGGCATGATGCCCACCCCGCTGGCGACATAATCGGGGTCCAGCCCCACAGCCTGCGCCAGGGCCAGCCAGCGGCGGATGCCGCCGCCTTCGGTGACGCCGCCGTCATGATCCGCGATCCGCTTGCGCCAGGCGCGGCGCAGGTCCGGGTCTTCCACCCGCGACATGAAGGCCGCGTCCTTCATCGGGATGCGGGACTGATACATCCAGCGATTGATGACCCAGGCGCGAACCTCGTCCGGGGTGCAATGGCCGCCATGCAGCCGTTCGTGGAACGGATGGCGGTCGTGATAGCGTTCGGCGCCGATGGCGCGCAGCCGGGCCTCGAAATCCTCGCGCGATTGGGCGGTGTCGCGAATATCCTTCACAGCGTGATCTCCATTCCGTCGCGGCCGATCTGCCAGCCAGCGGCCTGCGCTTCGGCGGTCTGCGTGCTGCCGGGATCGGTCAGCGGGTTCGAATTGTTCATGTGGACGAAGACCCGCTGCCCGACGGCCAGGCCGCGCAGGGCGGCAATCGTGTCCACCACCGGCATGTGGCCCATGCGCAGGCCGGTCTTCTGGCCCAGGCCCATGCGGATCATCTCGTCATCCTCCCACAGGGTGCCGTCGAACATCAGCAGGTCGGCGCCTGCGATGCGGTCCAGCAGCCAGCCCGGCAGGTCGGCGCAGCCGGGGATATACAGCGCGCGGCGCCCGTTCGCCGCCAGCTCCACGCCCACGGTGGTTTCGCCGACCAGGCCGGTCTCGACCACCGCGCCTTCCTGATACAGCGGCACCTTGCCCGGCACCGCGAACAGCGTGGCGGTCAGCCCCGGCGCCAGGTCGATGGACTGCTCCAAGGCCACGGTCCGGCGCGGCACCAGATCCTCGCGCAGGGCGGCCAGCATCGGGTTCGCGGACAGCGCCGCATGGATCACGGGCGTCGCATACAGCGCAAACGGCTGGCTTTCGCGCAGCGTCAGCAGCCCCGCCACATGGTCGATATCGCCGTTCGTGACCAGCACCGAGCGCAGCGGCATGTCGCGCAGCCCGGTCGGATGCAGCGCGGGCGTCGCCGCCAGTTGCGCGCGGATGTCGGGCGAGGCGTTCAGGATCGCCCAGTCCCGCCCATCCGCGCTGACCGCGACCGAGCTTTGCGTCATCGCCGGAATACGCCCGGCCCGCGCGGCGTTGCAGTTGCCGCAGCCGCAGTTCCATTGCGGCAGGCCGCCGCCCGCCGCTGCGCCCAGCACGATGATCCGCATGATCCCCCTGACGAAAAGACCCCGCCCGATCGCGTCGGACGGGGCCGGTCATGATGCCTGAAGCGAACGCTTCAGAACAGGACGGGTTCGTCCTCGGCCGGGGCGTACATGTTGATTTCCATGCCGCAGGCGATTTCTTTCAGGATGGGTTTCGTCCAAGCCATGCATTTCCTCCAAATCCACGGCCGCCAGGATGGCGACTGTCTGTGATGTTAGCCCAGAGACAACGCGATTCAACACGACTAAGGTCGGAGGTCACGAAAAGTTGGAACGCGCAACCCGTCACATTGGGAAGATCCGGCAATGTTTCATGCCATCCTATCCGCCTGCCTTGCCGCCAATCCCCCGACCTGCGCCCCCATGACACTGGTCGCGCAGCCGTTTGCGGCCCTGGCGGATTGCAAGGCCCAGGCGCCGCGAATCGCCGAAACGTGGCTGGGGGACCGCCCCTCGCTGGTCCAGGGGGGCCTGTCCTGCGCGCTCCTGGCCGACCTGCCCGCCCTGCCGGTCCAGGCGGTGGCCCAGGGAATCCACGTCCATATCGGCCAGATCGCCCAGTTCGAGGACAGCCCGGACGGCTGGATCGCCAACCTGGGCTTCATCATCGGGCGCGACAGCATCGCGGTGATCGACGCAGGCGCGTCCCGCCAGCAGGGGCAGGCCCTGTTCGCGGCGATCCGGCGCATCAGCGACAAGCCGATCAGCCACCTGATCGTCACCCATATGCACCCCGACCATGCCTTCGGGGCCGAGGTCTTCCGCGAGGCGGGCGCCGCCATCGTCGGCCATGCCCGGCTGGGCGATGCGCTGGCGGCGCGCGGCCCGGTCTATCTGGACAACCTGACCGATCTGTACGGGCCGGGGCCGATGATCGGCACGCGGGTCGTGCTGCCCGACATCGAAGTGGCGGACCGGCTGGACATCGACCTGGGCGGGCGCATCCTGACGCTGACCGCGACCGGCCCGGCGCACAGCGACAACGACCTGACCGTGCGCGACAGCGCCACCGGCACGCTGTTCGCGGGCGATCTGGTGTTTCGCGGGCTGACCCCCATCGTCGATGGATCGCTGCCCGGTTGGCTGGACTGGATGGCTGCGGGCCAGACCGCCGGTCCCATCGTGCCGGGCCACGGGCCGGTCGCGGCGGACTGGCCGCAGGCGGTGGGCGCGCAGCGGGAATTCCTGACTGTCCTGGCCGCCAGCACCCGAAAGGCCGTCGCGCAGGGGTTGCCCCTGTCGCAGGCGGTCCCCGCCATCGTCGCCGCCTTGCAGCCCTTCGCAGCGGACTGGGCATCCTTCCCGGACTCTGCCGCGCGCGACGCGACGGCCGCCTTCAAGGAACTGGAATGGGAATAAGCGTTTGACAGGATGGGTCTTATCAAGAGACCATCGGCACAAATTCTCGCGCATAAGATGCGGAGATCGAAGGGGGAAGGACATGAGGACATCGTTTCATGCGACCGTGGCGATTGCCGCGCTGATGGCCGGCGGCGCCCAGGCGCAGCTGGTGATCGAAAAGGGCAGCGACGACCGCATCGACTGGCAGAGCCTCGAGGATTTCGGCGCCGCCCATTCCGACCTGCAAGGCCAGAGCGTGACGATCCTGGCGCCCTGGCTGGGACCGGACCAAGAGCTTTTCACCTCGATCGCGGCCTATTTCGAGGATGCGACGGGCGCGACCGTGAACTATTCCGGGTCCACCAGCTTCGAACAGCAGATCGTCATCGACAGCGAGGCCGGTTCGCCCCCCGACATCGCCGTGCTGCCGCAGCCGGGGCTGGCGGCGGATCTGGCATCCAAGGGATACCTGCGCGACCTGGGCGAGGACACCGCGCAATGGGTGCGCGACAACTATGCGGCGGGCGACAGCTGGGCCGCGCTTGGCACCTATGCGGGCAAGGACGGAACCGAGCATTTCTTCGCCTTCCCCTACAAGGCCGATGTGAAGTCGCTGGTCTGGTATGTCCCGGAAAACTTCGAGGATGCGGGATACGAGATCCCCACGACCTACGAGGATCTGAAGGCGCTGACCGAACAGATCGCGGCGGACGGCGAAACCCCCTGGTGCATCGGCCTGGCGTCGGGCGGGGCGACCGGCTGGCCCGCCACCGACTGGGTCGAGGATCTGATGCTGCGCCTGAACACGCCCGAGGATTACGACGCCTGGACCACCAACGCGCTGCCCTTCAACGATCCCAAGGTCGTCAAGGCCATCGAGGAATTCGGCTGGTTCGCCAAGAACCCCGATTTCGTGGCGGGCGGCCCGGCCTCGGTCGCGTCGAACGATTTCCGCGAAAGCCCCGCCGGTTTGTTTGCCAGCCCGCCCGCCTGCTACATGCACCGGCAGGCCAGCTTCATCCCGTCCTTCTTCCCCGAAGGCACCGTGGTGGGCGAGGATGCGGATTTCTTCTATTTCCCCGCCCCCGCCGACGGCAGCCTGGGCCAGCCGGTGCTGGGCGGCGGCACGCTGTTCGGGGTTTTCACCGACAACCCGGTGGCGCTGGCCTTCATCGACTTCCTGAAAACCCCCGCCGCGCATGAGTTGTGGATGGCGCAGTCGGGATTCACGACGCCCTATACCGGCGTCAACATGGACGCCTATGCGGATGACACCCAGCGGCGGCTGGGGCAGGTTCTTCTGGACGCGACGGTGTTCCGCTTTGATGGATCGGACCTGATGCCGGGCGCGGTCGGCGCGGGCGCCTTCTGGACGGGGATGGTGAATTTCGTCGGCGGCGCTTCCGCGCAGGACGTGGCCGACCGGATCCAGCAGACCTGGGCCACGCTGAAGTAACGTCCTCGGCGCGGCGGGCCGGCCGCCGCGCCTGTCGTCGGTTCACGAGGTATCGGAATGGAACTGTTCTGGCTGGCCGTCAGCACCATCGCCATCGGCGTCTTCGGCTGCGTGGCGTGGTTCTGGGGATCGAACCTGATCCTGGACCGCATCTATCCCCCGCGCGGGCCGAATGCCGGTGACAATATCCGCAAGGCCAACCAGATCCGCCCCTGGCTGTTCCTGGGTCCGGCGATCCTGTTCCTGGGCGTCTATCTGGTCTATCCGATCTTCGACAGCCTGTGGCGGTCGCTGCACAATGCGCGGGGCACCGACTTCGTGGGCGGCGGCAATTACGCCTGGCTGCTGAACGACGGGAAATTCCGCGAATCCATGCGCAACAACCTGGTCTGGCTGCTGGTGGTGCCGGCTTTGTCCACGCTGTTCGGGCTGATCGCGGCGCAGCTGACCGACCGTCTGAAATGGGGCAATATCGGCAAGTCGCTGATCTTCATGCCGATGGCGATCAGCTTTGTCGGCGCCGGGGTGATCTGGAAATTCATCTATGAATACCGCGCGCCGGGCGAAAACCAGATCGGGTTGCTGAACGCCATCGTCCAGGCCTTGGGGGGTGAGCCGCAGCTGTGGCTGACGCTGATCCCCTGGAACAACCTGTTCCTGATGATCGTGCTGGTCTGGATCCAGACGGGATTCGCCATGGTGATCCTGTCCGCCGCCCTGCGCGGCATCCCCGAGGAAACCATCGAGGCCGCGATCCTGGACGGCGCATCCCCCTGGCAGGTGTTCTTCAAGATCAAGGTCCCGCAGATCATGGGCACCATCGCGGTCGTGTGGACCACCATCACCATCGTCGTCCTCAAGGTCTTCGACATCGTGTTCGTGATGACCAACGGGCAATGGGGCACGCAGGTGCTGGCGAACCTGATGTATGACTGGATGTTCCGCGGCACCCCTGATTACGGGCGCGGATCGGCCATCGCCATCATCCTGATGATCCTGGTCACGCCGATCATGATCTGGAACATCGTCAACGCCCGGCGGGAGGTGCGCTGATGGAGGGCATGGCCGGACAGAAATCGGGTCTTGTCTGGGCGGTCAACATCGCGGCCTTCCTGCTGGTGCTGCTGTGGACCGTCCCGACGCTGGGCCTGCTGGTATCGTCCTTCCGGGATCGCGACCAGATCCTGACCTCGGGCTGGTGGCAGTCGTTTTCCGACCAGCAGGCGACAGGCTTCGTGCGCACCGGCACGGGCGACGATGCGGTCCAGCGGGACGGCGCCTATGTGATCGAGGGCAACGTGCTGGAGGAGGGCCAGTCCCTGATCGCCTGGGGCACCCGCGCCCGCGAACCAGGCGCCTTCCAGCCCGGCGAGACGGCCGAGATCGGCGACGGCTGGCAGGTCACGGTGGCCCCGGACGGCAGCTATCGCATGACCTCGCCCACCCCGTTCGAGATGCGCCGGGGCGAACGGATCTTCGTCACCACCGGGGCGCCCGCCCGGCTGACCACCGAAAACTATGCCCGCGTGCTGACCGCCGAAGGGCTAGGCCGCGCCTTCATGAACACCCTGACGGTGACGATCCCCGCGACCGTCATCCCGATCCTGATCGCGGCCTTCGCCGCCTATGCGCTGGCCTGGATGGAGTTTCCGGGCCGCGCCATCCTGACCGCCGCCGTGGTGGGGCTGCTGGTCGTGCCCTTGCAGGTGGCGCTGATCCCGCTGCTGCGGCTGCACAACGAACTGGGCATCGGCAAGGGATACCTGGGGATCTGGCTGGCCCATACCGGCTTCGGCCTGCCCTTGGCGATCTATCTTCTGCGCAACTACATGGTCGGCCTGCCGCGAGAGGTGATCGAATCCGCCCGCGTGGACGGCGCGACCGAATTCCAGATCTTCCGCAAGATCATCCTTCCGCTGTCTTTTCCGGCATTGGCCAGCTTTGCGATCTTCCAGTTCCTGTGGGTCTGGAACGACCTGCTTGTCGCGACCGTTTTCCTGGGCAACACCAGGGAGCAACTGGTCATGACCGGCGTTCTGCGCGAATTGATGGGATCGAAGGGCGGGGAATGGGAAATCCTTGCCACCTCGGCCTTCATCTCGATCGCGGTGCCGCTGGCCGTGTTCTTTGCGATGCAGAAATATCTGGTTCGCGGATTGCTGGCCGGATCGGTGAAAGGTGGATGACTTGACGGAAAAGACCGTGGATTGGTGGAAGGGCGGCGTGATCTATCAGATCTATCCGCGCAGTTTTCAGGACACGACCGGCGACGGCATCGGCGATCTGGCGGGGATCACGCAGCGCCTGCCCTATGTCGCCTCGCTGGGGGTGGATGCGGTCTGGATCTCGCCCTTCTTCACCTCGCCCATGAAGGATTTCGGCTATGATGTCTGCGATTACCGCGGCGTCGACCCGCTGTTCGGGCGGATGGAGGATTTCGATGTCCTGATCGAACGCGCCCACGAACTGGGCCTGAAGGTGATGATCGACCTGGTGATGTCGCACACCTCGGACCAGCATCCGTGGTTCATCGAAAGCCGGGCCAGCCGCGACAATCCCAAGGCCGACTGGTATGTCTGGGCCGATCCCAAGCCGGACGGAACCGTGCCCAACAACTGGCTGTCGATGTTCGGCGGCACCTCTTGGCAGTGGGATGCGCGGCGCGAACAGTATTATCTGCACAACTTCCTGGCCTCGCAGCCCGACCTGAACTTCCACAACCCGGAAGTGCAGGACGAATTGCTGGACATGGCGAAATTCTGGCTGGACAAGGGCGTGGACGGTTTCAGGCTGGATACCGTCAACTTCTACTTCCACGACGCGCAACTGCGCGACAACCCGCCCTTGGCCAAGGAATTGCGCAAGTCCGACACCGCCCCGGCGGTCAATCCCTACAACCACCAAAGCCACAAGTTCGACAAGTCGCAGCCCGAAAACATCGCCTTCCTGGAACGGATGGCGACGCTGCTGCGCAGCTATGGCGCCGCCGTGATCGGCGAGATCGGCGACAGCGAACGCGCCCTGGAACTGCTGGAGGAATATACCGGCGTCGCGGGCCGGATGCAGATGTCCTATGTCTTCGACTTCCTGTCCGGCCAGGATCTTGCCGCTGCCCGCATCTCCGAGGTGTTCGAAGCCCTGCATTCCGTCGCGCCGAATTCCTGGCCGTGCTGGGCGATGTCGAACCACGACGTGGTGCGCCACATCAGCCGCTGGAACCTGTCGGACCAGGCTGCCAAGGCCTATGCGACGGTGCTGCTGTGCCTGAAAGGCTCTGTCTGCCTGTACCAGGGCGAGGAACTGGGCCTGCCCGAGGCCGAGATCGCCTTCGAGGATTTGCAGGATCCCTATGGCAAGGAGTTCTGGCCGGAATTCAAGGGCCGGGACGGCTGCCGGACGCCGATGGTCTGGGACATGGGCGTGAACGGCGGCTTTTCCACGGCCAAGCCCTGGCTGCCCATTCCCCATACCCATCTGCAGCGCACCGTGGTCGCGCAGGAAGCCGATGCGCAATCCATGCTGCACCATTACCGCTGGGCCATCGGGCTGCGGCGCAAGCATTCGGCGCTGCGCGGCGGCACGATGTCCGACATGTCGGTCGATGGGCCGATCCTGACCTTCACGCGTGCCGACGACAAGCAGACGCTGGAAATCCGCGCCAACCTTTCGGACGACGAGGCGGGGGGCCTGCGTCCGTGGCAGGTGCGGATCATCGAGGGATAGGGGTGCAACGGAGGACGCCATGGCCGATCTGAAACTGACCGATGTCGCCAAATCCTATGGCGAGGTGAACGTCCTGCGCGATATCGACCTGGACATCCGGTCGGGCGAGTTCATCGTCTTCGTCGGCCCCTCGGGCTGCGGGAAATCGACCCTGCTGCGGATGATCGCCGGGCTGGAACGGATCAGCGGCGGCACGCTGGAGATCGACGGCCAGCGGATGAACGACATCCCGCCCAGCCAGCGGGGCATCGCCATGGTGTTCCAGTCCTATGCCCTCTATCCGCACATGACGGTGCGCGACAACATGGCCTTCGCGCTGAAGATCGCGGGCAAGTCGCGGGCCGAGGTGCAGGAGGCAACCGACCGCGCCGGAAGGATGCTGCAACTGACGCCCTATCTGGACCGCTTGCCCAAGGCCCTGTCGGGCGGGCAGCGCCAGCGTGTCGCCATCGGCCGGGCCATCGTGCGCGATCCCAAGGTGTATCTGTTCGACGAACCGCTGTCGAACCTGGACGCCGCGCTGCGCGTCGCGACCCGGATCGAGATCGCGCAGTTGAAGGCTTCGATGCCCGACCGGACGATGATCTATGTCACCCATGACCAGACCGAGGCGATGACCTTGGCCGACCGGATCGTGGTCCTGGCGGGCGGCGGCATCGCCCAGGTCGGCGCGCCGTTGGAACTGTACGAACGCCCGATCAACGAATTCGTGGCGGGCTTCATCGGCAGCCCGGCCATGAACCTGCTGCCCGGCCGCGTGACCGCCGCCGGTCCCGTGACCACCGTCCGGCTTGATGGCGGCGGCACCGCGCAGGCGGCGATCCCGACCCGCGCGGGGGACGAGGGGATGCGCGTCAACATCGGGGTCCGCCCCGAGGATATGCGGGAAACCGACGGTCCCGCGATCTTCGAAGGCGCCGTGGACCTGACCGAGGCCTTGGGCGAAGTGACGCTGCTGTATTTCGGCACGCGCGGCGGCGCCGTGCCGGTCATCGCCAAGCTGCCGGGCATCCATCCGGGCCTGAACGGACGGACGGTGCGCCTGACCGCCGATCCCGCCGCGCTGCATCTGTTCCATGACGGGCAGTCGCTGCTGTATCGGCCGGGGGTCGATCTGCCGCCCTATCGGCCGCGCGCGGCGATGGCCGTGCCCGCCTGAAACCGATCCGACAGGGAACCGCAACCGCCGGTTGGGCGTCACCTTTCGAAAGGGGACAGCCCATGCGCGTATTTCTGACCATCGTCTTTGGCCTGATCGGTGTCATCCTGTTGGCGGGCGGCATCTATCTGATCACTCTGGGCGGATCGCCCTTCATCGGGTTTTCCGGCGCGGCGCTGCTGGTCACGGCGGCTTTCGTCCTGCACCGCAGCGACCTGTCGCGATGGATCTATGCCGGTTTTCTGATCCTGCTGGCAGCCTGGTCGCTGTGGGAATCGGGTTACGACTGGTGGGCGCTGGCGTCCCGCATGGGGATGTTCCTGATCCTGGGCCTTCTGCTGCTGCTGCCCTTCGGCGCGCGGCGGCGTCCGGGGTGGACGGCGCTGGCGGCGGTGACGGTGATCACCGGGGTGGGCCTGCTGGGCAGCCTTGCCACCGACCCGCATGACATCAAGGGCGCGCTGCCCGATCAGATCGCCAATGCCGATCCCGACATGGGACCGCCCGGCGGGCCGCAGGATTGGCTGGCCTATGGCCGCACCAATTTCGGGCAGCGCTTTTCGCCGCTGGATCAGATCACGGCGCAGAACGTGGCGTCTCTGGAAACCGCCTGGACCTATCAGACGGGCGACCTGAAACAGCCCGAGGATACCGACGAGACGACCTATCAGGCGACCCCGATCAAGGTCGGCAACACGCTGTATCTGTGCACGCCGCATAACTGGCTGGTGGCGCTGGATGCCGATACCGGCGCGGAACGCTGGGTCTACAAGGCCGATATCAGCCCCCTGAGCCAGCGCCAGCATCAGACCTGCCGGGGCGTCAGCTATTGGCCGGGCGATGGCGGCGCGGCCCCCGCCGGACCGGCGGCGGTCCTGCCTGCCGATACCGACCATCCGGCGACCCCCGCCGTCGCCGCAGATGCCACGCCCGACGTGCAATGCGACACAAGGCTGTTCATGCCGACCTCTGACGCGCATCTGCTGGCCATCGACCCGACGACCGGCGCGCTGTGCCCGGAATTCGGCGACAACGGATCGTTGAACCTGATCCACAACATGCCGTTCCGGCAGGCGGGGTTCTATTATTCGACCTCGCCACCCGTCATTGTCGGCACCACGCTGGTGATCGGCGGCGCGGTCAACGACAACTATGATGTCAACGCACCGTCGGGCGTGATCCGTGCCTATGACGTGCGCGACGGGCGGCTGCTGTGGAACTGGGATTCCGGCAATCCCGACGCCACCGCGCCCTTCGTCGTGAACGACCCGACGCAGGTTTATACGCCGTCCTCGCCCAACAGCTGGGCGCCCCTGTCGGCGGATCCGGGGCTGGGCCTGGTCTATGTGCCGATGGGCAACCGCACCCCCGACCAGTTGGGCATGTTCCGCAACGAGGCCGAGGAGACTTATGCCAGTTCCGTGGTGGCGCTGGATGTGGCGACGGGACAGGCCCGCTGGGTGCAGCAATTCGTGCATCACGACCTGTGGGACATGG
The DNA here is from genome assembly GCF_052045125.1 of Paracoccus sp. 22332. Taxonomy (NCBI): domain Bacteria; kingdom Pseudomonadati; phylum Pseudomonadota; class Alphaproteobacteria; order Rhodobacterales; family Paracoccaceae; genus Paracoccus; species Paracoccus sp. 22332. The sequence goes on from NZ_JBQEOI010000001.1 coordinate 232,036, forward strand.
ACACGCCCGCCCAGCCGACGCTGCTGGATCTGGACATGCCGCAAGGCCGGGTGCCGGCCCTGGTCGTGCCCACCAAGCAGGGCGATGTCTATGTCCTGAACCGCGAGACGGGTGAGCCGATCCTGCCCATCACCGAACGTCCCGCCCCCCAGGGTACCGTCCCCGAGGATTTCGCGGCCCCGACCCAGCCGGTTTCCGCGCTGTCCTTCGAGCCCGAGCCGCTGACCGAATCGAAGATGTGGGGCGCCACGCTGGTCGACCAGATGCTGTGCCGCATCCAGTTCCGCCAGTTGCGGTATGAAGGCCGCTATACGCCCCCGTCGCTGCAAGGCACGATCGTCTATCCCGGCAATTTCGGGGTCTTCAACTGGGGCGGCATCGCCGTCGATCCGCGCCGTCAGGTGATGTTCGGAATGCCGCTGCAACTGGCCTTCACCTCGCGCCTGGTGCCTGCCGCCGAAGCGGAAGGGGCGACCAATTCCGGCGAACAGGGGCTGAATTCCAACACCGGCGCGCCCTATGCGGTCGAGATGGGGCCGTTCCTGTCGCCCATCGGCGTGCCCTGCCAACAGCCGCCCTGGGGCTTCGTCGCGGGCGCCGACCTGCGCACCGGCGAGATCGCCTGGAAGCACCGCAACGGCACCACCATGGACATGACGCCGCTGCCGATCCCGCTGCCCCTGGGGATGCCGGGCATCGGCGGGCCGGTCGTCACCGGGTCGGGCGTGGTGTTCCTGGCCGCCGCCGTGGACAATTACCTGCGCGCCTATGACCTGACCACCGGGGCCGAACTGTGGCGCGGGCGTCTGCCTGCGGGCGGGCAGGCCACGCCGATGACCTATCTGGACAGCCAGGGGCGGCAGGTGGTGGTGCTGGTCGCGGGCGGGCACGGGTCCATCGGCACCGATCTGGGCGATTATGTGCTGGCCTGGCGGCTGCCTGCGGGGACCGGGGGCAATTAGCCCTTGGTCCTATTGCCGACTTGCATGTTATACTGTCCGCTACCGACCGAGGAGGAGCCGGCCCGGTATGCGTCACGCGGATTACGTCGCAAGACAGTCGCAGTCGAATTCAGCGACCTCGGCCCTGACAGCGTCATGGCGGCGGTCGCTGTTCAAGCACGGGCTGGATCCGGCCGACGCCCGCCGCCCCGAACGGCTGACGCTTGAGGAACTGAGCCAGCGTCGGCAGGCCATGGATCCGTTCCTGCGCGTGGCCGCCCCGCAACTGGATCAGTTGTTCAATCTGGTGGGGCTGTCGGGCTGCAACGTGATGCTGACCGATGCCGACGGGGTGGTGCTGGACCAGCGGGTGAATGGCGCGGATGCCGAACAGTTCCGCGACTGGGGGCTGTGGCAGGGCACTCTGTGGTCCGAGGCCGTGCAGGGAACCAACGGCATAGGCACCTGCCTGGCCGAGGGGCGGCAGGTCACCATCCACCGCGACGAACATTTCCATACCCGCAACACCGGCATGTCCTGCATGGACGCGCCGATCTGGGGGCCGGACGGGCGGTTGCTGGCGGCGCTGGATGTCAGCTCTGCCCGCGCCGAGCAGACCGAACGCTATAACCGGCTGATCTCGGCCCAGGTGGCGCAGACCGCGCGGGCCATCGAAGCCGTGTTCTTCCGCGCCAGCTTTCCCGACGCGCGCATCGTCGTGGCCGACGACACGGCGGACGCCGCTGTCCTGCTGGCGGTGGACCAGGACGATCTGGCCATCGGCGCCACCCGCGCCGCGCGCCGCGCCCTGGGGCTGGAACGCGAAGGCGCGATCCGCCCGCGCCCGGCCGCCGACCTGCTAGGCCGCGACGACGATCTGACCGGCTTCGACAAGGCCGAACGCGCCGCCGTGGTCCGCGCGCTGGCCCGGTCCGACGGCAATGTCTCGGCCGCCGCGCGCGCCTTGGGGATCGGGCGGGCGACGCTGTATCGCCGCATGTCCCGGCTGGGACTGGCGGAAAAATCCGGCTGACTGTCTCATGGTTGAGACAGGGCCGTGTCACGGCACGGCAAGGGCGGTTGCAACGAATCGTGTACCCGCCAAGCTGTGACCCATACCCGGAGAGGGAGACTCCGGGCCATTTCCAGAGGAGGAAACGATGCCGAACGACCAGACGCACGAATTCAAGGGCGTGGGCGTGATGCCCTTTGCCAAGCGCTACGACAACTTCATCGGCGGGCAGTGGACCGCGCCGAAGTCGGGCAAGTATTTCACCAACACCACCCCCATCACCGGCGCCGAGATCGGCGAGATCGCCCGATCCAACGCCGACGACATCGAGGCGGCGCTGGACGCCGCCCATGCCGCCAAGGACAAATGGGGCCAGACCTCGGCCGCGGAACGGTCGCTGATCCTGCTGCGCATCGCCGACCGGATGGAACAGAACCTGGAACTGCTGGCGACGGCGGAAACCTGGGACAACGGCAAGCCGATCCGCGAGACGATGGCCGCCGACCTGCCGCTGGGCATCGACCATTTCCGCTATTTCGCGGGCGTGCTGCGCGCCCAGGAAGGCGGGATTTCGGAAATCGACCACGACACAGTGGCCTATCACTTCCACGAACCGCTGGGCGTCGTGGGCCAGATCATCCCGTGGAACTTCCCGCTGCTGATGGCGGTGTGGAAGCTGGCGCCCGCGCTGGCCGCCGGGAACTGCGTGGTGCTGAAGCCCGCCGAACAGACCCCCGCCAGCATCATGGTCTTCGTGAACCTGATCGCCGACCTGCTGCCGCCGGGCGTGCTGAACGTCGTCAACGGCTTCGGGCTGGAGGCGGGCAAGCCCTTGGCCAGCAATCCGCGCATCGCCAAGATCGCCTTCACCGGGGAAACCACCACCGGCCGGCTGATCATGCAATATGCCAGCGAAAACCTGATCCCGGTGACGCTGGAGCTGGGCGGCAAGTCGCCCAACATCTTCTTCGAGGATGTGCTGCGCGAGGATGACGATTTCTTCGACAAGGCCCTGGAAGGCTTCGCGATGTTCGCGCTGAACCAGGGCGAGGTCTGCACCTGCCCGTCGCGCGTGCTGATCCAGGAATCGATCTACGACCGCTTCATCGAACGCGCGCTGAAACGCGTCGAGGCGATCAAGCAGGGCGATCCGCGCGACAGCGCCACGATGATCGGCGCGCAGGCATCGTCGGAGCAGAAGGAAAAGATCCTTTCCTACTTCGACATCGGCCGCAAGGAAGGCGCCGAGGTTCTGATCGGCGGCGAGGCGGCCGACCATGGCGGGGAACTGTCGGGCGGCTATTACATCAAGCCGACCGTGTTCCGCGGCAACAACAAGATGCGGATCTTCCAGGAAGAAATCTTCGGCCCGGTGGTGTCCGTGACCACCTTCAAGGACCAGGACGAGGCGCTGTCGATCGCCAATGACACGCTGTACGGCCTGGGCGCGGGCATCTGGTCGCGCGAAGCCAATACCTGCTACCGCTTCGGCCGCGCGATCAAGGCGGGCCGGGTCTGGACCAACTGCTATCACGCCTATCCGGCCCATGCGGCCTTCGGCGGCTACAAGCAGTCGGGCATCGGGCGCGAGAACCACAAGATGATGCTGGACCACTATCAGCAGACCAAGAACATGCTGGTCAGCTACAGCCCCAAGAAGCTGGGCTTCTTCTGACGACGGCTGGCCGTCATGCCACCGGGGCGGGCCGCAAGGCCCGTCCCACCACTGAAAGGAACCGTCATGGCGAAAACCATGAAAGCCGCCGTCGTGCGCGAATTCGGCAAACCCCTGTCGATTGACGAGGTGCCGATCCCCGAACCCGGCCCCGGCATGATCCAGGTGCAGATCAAGGCATCCGGCGTCTGCCACACCGACCTTCACGCAGCCGAGGGCGACTGGCCCGTCAAGCCGAAGCCCCCCTTCATTCCGGGGCATGAGGGTGTGGGCTTCGTGTCCGCGGTGGGCCAGGGCGTGCGGCATGTGAAGGAGGGCGACCGGGTGGGCGTGCCCTGGCTCTATTCCGCCTGCGGCTTCTGCAAGCATTGCCTGGGCGGATGGGAGACGCTGTGCGAAAGCCAGCAGAACACCGGCTATTCGGTCAATGGCGGTTTCGCGGAATATGTGGTGGCCGATCCGAACTATGTGGGCCATCTGCCCAAGAACGTCGATTTCGCCGAAATCGCGCCGGTTCTGTGCGCGGGCGTCACCGTCTACAAGGGGCTGAAGGTGACGGACACCAAGCCGGGCGACTGGGTGGTCATTTCCGGCATCGGCGGCCTGGGCCATATGGCGGTGCAATATGCCAAGGCGATGGGCCTGAATGTCGCTGCCGTCGACATCGACGACGAAAAGCTGGCCTTTGCCCGCACGCTGGGTGCCACCGTCACCGCCAATGCCATGACCGAGGATCCGGTGGCGAAGATCCGCAAGGAGACCGATGGCGGCGCGCAGGGCGTGCTGGTCACCGCCGTCAGCCCCAAGGCCTTCCAGCAGGCCGTTGGCATGGTCGGGCGGGGCGGCACCGTGTCGCTGAACGGCTTGCCGCCGGGGGATTTCCCGCTGGACATCTTCGGCATGGTCCTGAACGGCGTCACCGTGCGCGGATCCATCGTCGGCACCCGGCTGGACTTGCAGGAATCGCTGGACTTCGCCGCCGACGGCAAGGTCAAGGCCACCATCCACAAGGCCCGGCTGGAGGATGTGAACGACATCTTCGCCCGGATGCACAAGGGCCAGATCGAAGGCCGCATGGTGATGGAGATCTGACCGCTTCCGTCCCGCGTCTGTCGCCGTCCCCTCCTGCGGCGCAACCAAAGGCGCGGGGCGGTGTTGATCCGAAAGCCTCCCGCTTTCGGATCAACGCCCATGCCCGACGATGCCGTCATCCCCGACCCGCGCGACGCCGCGAAAGAGGCGGGGCTGATCTATGTGAACGACGACATGCCCGGGATCACCCGGCAGCGGTCCGGCACGGGGTTTTCCTATCGCGGCCCCGACGGCAAGACGATCACCGACAAGGCCGAACGGGCGCGGCTGGCCTCGCTGGCGATCCCGCCCGCCTATACCGATGTCTGGATCTGTCCCGATCCGCGCGGCCATGTCCAGGCCACCGGCCGCGATGCCAAGGGGCGCAAGCAATACCGATACCACCCCGATTTCCGCGCCATCCGCGACGGCGCCAAATACGACCACATGCTGGACTTCGCCCATGTGCTGCCGCAGATCCGCGACCGGGTGGACCAAGACATGTCGCGGCCCGGACTGCCTGCCGAAAAACTCGTGGCGACCGTGGTGCATCTGCTGGAAAACACCATGATCCGCGTGGGCAACGCCGATTACGCGCGGCAGAACAAGTCGCACGGGCTGACCACCCTGCGCGACCGGCATGTGAAGATCGACGGCAGCCAGATCCGGTTCCGCTTCAAGGGCAAGTCGGGCAAGGAATGGAACTTGGGCCTGCGTGACCGCCGCGTGGCCCGGATCGTGCGCGCCGCCCAGGACATCCCCGGCCAGCACCTGTTCCAGTATCTGGACGAGGACGGCCAGCGGCAGAAGATCACGTCGACCGAGGTGAACGCCTATCTGCGCGACATCTCGGGGCGGAACGTCACCGCCAAGGATTTCCGCACCTGGACCGGCACGGTTCTGGCCGCCTTGGCGCTGGCCGAATACGAGGCCGTGGACAGCCAGGCGGCCGCCAAGCGCAACATCCGCGAGGCGATCGAGCAGGTCGCGGCGCGCCTTGGCAACACGCCCACGATCTGCCGAAAATGCTATGTCCATCCCCAGGTGATCGATTCCTATCTGGCGGACGAATTGAAGCTGGAATTGCAGGACGAAATCGCCGAGGATCTGCAAAAGACCGGCCTGCGCCCCGAGGAACGTCAGGTGCTGGAGTTCCTGAAGAAGAGGTTGAAGACATGAGCAAGGTTTCCGCGACCCCCGCCGCCCTTGACCTGATCGCCGAAATCACCGCCGAGCACGGCCCTGTCCTGTTCCACCAGTCCGGCGGCTGCTGCGACGGATCCTCGCCCATGTGCTATCCGCAGGGCGATTTCCGCGTGGGGGACCGCGACGTGAAGCTGGGGGAAATCGGCGGCGCGCCCTTCTACATCAGCGCCTCCCAGGCCGAGGCCTGGGCGCATACCGACCTGATCATCGATGTGGTGCCGGGACGCGGCGGCATGTTCAGCCTGGACAACGGGCGGGAAAAGCGGTTCCTGACCCGCTCGGAAATCTGCTCGATCTGATCGCGCGCCGATTGGCAGGGGGGCGGCGGTCCCCTATAACCCCCGCAGCAAACGGGGATCGGACCATGGCACACAGCGTTTTCATCGATGGCGAGGCGGGCACCACGGGCCTGCAAATCCGCGAGCGGCTGGAAACGCGCGACGACATCCGCCTGATCCAGATCGACCCGGCCCGGCGCAAGGATGCCGACGCCCGGCGCGAGGCCTTCGCCCAGGCCGACGTGGCGATCCTGTGCCTGCCCGACGACGCCGCCCGCGAGGCCGTGGCCCTGGCAGGCGGTCTGGACACGCGGATCATTGATGCCTCGACGGCGCATCGGGTGGCCCCGGACTGGGCCTTCGGCTTCCCGGAACTGAACGCCGCCGCGCGCGACCGCATCGCGGGTGCCCGGCTGGTCAGCAATCCCGGCTGCTATTCCACCGGCGCCATCGCCATTCTTGCCCCCCTGGTCGCGGCGGGCCTGGTCGCCCCGGACGAGGCGCTGTCGATCAATGCCGTCAGCGGCTATACCGGCGGCGGCAAGGCGCTGATCGCGGAATATGACAGCGGCGCGGCACCCGCGCATTTCGTCTATGGCCTGACCCAGCGGCACAAGCATATCCCGGAAATCATGGCCCATGCGGGCCTGACCCGGCAGCCGGTCTTCGCGCCCTCGGTCGGGAACTTCGCCCAAGGCATGGCGGTGCAGGTGCCGCTGTTCCTGAACGACCGGCGGACGCTGGACGGCCTGATCCGCGCCCTGGCCGACCACTATGCCGGGCAGCGGTTCATCGAGGTCGCCACGGGGACGGGTCCGCGCATCGTGCCGACGGATCTGAACGATACCAACCGCCTGCGCATCACCGTCCAGGGCGATGCTGAAAACGGCTGCGCGACGGTGGTTGCGGTGCTGGACAACCTGGGCAAGGGCGCGTCGGGCGCGGCGGTCCAGAATCTCAACATCATGCTGGGCGTGGACGAGGCGATCAGCCTCTAGCCGCGAAGGCGGCACCGGGCAGGGCCGGTGCCGGTCCAGTCACTCGGCCGCCTCGGCATAGCTTTCCAGCGGCGGGCAGGTGCAGACCAGGTTGCGGTCGCCATAGGCGTTGTCGACCCGGCCCACCGGCGGCCAGTACTTGTCCACCCGGAACGCCCCCGGCGGGAAGCAGCCCTGTTCGCGCGAATAGGCGCGGTCCCAGTCGGCGATCAGATCCTCGACCGTGTGCGGCGCGTGACGCAGAGGGCTTTGATCGGCGGGGATGCGGCCCTCGGCCACCTCGGTGATCTCGGCCCGGATCGCCAGCATCGCGGTGATGAAGCGGTCGATCTCGGCCTTGGTTTCCGATTCCGTGGGTTCCACCATCAACGTCCCCGCCACCGGCCAGCTCATCGTCGGGGCATGGAAACCGTTGTCGATCAGGCGTTTGGCGATATCGTCCACGGTCACGCCATGGTCGGCGAAGGGACGCGTGTCGATGATGCATTCATGCGCCACCCGGCCCCGGTTGCCCATGAACAGGATCGGATAGGCCCCGGCCAGCCGGGACGCGATATAGTTCGCGTTCAGGATCGCCACCCGCGTGGCCTGGGTCAGCCCGGCCCCGCCCATCATCAGGCAATAGGCCCAGGAAATCAGCAGGATCGACGCCGAGCCATAGGGCGCCGCGCTGACCGCGCCGTCGCCCGATTGCGGATCGCCCGGCAGGAAGGGCGCCAGATGCGCCTTGACCCCTATCGGCCCCATGCCGGGGCCCCCGCCGCCATGCGGGATCGCGAAGGTCTTGTGCAGGTTCAGGTGGCTGACATCGCCGCCGATCTCGCCCGGTTTCACCAGGCCGACCAGGGCGTTCATGTTGGCCCCGTCGATATAGACCTGCCCGCCATGCTCATGCGTGATGCGGCACACGTCGCGCACCGTGTCCTCGAAGACGCCGTGGGTGCTGGGATAGGTGATCATCACCGCCGCCAGCTTGTCGCCGGCCTTCGCGGCCTTGTCGGCAAAATCTTCCAGATCAATATCGCCGTTCGGCGCGGATTTCACGACCACAACCTTCATTCCGGCCATCTGCGCACTGGCAGGATTGGTGCCATGCGCGCTGACCGGGATCAGGCAGACATCGCGATCCTCGCCGCGCGACTTGTGATAAGCGGCAATCGTCAGCAGCCCCGCATATTCCCCCTGCGCGCCGCTGTTCGGCTGCATGGAAAAGGCGTCGTATCCGGTGATCCGGCACAGCTTGTCGGTCAGATCGGCGATGGCCTCGGCATAGCCCGCCGCCTGGTCGGCCGGGGCAAAGGGATGCAGCGCGCCGAATTCCGGCCAGGTGATCGGCATCATCTCGGCCGCCGCGTTCAGCTTCATCGTGCAACTGCCCAGCGGGATCATTGCCCGGTCTAGGGCAAGGTCGCGGTCCGACAGGCGGCGCATGTAACGCATCATCTCGGATTCGGCGCGGTTCATGTGGAAGACCGGATGGGTCAGGTAATCCGTCCCGCGCAGCAGCGCCTCGGGGATCGCCGGGGCCTGCGCGGGCGCGGGGGCATCGGTGATGCCGAAGGCGTCCAGCAGGCGTGTGATCACATCGGCATCGGTCGTTTCATCGACGCTGATGCCTACCCGGTCGCGGCCGACGCGGCGCAGGTTGATGCCGCGATGCTGCGCGGCGGCCAGGATGCCCGCCTGGCCAACGCCGACCTTGACGGTGATCGTGTCGAAGAACGCATCCGGCGCGACCTCGGCCCCCGCCGCGCGCAGGGTCTCGGCAATCGTGACCGCGTGCAGGTGCACCCGCTGGGCGATGGCGCGCAGACCCACCGGGCCGTGGAAGACGGCGTAGAAGGACGCCATCACCGCCAGCAGCGCCTGCGCCGTGCAGACATTGCTGGTCGCCTTCTCGCGGCGGATATGCTGTTCGCGGGTTTGCAGCGACAGGCGATAGGCCTTGTTGCCCTTGGCGTCGATGCTGACGCCCACGATCCGTCCCGGCATGGCGCGTTTCAGCTCGTCGCGGCAGGACATGAAGGCGGCGTGCGGCCCGCCATAGCCCATCGGCACCCCGAACCGTTGCGCCGATCCGACCGCAATGTCCGCCCCCATCGCCCCCGGTTCCTTCAGCAGGCACAGCGCCAGCAGATCCGTCGCCACCACCGCCAGCGCGCCCGCCGCGTGCAGGGCCGTAATCTCGGGGGTCAGGTCGCGGATATGGCCATAAGTGCCAGGATACTGGAAGATCGCGCCAAAGACCTGATCCGCCTGAAGATCGTCGATCGAGGCCTTGACGATGCGGATCCCCAGCGGCGCGGCCCGCGTCTCGATCACGGCGATGGTCTGCGGATGCAGGTCATGGGCCACGAAAAAGGCGTCCGCCTTGGACTTCGACTGCCGCCGCGCCATGGCCATCGCCTCGGCCGCCGCCGTCGCCTCGTCCAGCAGGGATGCATTCGCCACCGGCAGTCCCGTCAGATCGGCCACCATGGTCTGGAAATTCAGCAGCGCTTCAAGCCGCCCCTGGGCGATTTCGGGCTGATAGGGGGTATAGGCGGTGTACCAGGCAGGGTTTTCCAGGATGTTGCGCTGGATCGCCGGGGGCGTGACCGTCCCGTAATAGCCCTGGCCGATCAGGCTGGTCATGACCCGGTTCTTCGCCGCCACCTGCCGCATCCGCTCCAGCAGCGCGGCCTCGGACAAGGCGGGCCAGTCCAGCGCGCTGTCCTGCCGGATCGCGGCGGGCACCGTCTGGCCGATCAGCGCGTCCAGGCTGTCGGCGCCGACCGCCTTCAGCATCTCGGCCATTTCGGCCGGAGAGGGTCCGATATGGCGGCGGTTCGCGAAATCGTCGGGGTTATAGTCGGTCGGGGTCCAGCGGGTCATGCGCGCCACATCTTCTGTGTAAAAAGTATCCTCGGGGGGTCCGGGGGGCGAAGCGCCCCCGGCGATGGCCTCAGCCGATCAGCGCCTGATAGGCGGCATCATCCATGAAGCCGTCCAGACTGGTGCCCTGGGCGGGCCTGATGCGGAAGAACCAGGCGGCAAGGGGGTCGTCGTTCACGCTGCCCGGCGTATCGGCCAGGGCGGTGTTCACCGCCGTGATCACACCCGAGATCGGCGCCGCGATGTCGGATGCGGCCTTGACCGATTCGATCACCACCACCTCGTCGCCCGCCTCGACCTCGCGGCCTTCCTCGGGCAGTTCGATGAACACCACGTCGCCCAGTTGCTCGCTGGCATGGGGGGTGATGCCCACGACGATCTCATCGCCCTCGGCGCGCAGCCATTCGTGGTCCTCGGTGTATTTCAGCATCGGGTCGCTCCTCAGCGTTTGTAGGATGGCGTGATGAAGGGCAGGGGGGTGATCGCGGCGGGCAGCCGCTTGCCGCGCAATTCGGCATAGAGGGTGGCGCCGTCGGGCAGCGCGGCGGGCAGGCGCGCCATAGCGATGGGCGCGCCCACCGAAGGCCCGAACCCGCCCGAGGAAACATGGCCGATCGGCGCGCCGCCCGAAGGTTCGGCAAAGATCGCCACGCCCTCGCGGATCGGGGCGCGGCCTTCGGGGCGCAGGCCCCGGCGGATCATCGCGGGACCGTCCGCCAGTTCGGCCAGCACCGCCTCGGCACCCGGAAAGCCGCCCGCCCGCGCCCCGCCCGTCCGGCGGACCTTGGGGATCGACCAGGCCAGTCCTGCCTGCGCGGGCGTGACCCCGGTATCCATGTCATGGCCGTAAAGCGGCATCCCCGCCTCCAGCCGCAGGCTGTCGCGGGCGCCCAGGCCGATGGGCGCGACCTCGGGCCGGTCCAGCAGATCTTCGGAGAATTCGCGCAGCCGCGCCTCGGGAACCGAGATCTCGAACCCGTCCTCGCCGGTATAGCCGGACCGGGACACCCACAGATCGACCCCTTTCCAGGGCAGGATCCGGCTGTCCATGAAGCGCATGTCCGCAGCCTCCGGCACCAGCCGGGCCAGAACCTCTGCGGCCTGCGGGCCTTGCAGCGCCAGCAGCCCGCGATCCGTGACGGGCGTCACCGTGACGCCGCCAAGGCCGCCCATATGGGCGATGTCGTGTTCCGCGCGGGCGGCGTTGACCACCAGCAGGAAATGATCGCCGCGGTTGGCGAACATCAGGTCGTCCAGGATGCCGCCGGCATCGCCGGTGAACAGCCCGTAACGCTGGCGGCCCGGCGCAAGGCCCAGCACATCCGCAGGGATCAGGCTTTCCAGGGCCAGGGCGGCCGCAGCCATATCGCCGTCCTGCGGTGTGATCACAACCTGCCCCATATGGCTGACATCGAACAGCCCGGCTTGCGCGCGGGTATGCAGATGTTCGGCCAGCACCCCTTTCGGATACTGGACAGGCATCTCCCATCCGGCAAAGGGCACCATCCGGGCGCCCAGCGACAGGTGCAGGTCGTGCAGCGGGGTCCGGCGCGGATCGTCGGTCATGCGACCTCCTTCTCTCAAACAGCCGGGCAGCCGGCATCGGGTGGCGGGCGGTTCGCCCGGTCGATGCCCCCTCTGTCCCTGCCCCGTCCGGTCAGACCGGATCGGGACGCCTGAGATCGTTATCCCTTCGGCGGGCGCGGCGCGCCACTCTCCAGAGTTTTTGGCGGAAAGCGGTCCTTCTGCCTGAGAGTTCGCCGGGGCGGCTGCTCCTTCGGCACTGGCGCGGGGCCAGCTTCTCCCGAATTCCGATGGATGAGAGCTAGCCGGGCCGCGGACGCAAGGCAAGCCTTTTGTCGTAGCCCGGCGTCCGTCCCGGTTACAGCGTCGCGTTCAGCGCGCCGCCGTCCAGCAGCAGGTTCTGGCCGACGATGAACTTCGCCTGCTGGCTGCACAGAAAGGCGCAGGCGGCGCCGAAGTCGCCGGGATCGCCATAGGTGCCGGTCGGGATCCCCGCCTGCCGCTGGCGCCGCGCTGTTTCCATGTCGATGCCCTGCTTTTCCATCACGCCCCTGTCCAGGCTGACGGCGCGGTCGGTCGCGTGGATGCCGGGCAGGATGTTGTTCACGCAGACCCCGTGCCCCGCCACCTGCCGCGACATGCCCGCGACAAAGCCGGTCAGCCCGGTGCGCGCGGTGTTCGACAGCCCCAGGGCCGCGATGGGCGATTTCACCGACTGAGAGGTGATGTTGACCACCCGGCCCCAGCCGCGATCCATCATGCCGGGCACCAGGGCCTGCATCAGCGCGATGGCCGACAGCATGTTGGCGTCAAGGGCGCGGATGAAGTCGTCGCGGCTCCAGTCCCGCCAGTCGCCCGGCGGCGGGCCGCCCGCGTTCGTGACCAGGATGTCGGCCTGGCCTACGGCCTCCAAGACCCTGGCGCGGCCTTCGTCGGTGGTGATATCGGCCGCGACCGGGGTGACGCCGACGCCGTATTTTGCGGCGATTTCCTTGGCCGTGCGGGTGATGTCGGCCTCGGTCCGGCTGTTGATGACCAGATCCACGCCCGCCTCGGCCAGCGCCTCGGCGCAGCCGCGCCCCAAGCCCTTCGACGCCGCGCAGACCAGCCCCCGCTTTCCCCTGATGCCCAGATCCATTGCCATCTCCTGTTGCTGGCCGCAGGATGCCCGTGCAGGGCCGAATGTCAAACGGAAGGGACCATGCCATGGCGACGCGCACCGCCGATCCGTTGGAATGGGGCCGGGGACCGCAGGTCTTCGAGATGTTCCTGGAACCGACCTGCCCGTTTTCGGTCAAGGCGTTCCGCAAGATGGACGCCTTCCTGGATGCGGCGGGGCGCGACCGGGTGACGGTGAAGCTGCGGATGCAGTCGCAGCCCTGGCACATGTTTTCGCCGGTGGTGACGCGCTGCGTGCTGGCGGCCTCGATGCTGGAGGGCGGGCGCGAGACCGCGCGGCGCGTGTTGCAGGCCGTGGCCGATCACCGCGAAGCCTTCGAGTTCGAGCAACACCGCAAGGGACCGAACATGGACGCCACGCCCAACCAGATCATCGCCCGGCTGGAGGAATGCAGCGGCGTGGCTCTGGCGGAAGCCTTCGCCTTTCCCGAGCTTGAGGCGCAGATCAAGCGGCACGCGAAATACGCGCGGCAGAACGGCATCCATGTCTCGCCCACCTTCATGGTGAACGGGCTGGTGACGGGCCTTGGCAGCGGCGATCCGGTCGAGGACTGGGCCGCGGCGCTAGGCTGACAGCGCCAGTCCGTCGATGGCGTCGCGGATCGCGCGGATGTTCTGGCCATAGACCTGCGGCTGGCCAACCGAGCCGCCCTTGAAGACCGCCGATCCCGCCACCAGCACATCCGCCCCGGCCTTCGCCACCAGCGGCGCGGTGGTGGGATCGACGCCGCCATCCACCTGGATATGGATGGGCCGGTCGCCGATCATGCCGCGCAGCCGGGCGATCTTGTCCACCTGGGAATGGATGAACTTCTGCCCGCCGAAGCCCGGGTTCACGGTCATCACCAGCACCATGTCGGCCAGATCCAGCAGGTATTCCACCGCCTCGACCGGAGTGCCGGGGTTCAGCGCGATGCCCGCCTTTTTCCCCGTGGCCCGGATCGCCTGCAAGGTGCGGTGCGGATGGGGCCCGGCCTCGACATGGGCGGTGATCATGTCGGCGCCGGCCTGGGCATAGGCGTCGATATAGGCATCGACCGGCGCAATCATCAGATGCACGTCCATGACCGTCTTCACATGCGGGCGGAACGCCTTCACGGCGGGCGGGCCGAAGGTCAGGTTCGGCACGAAATGCCCGTCCATCACATCGACATGGACCCAATCCGCGCCCTGGGCCTCGATGGCCTGGATCTCGCGTCCGAAATCGGCGAAATCGGCGGACAGGATCGAGGGCGCGATCTTGATCGAACGGTCGAAGGTCATGGCGATTCCTTTCGCAATCATTCGGCAGCGGCCTGCCCGGTCGCGCGACCCGCGTCAAGCCGGTCCACGTCAAGCCCGCCGCGAAAGACGCGGCTGGCGCGGATGTCGGGTTCGGTGATCAGGGACAGGCGGTCGGCGTCGATGGGGCCTTTCGCCTCGTTGAACAGCCGGTTCGCCTGCCGCAGCCGGGCGCGGTCCAATGCGTTCCTGACCGAGCGGGCATTGGCGAAATGCGGCTGGTGGCGGCGCGCGGCGATGTAGTCCCGCATGGCGGCCCGCGCGCCGTCGTCGAGCCGATAGTTCTGCGACGCCAGCATCTTTTCCGAGATATGCAGCAGTTCCGGGTCGGTATAATCCGGGAACTCGATATGGTGGGCGATCCGCGACCGGAAGCCGGGATTCGAGGCGAAGAAGCGGTCCATCCGGTCGGCATAGCCGGCCAGGATCACCACCAGGTCGTCGCGGTTGTTTTCCATCACCTGAAGCAGGATCTCGATCGCCTCCTGCCCGTAATCGCGTTCGTTTTCGGGCCGATACAGATAATAGGCCTCGTCGATGAACAACACGCCGCCCATCGCCTTCTTCAGCACCTCCTTGGTCTTGGGCGCGGTATGGCCGATATACTGGCCGACCAGGTCGTCGCGCGTGACCGTCACCAGGTGTCCCTTGCGGACATAGCCCAGCCGGTGCAGCAGGTCGGCCATCTTCAGCGCCACGGTGGTCTTGCCGGTGCCGGGGTTGCCGGTGAAGGACATGTGCAGGGTCGGCGTCTCGGTCGCCAGGCCCAGCTTGCGGCGGGCCTGATCGACCAGCAGCAGCGCGGCGGTCTCGCGGATGCGGGACTTGACCGGCTCCAGCCCGATCAGCGTCTCGTCCAGTTCACGCAGGACGTCGCGCACGCCGCTGTTCTCGAAGGATGCGGCCAGATCGACATGGGTGGGGCGGGGTTCGTCCATCTTTCACCTTCCTGAGCGGTGCACTGCGCGGCGCCTTTTGCCTTGGTTCAAATATCCTCGGGTCCGGGGGGCGAAGCGCCCCCGGTCTTTCGCACAGGGTCCGGGCGGCGGGGGGGACGCCGCCCGGATCGCTCAGGCATAGCGCGCGCCTTCCGGCTCGCGCACGGCATAGCTTTCGATGGTATAGCGGACGCTGCGGCCCTCGGCCTCTTGCCGGATCAGGCGGAAGCCCGGTTCCGTCGCGGGGCGGTTCACGATGAAGCTCATGCGGATCGATTCCCAGCCGGGCGAGGCGTCGAAGGCGATGACGCGGATATACTTGCCGCCATGTTCCTTACGGCATTCGTTCACCTCGAAGACCACGGCGGCGGCGTCCGGGTTGTCGAACATCGGATGGCCCCACATTTCCCAATAGGTGTTCCGGGGATGGGGATCGTCGGTATATTCGACCGACACCGCCCACCCGTTGTCGATGGCGTATTGGGCCTGAACGCGGATATCGTCATCCGACAGGTCGGGCAGGAAGCTGAACTGTCCTTGGCGCAGTTTCATGGGGTGTGTTCCTTTGTGGCGGGGGAAGGTGGGGTGGAACCCCACCCTACGGGGTGTTGTAGGGTGGGGTTTCACCCCACCGCTGCGGGTCACATCGACACTTCGGGCGTCGGCGCGAAATCGGGCGCGTCGGTCGAGGCATAGTTGAAGGACACGTCCTTCCAAACGTCCAGGGCCTGCTTCAGCGGCGTGCAGGTCTTGGCCGCGTCGCGCAGGATGTCCTCGCCCTCGTTCCAGATGTCGCGGCCTGCGTTGCGGGCAAAAACCATCGCCTCCAGCGCCACGCGGTTGGCGGTCGCGCCCGCCTGGATGCCGTGCGGGTGGCCGATGGTGCCGCCGCCGAATTGCAGCACCACATCCTCGCCCAGATAGGTCAGAAGCTGGTGCATCTGGCCCGCATGGATCCCGCCCGAGGCGACAGGCATCATCTTGTTCAGCGCCGCCCAGTCCTGGTCGAAGAAGATGCCGTTTTCCAGGGCCATCGGGTTCCGCTCCTCGCGGAAGATGTCGTAATAGCCCTTGGTCGTGGCCGGATCGCCTTCCAGCTTGCCGACGACCGTGCCCGCGTGCAGGTGATCGACGCCCGCAAGCCGCATCCATTTGGCGATCACGCGGAAGCTGACGCCGTGGCTGCGCTGCCTTGTATAGGTCGAGTGCCCCGCGCGGTGCAGGTGCAGGATCATGTCGTTGTCCCGCGCCCATTTCGCCATCGACTGGATCGCCGTATAGCCGATCACCAGGTCAATCATGACGATCACGCTGCCCAGATCCTTGGCGAAATTGGCGCGTTCGTACATCTGCTCCATCGTTCCGGCGGTGACGTTCAGATAGGTGCCCTTGACCTCTCCAGTGGCGGCGGATGCGCGGTTCACCGCCTCCATGCAGTACAGGAAGCGGTCGCGCCAATGCATGAAGGGCTGGCTGTTGATGTTCTCGTCGTCCTTGGTGAAGTCGAGGCCCCCTTTCAGCGCCTCGTAGACGACGCGGCCATAGTTGCGGCCCGACAGGCCCAGCTTGGGCTTCACGGTCGCGCCCAGCAGCGGGCGGCCATAGACGTTCAGCCGTTCCCGTTCCACGACGATGCCGGTCGCCGGGCCCTGGAAGGTCTTCACATAGGCCACCGGCAGGCGCATGTCCTCCAGCCGCAGGGCCTTCAGGGGCTTGAAGCCGAAGACGTTACCGATGATGGACGCTGTCAGGTTGGCGATGGAACCCGGCTCGAACAGATCCAGGTCATAGGCGATATAGGCGAAGTATTCGCCCTGGCTGTTCGGCACCGGATCGACCCGGTAAGCCTTGGCGCGGTATTTGTCGCAGGCGGTCAGTCGGTCCGTCCAGACCACCGTCCAGGTCGCGGTCGAGCTTTCGCCCGCCACCGCCGCCGCCGCCTCGATGGCGTCCACCCCGTCCTGCGGCGTGATGCGGAACAGCGCGATCACGTCGGTGTCCTTGGGGGTGTAGTCGGGTTCCCAATAGCCCATCTGCGCGTATTTCAGGACACCGGCGGAATACCGTTTCTTGGCATCCAGCTTGGGGTTCGACATCTCGTTCATGGGTCTTCCTCCTCTCAGGCGGCTTTCGCGCCGGTGATGGCCGGGTCCAACGCCCCCGACGCATAGCGTTTCGCCATCTCGTCCATCGGGATGACGCGGATCGTGCTGGCATGGCCCGCCGTGCCGAAGCGTTCGAAGCGGTCGCGGCACAGCGCGGTCAGCTCGGCCATGGCGGGGATCATGAACTTGCGGGGGTCGAATTCGTCCGGGCGGTCGCGGGCGACCTTGCGGAAATGCCCGGTCATCGCCATGCGGCAGTCGGTGTCGATATTGACCTTGCGCACGCCCATGCGGATGCCGCGCTCGATTTCCTCGAGCGGGACGCCGTATGTCTGCGGCATCTCGCCGCCCGAGTCGTTGATGAGATCCTGCAAGTGCTGCGGGACCGACGACGACCCGTGCATCACCAGATGCGTGCCGGGCAGGCGGTCGTGGATCGCCTGGATCACATGCATGGCCAGGATCTCGCCATCGGGCTTGCGGGTGAACTTGTAGGCGCCGTGGCTGGTGCCGCAGGCGATCGCCAGCGCGTCGCAGCGGGTGCGCAGCACGAAATCGACGGCCTGGTCGGGGTCGGTCAGAAGCTGGCTGTGGTCCAGCTTGCCTTCGGCCCCCGATCCGTCCTCGGCCGCGGCCTCGCCGGTTTCCAGGCTGCCCAGAACACCCAGCTCTCCTTCGACGCTGGCGCCGACGGCATGGGCGGCCTCGGCCACCTTGGCCGTCACCGCGACGTTGTAGTCGTAATCGGCGGGGGTCTTCATGTCCTCGTGCAGCGATCCGTCCATCATCACGGAGGTAAAACCGTGGCGGATCGCCGACATGCAGGTCGCCAGGTTGTTGCCGTGGTCCTGGTGCAGGCAGATCGGAATGGTCGGGTTCATCTCGGCCAGGGCCTCGACCATGCGACGCAGCATGATGTCGCCCGCATAGGACCGCGCGCCCCGGCTGGCTTGCAGGATCACCGGCGCGTCGGCCTGGGCCGCCGCCTTCACGATGGCAAGGCCCTGTTCCATGTTGTTGATGTTGAAGGCGGGCACGCCATAGTCATGTTCGGCGGCATGATCCAGAAGCTGCCGCAGGGTAATGAGGGCCATCAGGTCTCTCCCTTGATGAGGTTGCGGGCCAGTTCGGCGACGGCCTCGGGCGTGATGCCGAAATGGCGGTAAAGGGCGGGGGCGGGGGCCGAGGCGCCAAAGCCCGTCATGCCGACGAAGCCGTCCTCCGGGCGCAGGAACAGATCCCATCCCTGGCGGATCGCCGCCTCGATCCCGATGCGGGGGGCATCGCACAAGACGCCCTGGCGATAGGCCCGGTCCTGGCGGGCGAACAGTTCGAAACAGGGGGCGGATACCACCGCCGCGTCGATCCGGTCGGCCCGCAGCAGGTCGGCGGCGGCCAAGGCGATCTCGACCTCGGAACCCGTGGCGATCAGCGTCACGTCGCGCGGCGCGGGCGTGGCGCGCAGCACATAGGCGCCCCGGCGCGAGCGGTTGGCATCCTCGTCCTCGGTCCGGACGGTGGGCAGGTTCTGGCGCGACAAGGCCAGGACCGAGGGCGTCGCGGGGCTGGTCAGCGCGATCTCCCAGGCTTCGGCGGTTTCGACCGCATCGGCGGGGCGGAACACCTGGAGGTTGGGGATGGCGCGCAGGGACGCCAGATGCTCGACCGGCTGGTGGGTCGGGCCGTCCTCGCCCAACCCGATGCTGTCATGGGTCATCACATGGATCACCCGCACCCCCATCAGCGCGCCCAGCCGGATCGCGGGCCGCGAATAGTCGGCAAAGGCCAGGAACGTCCCGCCATAGGGGATGAACCCGCCATGCAGCGCGATGCCGTTCATCACCGCCGCCATGGCATGTTCGCGGATGCCATAGTTGACATAGCGGCCCGCGTAATCGCCCGCGCGGACCGACTGCATGTCCTTTGTCCGGGTCAGGTTCGATCCGGTCAGATCCGCGCTTCCGCCGATGGTCTGGGGCAGGGCGGCGTTGATGACCCCCAACGCCATCTCGCTGGCCTTGCGGGTTGCGACCTTGGGACGATCCGCGACAAGCTGGTGGCAATGACCGGCGATGGCGGTCCGCAGCGCGGGCGCATCCGGCGCGGTCTGGGCGGCAAGAAAGGCGGCGCGGTTGGCGGAGGTTTCCAGCCGCGCCGCCCAGTCGGCCCGAGCCTGCGCGCCGCGCGCGGCAATCGCGGCCCAGGCGGTGGTCACGTCCTCGGGCAGGGTAAAGGGATCATGGGGCCAGTCCAGATGGGCACGGGCCGCCGCGATTTCATCGTCACCCAGCGGCGCGCCATGGACATCGTGGCCGCCCTGCTTGTTGGGCGCGCCGTATCCGATGACCGTCTTGCAGGCGATCATGGACGGGCGGTCGTCCCCCTGCGCGGCCTGAATGGCGGCGGCGACGGCATCGCGGTCGTGGCCGTCCACCGCCTGCACATGCCATCCGGCGGCGGCAAAGCGCGCCTGCTGGTCGGTGCTGGTGGACAGATCCGTGGCCCCGTCGATGGTGATGCCGTTGTCGTCCCACAGCACGATCAGCCGCCCAAGGCGCAGGTGGCCCGCAAGGTCGATGGCCTCGTGGCTGATCCCCTCCATCAGGCAGCCGTCGCCGGCGATGACATAGGTGTGGTGGCCGGCCAGATCCGGCCAGCGGGCATGGGCCATCCGTTCGGCAAGCGCCATGCCGACCGCCGTGGCGATGCCCTGGCCCAGGGGGCCGGTCGTCACCTCGATCCCTTTGGCATGGCCGTATTCGGGATGGCCCGCGGTGCGCGATCCCAGCTGCCGGAAGGCGCGGATCTGGTCCATGCCCATGTCGTCATAGCCCAGCAGGTGATGGATCGCGTAAACCAGCATCGACCCATGCCCCGCCGACATCACGAAGCGGTCGCGGTCCGGCCAGGTCGGATCGGCGGGATCCACCCGCATGAAGCGGTTGAACAGCACCGCCGCCACATCGGCCATGCCCATCGGCGCACCGGGATGGCCGGATTTCGCGGCCTCGACCGCGTCCATCGCCAGGGCGCGGATGGCATTGGCCATGCGGGCCTCAAGCGCGGCGTCGATGCGGGTCATCTGGTTCATGGCTGGTTCCCCCTCAGGCGCGCTTGGCGTCGTCGATCAGGCGCAGGATCATCGGCGTCAGGATCAGTTGCATCGCCAGGTCGGTCTTGGGGCCGGGAATGACGATGGAGTTCGCGCGGCTCATCCACGACCCGTCGATCATCTGGGTCAGATAGGGAAAATCGATGCCGCGCGGGTTGCGGAACCGGATCACCACCAGGCTTTCGTCGGGCGTGGGGATCCAGCGGGCGATGAACGGGTTCGAGGTGTCGACCACCGGCACCCGCTGGAAATTGATGTCGGTCTGGGTGAATTGCGGGCAGATGCAATGCACATAGGCGTGCATCCGGCGCAGGATCGTGTCGGTCACGGCCTCGGTCGAATAGCCCCGGCTGGCCTTGTCGCGGTGGATTTTCTGGATCCATTCCAGGTTGATGACCGGCACCACGCCGATCTTCAGGTCGGCCAGCTTCGCCAGGTTCACCGTGTCGTTGACGACCGCGCCGTGCAGCCCTTCGTAGAACAGCAGGTCCGACCCTTCCTCGAAGGGCGCCCAGGGGGTGAAGGTGCCGGGCGCGGCGCCCCATTTCTCGGCCTCGCGTTCGTCATGGACGTAATGGCGCGTCTCGCCCCGGCCGGTTTCTCCATAGACGCGGAAGATGTCCTCCAGCTTTTCCAATTCGTTGGCGTCGAAGCTGAAATGGCTGAAGGTCTGGTCGCCTGCCGCCTGGCGGCGGGCCAATTCGTCCTTCATCGCCTGGCGGTCGAAGCGGTGGAAGGCGTCGCCCTCGATGCTGACGGCCCGTATGCCCTCGCGGCGGAAGATCTGGTCGAAGGTGGTCTTGACCGTGGTCGTCCCCGCGCCGGAACTGCCTGTGACCGAGATGATGGGGTGCTTCTTGCTCATGGATTTCCTCAGGCGCGGAACAGGCCGCGATTGCCGAACAGGGCCGAGACCTCGGCATCGGGCAGGTCGTGATAGGCGGCAACGCGGTCGACCTTTTCGGCCGATCCGAAGACCAGCGGCGTGCGGCCGTGCAGGTCGGTGATGGCGGCGTCCAGGATCGGCAGGGCGCCGTCGGTCGCGCGGCCCCCTGCCTGTTCGATGACGAATGCGATGGGCGCGCATTCGTACAGCATCCGCAACCGGCCCCTCTCATAGCCCTTGCGGGCGTCGGCCGGGTACAGGAAGATGCCGCCGCGCATCAGGATCCGATGCGCCTCGGCCACCAGGGATGCGATCCAGCGCATGTTGAAATTGCGCGCGCGCGGGCCGTCGATCCCGGCGATGCAGTCGTCGATATAGGCGCGGATCGGACGCGGCCAGTGGCGATAGTTCGAGGCGTTGATGGCGTATTCGAAGAAGCAATCCGGCAGGGTCGCGCGCGGGCTGGTCAGGTCGAAGCTGTCGGTATCCGGGTTCAGCGTATAGACCTGCGTGCCGTCGCCGAAGCTGACCACCAGGCAGCAGCGCGGGCCATAGATGATGTATCCCCCCGCGATCAGGTCGCGGGCCGGGCGCAGGAAGCTGGTCTCGGCCTGGTCCTGGGCGGGATAGACGGCGAAGATGGTGCCGATAGAGACGTTGGTGTCGATGTTGGACGACCCGTCCAGCGGGTCGATGGCCAGGGCGAAGGCGCCGCCCGGCTGCATGGCGACGGGTTCGGCCTGTTCCTCGCTGGCGAACCAGCGGATGCCCGCGTCGCGCAGCGCGTCGCGGAACAGCGCATCGGCCTGCACGTCCAGCCGTTTCTGGCCGTCGCCGTCGCTGTTGGTGCCGACCTCGGCCGACAGGCTGCCGTCGCCGCGCCGGATCACCCCTGCCAGCGTCGCCCCGCCCCGCGCCAGGGCCAGCATCAAGGGGCGGAAGTCTGGCGGAATATGCGTGGTGTCAATGCTGGGCGTCGTCATCGGCCCCTCCCGTGGCGTCTGGTAGGGGCAGATTGACAGTCGGGGGATTTAGAGGAAATTTAATAATCTGGAAGGAAGATTAGATTTTGGTGAAATGAAGCCCGAAGGGATCACCCTGCGCCAGTTGCGCTGCCTGCGCGCCGTCACAGACAGCGGCAGCCTGACGGCGGCCGCCGGACTGCTGGGCCTGACCACGCCCGCCGTCCACAGCCAGTTGCGCGGGCTGGAGGATCTGGCCGGATGCCCCCTGGTGCTGCGCGGGGATCATGGCGCCTTCCGCCCCACGCCCGAGGGCGAGGCGCTGCTGCTGGCGGAATCGCAGATCGCCACCGCCCTGTCCCGCGCGGCCCGAGAGATCGGCGCCTTGCAGCAGGGCCATGTCGGCAATGTCGTGCTGGGCGTGGTCTCGACCGGCAAGTATTTCGCCCCCGGCCTGGTCGCGCGGCTGCTGCGACTTTTGCCCGATATCGAGGTGACGCTGCGGATCGGCAACCGCGACGCGGTGCTGGCGGCGCTGGCGGGCGACGACCTGGATTTGGCGATCATGGGTCGCCCGCCGCGCGAACCGGCGGTGGTCGCCGACCCGGTCGGGCCGCATCCGCACATCATCATCGCCGCGCCCGACCACCCGCTGGCCGATGCCGACCCGGTGATGCCGGGCGACTTGCTGGCCCAGACCTTCCTGTCACGAGAGGAAGGGTCCGGCACCCGCATCCTGATGACCCGCTTCCTGGACCGCATCGGCGAGGGCGCGACCTGGCGCGCGGTCGAGATGGGCACCAACGAGACGATCAAGCAGGCGGTGATCGCGGGCCTGGGCGTGGCGCTGATTTCCCAGCACACCGTGACCGAGGAACTGCGGTCGGGCCGTCTGATCGCCCTGCGCGGCATCGGATTGCCGATCCAGCGAAGCTGGTATCTGCTGCGCCGCGCCGACCGGCAGATGAGCGCCGCGACCGTCCGCATCCGCGACGAGATCCTGGCGATGCGCGGCGGCTTCCTGCCGCAGCTTTAATTCGCCTGGCGCAGCGCCTCGATCTGGCTGGCCAGGGCCGACCCGCCGCCTTCGAAGATCAGCTCGACCCCGCGGCTGCCAACCTCGGCCTCGGCCACGCGGACATAGGCGCCGACCGGATCCTCGGAAATCACCTCGCCCGCGCGGTTGCTCTCGATCACGAAGGAATAGCGGCCGTCGGCCAGCTTTTCGCCATATTCGTCGCGGCCCAGCCAGTCGATCTGGCCTTCGCCCGGTCCGATTTCCTCTCTCAGGACTTCCTTGCCCGATTCGTTCAGCGTCACCAGGGTCACGCTGTCGGCCCGGCTGTCGGGATGGACATCCAGCGTCAGCGGCTTGTCCCCGAACCAGACGGGTTCGGTCGTGCGCACCTCTTTGCCGATCCACTCGGCCAGTTGCCCCAGGCTGCCGCCCGATTGCGTCAGCATCTGTTCCAGCAGCTTGTTCGTCTGCGCCTGCTGTTCGACCCCCGAAAAGGTCGCAAGCTGGACGGCGAAATCGCTGCCCTCCATCGGGTTCAGCGGATCCTGGTTCTGCAACTGCGTGGTCAGCATCCGCAGGAACGTGTCGAAATTCGCCGACTGCGCGGTCATGGCGTCCGTGGCCTTGGACGTGGATGTCGTGCCGGTGGTTCCGGTCGTCGAGCCGTTGACGGGGTTAACCAAGCGATTCTCCTTTTCAGATGCGGATGTCCAGTCGCGCCGGGATCGCCAGGGGCGTCCAGGCGGCGGGGACGGAAACGGAAACGGTTTCGGTGACGTCAAAGCCGTGGCCTGACGCCTCGGGCAAGGGCTGCCCGCGGCCGGACCCGGTGCCGCCGTCGCCCTGGAATTCGAAG
Organism: Paracoccus sp. 22332; assembly: GCF_052045125.1. NCBI lineage: Bacteria > Pseudomonadati > Pseudomonadota > Alphaproteobacteria > Rhodobacterales > Paracoccaceae > Paracoccus > Paracoccus sp. 22332. The sequence goes on from NZ_JBQEOI010000001.1 coordinate 255,952, forward strand.
GACGCATCGGCCATCCCGGCATCCCCGAAGCATTCCTGCAAAAAGGCGGCGTTGCGGCGCAGCTGGTCCAGAACCTCGGGGCGTTCGGCCCAGACCAGCACATGCGGGCTGTGGTCCGGTCCGGTCATCACCATGCGGATCCGGCCCAGTTCCTCGGGCGCCAGGGCAATCTCGATCCGGTCCTCGCGGGCGCTGACGACGGCCTCGGCCATCTGGCGCACCACCGACGCGACGGGAACGCGGGACGGCGGCAGCGGCTGGTCCGGGGCGGCCGCCGCGACATCGCGCGCCGCCGCCGCGTGCAGCGAGGGTGGTTCGGCGGACAGAAGGTCGATCTGCGGCATGTCCGGCGCAACCTGCACCGCCAGGTCGGGTGCGGTGTCGGCAGCGGCAGGCACGGCGATCCGCATCGCCGATTCGGGCAAGGCCACCTTGGTATCGGAAGGGACCGGATCCTCTGCGGGTTGGCCGCCTTCCGGCGCGGCTTGGCGCAGGGCACCGCTGATCCCGGACAAATCCTCGATCAGCATCTGCAACAGATCCTGCGGCGCCTGGCAGACGGCCGCCCCATCCGCAGGCGCCGCCTCGGCCAGCAGATCATCGATCGGCGCGTCGTCGATGGTAAAGTCGAACTCGGCTTCATCCTCGCCCTCGATAACAGGTTCGGCGGCGGCCGTGGCTTGCACCAGGGTCATGACCGGTAAAACGAAACTGTCTGCCATATGCCCGATTCCCAACGTGATGCCGCCAGAAATAAGGATAAGTCCTTACGATTTATTTACCGCAACCGGCTAATCATGAAAAATATCCGCAATCAGGAAAATTCTCATGCAGGTTAACCAAATCTCAACGGCAGCTGCGCCTGCGACCGCGTCGCGACCGCCATCCGAACAGCTGGAACAGATGTTTCTTGAGGAGATGCTGAAATATTGCGGTCCGAAATCGAACACCGGCGCGTTCGGCGGCGGCATCGGCGAGGAGCAATTCTCCAGCTTCCTGATCCAGGAGCAGGCTGCCGCCCTCGCGGGCCGCATGGATCTGGGATTCAGCACATGGGTGGCGCAATGAAACCGAAGCACCGAGAGATCCTGCGCGGCATCGAACAGGCCATCATTTCCGGCGATGCGGCCCAGGCCCTCGCCCGGATCGAGACGCTGGCCCATCGATTCGAATGCGACGGGCTGGACGCCGATTCGAAGGCGCAGATCGAACAGATCCTTCAACACTTGCGCCGCCTGGCCGAGGATTCCGCGCGCGGCACTCAGCGCGCCATCGACCAGATTCGGGACATCGTGAAGAACGCGCGCAGCCTGCAAACCTATGATCAGGCCGGTCAGCGCCACAATACGCCGACCAGTGCGGTGCTGGCCCAGCGATTTTGAATAAAATCCTTCGCGTTTGGAATTTGAGGCGCGATGGGAAATTCAGTATCCATCAATCACCGGCTGCTAGGAATGCGGTCATGCCAAAAGCGGCACAGGGATAAACGCCCAAGGTCAGAAGGCCGATCGTCGAAACCAAGGATGCAAAGCGTCCATTATATCTGAGGATAAGATGTCCAGTATTCTGACCAACAACGGCGCCATCGTTGCACTGCAAACCCTGAAGAACGTGAATTCCAGCCTGAACAAGGCCCAGTCGGAGATTTCGACCGGCAAGTCGATCAACTCGGCCAAGGATAACTCGGCCGTCTGGGCGATTTCCAAGGTGATGGAGGCTGACCAGTCTTCGGCGAAGGCGATCCAAAGTTCGCTGAACGTTGCCGGCGCGACGGTTCAGGCTGCTGTTGACGGAGCCGAGCTGATCGCGAAAACCCTGACCGAGATGAAGGATCTGGCGTCCCGGGCTGGAACTGATGGTTACGAATTCGCCAAGGTCCAAGCCGATATCACGGCAAAGACAGCGGTGATTACCGCGACGATTGCGGGCACGCAGATGAACGGCGTCAACCTGCTGAAGACAAACGGTGTGAACGGCGGCGCGACCTATACGGTCTTGTCGTCGCTCGACCGCAGCAACACGGGTGTGACTGCTGGCAACATTGCAGTTGCTTCCGTTGACTTTGAAGCAACCTTGCTGGCCGGAACGAATGCCCTGACGGCCATCACTGATCGCGCTTCCGCACAGGCGGCAGTGCTTGCGCTTGAGGCGAACTTGCAGACCGCGCTGAATGGCTCTGCGGCTCTGGGTGCCAAGGCAAAGCAAATCGAAGAACAGTCGAACTTCATCGGCAAGCTGGCTGACTCCTTGAAGGCCGGTGTTGGTTCGCTGGTCGATGCCGACATGGAGGAAGCCTCGGCCCGCCTGCAAGCCCTGCAAACGCAGCAGCAGCTTGGCATCCAAGCGCTGTCGATCGCCAACCAGGCACCCTCGGCGATCCTGTCGCTGTTCCGCTGATCCCAAGACCTCTTGGGGCGCCCCTGGGGCGCCCCATTCTTGCTGAACCCTTAAGATCAGGATGATCACCTTGAACGCGGTTCCGTCTTTCTCCGCCAATGGATATGGCAGCAGCGTCGTCCGCACCGCGCGCGATGCCGAATACGACATTTTCTCTCGCGTGACCGGAATGTTGCGCCAGGCGGATGCCAGCGGGCAAGGCCCCGATCGCATCGCCGCCGTGGACAAGAACAATCAGCTGTGGACGATCCTTGCCAGCGATCTGGCCGATCCCGGCAATGCGCTGCCGGATCATGTCCGCGCCGGGCTGCTGTCGCTGGCGGGCTTCGCCTTGCGCCACGGCCACCAAGCCCTGTCAGGCAAAGTTGCGCTTGCCCCGCTGATCGACATCAACATGGCCATCATGCGCGGCCTGCGCCAAGAGGCCCCGGCATGAGCGGCCTTGTCCTGAAACTGGCTCCGAACGAACGGGTGCTGATCAACGGCGCGGTCATCGAAAACGGCGACCGCCGGTCCAAGATCGCCATCCGTACGCCCAATGCGAATGTCCTGCGGCTCAAGGATGCGATCCACCCCGACCGCGCGAACACACCTGTGGCCCGGGCCTGCTATATCGCCCAGTTGATTCTGTCGGGTGATGCCGAAGCAGACGAAGGAAAACGCCAGCTTCTTCTGGCCATCGCCCAGCTTGCCCTGGTGTTCGAGGACGAGGCCAGCCAGACGGCCCTGCGCGAGGCTCGCGCCAGCGTCGAGGAAGGCGCGGCCTATCCCGCCCTGCGGCGGCTGCGCGAACTTCTGCCGCAGGAAGAACAGCTTATCCAAGCTCGCCGCCAATGAGGATGCCATGGCCAACGCCATCAATGTCGGATTAAGCGGATTGGCCGGATGGCGCGTCCTGCAACGCATGGAATCGCGTCAGGTCGAGGCTACGGCCAAGGATCCCGTGGTCCAGCGCGCCACCGCCTATCTTCGCGAAAACCTGACGGCCACCACCACGGCCGAGGATCTGGTCGGCGATTACAAGATGTTGCAGGTGGCGCTGGGCGCCTTTGGCCTGGACGAGGATGTGACCAACAAGGCCTTCATCCGCAAGGTTCTGGAATCCGACCTGGGCGACAGCGCGTCGCTGGCCAACCGGCTGGGCGACAAGCGTTACCTGAAACTGGCCCAGGCCTTCGGCAAGCGCAGCGACGCCGCCACCACGGGCGAGGCGCTGAGCCAGGCCTACGTCCAGCGGCAATTCGAAAAGCGCGTCGGCGAGGGGGATCAAAGCTATCGCCTGGCCCTGAACGCCCGGAACGAGGTCAAGGCCTTCGCCTCGCGGGCCTCCAGCGACAAGACGCTGTGGTACGAGGTTCTGGGCAACCAACAGCTTCGGACCGTTTTTCAGGGCGCGTTCGGGATGAGCAAGTCGATTGCCAACCTGCCGGTCGACCGGCAGTTGGAGGAATTCATGTCGGCGTCCGAACGCGTCCTGGGCAGCAGCAGCTTTTCCAAGATCGCGACCGATGAAACCATCGACAAGCTGACCACGCGCTATCTTGCGCTGTCGCAGATCCAAACCACGACGACCAGCAATCGCTATACGGCCGCGCTGTCCCTGTTGTCACGGGCCTGATCGGCGCGCGGGGCCGTGCCTGTCCCTCGGCGCCGGACGACCGGATGCCGTCCTTGGCGCGAGGGTCAGGGGCTGTTTCGAACCCCGGTGTCGAAGCAGGACAGCCGGCATCCGGGACCGCCGACTGTCCCGTTTCTTCACGCTTGCAGGCTTCTGACTCCGACTTCGCCTTCCTCGCGCGATTTGATGGCGGCCACTGCGGCGATGCTGCCTGCGGCGGTGGTGAAATAGGGGATCTTGTCGTACAGCGCGACCGCCCGGATCTCACGGGAATCGGCGATGGCCTGGGCGCCCTCGGTCGTGTTCAGGACCATGGCGATCTCTCCGTTCTTCAGCCGGTCGACGATATTGGGGCGGCCTTCATAGACCTTGTTCACACGGGCGGTTTCGACCCCGGCTGCGGCCAGGAAATCGGCGGTGCCGCTGGTCGCGATCAACTGGAAACCCATCGTCGTCAGGTCGCGGGCCGCATCGGCCAAGGCTTCGGACTTGTCGGCATCCTTGACCGACAGGAATACCCGACCCTCGAAAGGCAGGTTCGACCCCGCGCCCATCTGCGCCTTCAGGAAGGCGCGGGCGAAGTTGCGGTCCCAGCCCATCACCTCGCCGGTGGAACGCATTTCCGGCCCAAGCAGCGTGTCGACGCCGGGGAAGCGGGCGAAGGGCAGAACCGCCTCTTTCACCGAGAACCAGGGCGTGATCGGATCGGCCAGGGTCATCGGATCGGCAAAGGGCAGGTCGTCCTCGGGGCCGACGCCCGCCGGATAGGGCGCGCGCAGGGGGAAGTTCGACATCGGCTCGCCCGCCATAAGCCTTGCAGCGATCGAGGCGATGGCGCTGTCGGTGGCCTTGGCGACGAAGGGCACGGTGCGGCTGGCGCGCGGGTTCACCTCCAGCACATAGATCGCGCCGTCCTTGATGGCGAACTGCACGTTCATCAGGCCCTTGACCTTCAGGGCGCGGGCCATGGCGACGGTCTGGCGCTTCAGTTCGTCGATAGTGGCGGCGTCCAGTGTGTGCGGGGGCAGGCAGCAGGCCGAGTCGCCCGAATGGACGCCGGCTTCCTCGATATGCTCCATGATGCCCGCGACATGGACGGTTTCACCATCCGACAGGGCGTCCACGTCGACCTCGATCGCGCCGGACAGATAGCTGTCCAGCAGCACCGGGTTCTTGCCGGATACGGTCACGGCCTCGGTGATGTAGCGCTTGAGGTGGTCCATGTCGCGCACGATCTCCATCCCCCGGCCGCCTAGGACATAGGAGGGGCGGATCACCAGCGGGAAGCCGACCTGCCCGGCGATGTCCAGCGCCTGTTCGGCGCTGCTGGCGATGCCGTTGACGGGCTGGCGCAGGTTCAGGTCGTTCAGCAGCTTCTGGAACCGCTCGCGATCCTCGGCCAGGTCGATGGCGTCCGGCGTGGTGCCCAGTATCGGGATGCCCTCGGCTTCAAGCGCGTTGGCGAGCTTCAGCGGCGTCTGCCCGCCGAACTGGACGATGACGCCGTGCAGGGTGCCGTTTTCCTGTTCGACCCGCAGGATTTCCAGCACATGTTCCAGCGTCAGGGGTTCGAAATACAGCCGGTCCGATGTGTCATAGTCGGTCGAGACCGTTTCCGGGTTGCAGTTGACCATGATCGTCTCATAGCCGGCATCGGTCAGCGCAAAGCAGGCGTGGCAGCAGCAATAGTCGAACTCGATCCCCTGGCCGATCCGGTTCGGGCCGCCGCCTAGGATCACCACCTTCTTCGCGTCGGTCGGACGAGACTCGCACTCTACGTCGCCCATCGCGGGCGATTCATAGGTGGAATACATATAGGGGGTCTGGGCTTCGAACTCGGCTGCGCAGGTGTCGATGCGCTTGAAGACGGGCAGGATGCCCGCGCCGCGGCGGGCGCGGCGGATGTCGGATTCGTCGCGGCCAGTCAGGTGGGCCAGGCGGGCATCGGAGAAGCCCATCATCTTCAGCGCCCGCAGGCCGTCGGCGTCCTGGGGCAGGCCCTCGTGGCGGACCTTGTGTTCGGCGTCCACGATTTCGCGCAGGCGGGCCAGGAACCAGGGATCGAAGCTGGTGACGCGCTGGATTTCGTCATCGGTCATGCCGAAGCGCATCGCCTCGGCAATGATGCGCAGCCGGTCCGGGGTGGCGCGGGACAGGGCGGCGATCACGGCGGGCTTGCCTTGTTCGGCAGCGCCTTCGATGGCGATCTCGTCCAGGCCGGTCAGGCCGTTTTCCATCGAGGCCAGCGCCTTTTGCAGCGATTCGTGGAAGCTGCGGCCGATGGCCATGACCTCGCCCACGGATTTCATGGCGGTGGTCAGTTCGGGCTTGCTGCCGGGGAATTTCTCGAAGGCGAAGCGCGGGATCTTGGTGACGACGTAGTCGATCGACGGTTCGAAGGACGCGGGCGTGACCTTGGTGATGTCGTTGTCCAACTCGTTCAGCGTATAGCCGACCGCCAGTTTCGCCGCGATCTTGGCAATCGGGAAGCCCGTGGCCTTGGAGGCAAGGGCCGAGGACCGCGACACGCGCGGGTTCATCTCGATCACCACCATGCGGCCGTCGGCGGGGTTGATCGCCCATTGCACGTTCGACCCGCCGGTTTCCACGCCGATCTCGCGCAGCACCGCAATGCTGCCATTGCGCATGATCTGGTATTCGCGGTCGGTCAGAGTCAGGGCCGGGGCCACGGTGATCGAATCGCCGGTATGCACGCCCATCGGATCGACGTTCTCGATGGAGCAGACGATGATGGCGTTGTCGTTGCGATCCCGCACGACCTCCATCTCGTATTCCTTCCAGCCCAGCAGGCTTTCGTCGACCAGAACCTGCGCCACGGGGCTGGCATCCAGGCCCGACCGCACGATCCGTTCGTAATCGTCGCGGTTATAGGCGACGCCGCCGCCGGTGCCGCCCAGGGTGAAGGCAGGGCGGATGATGGCCGGCAGGCCGATCTCCTCCAGCGCCTCCATGGCTTGGGCAACGCCCGCGGCGATGTCGTATTTGCCGTTGGCGCCCTTGGGCGCGGCGACGATGGTGGCCTTGGGGTTTTCCAGCCCGATCCGATCCATCGCCTCGCGGAACAGCTTGCGGTCCTCGGCCATCTCAATGGCGGCGCGCTGCGCGCCGATCAGTTCGACGCCGTAACGGTTCAGCACGCCCGCATCCGCCAGGGCCAGGGCGGTGTTCAGCCCTGTCTGCCCGCCCATGGTCGGCAGCAGCGCGTCGGGGCGTTCCTTGGCGATGATCTTTTCGACGATTTCGGGGGTGATCGGCTCGATATAGGTGGCGTCGGCCATTTCCGGGTCGGTCATGATCGTCGCGGGGTTCGAGTTGACCAGGATCACCCGATAGCCTTCCTCGCGCAGCGCCTTGCAGGCCTGGGCGCCGGAATAGTCGAACTCGCAGGCCTGGCCGATGACGATGGGGCCTGCGCCGATAATCAGGATCGACTTGATATCGGTTCTTTTCGGCATGGCGGTCCCCTGGGGCTGGCGGCTGATAAATCGTCCGGGGTTATAGCCATGCGCGGTCAGGGCGCAAGGCAGGACGACAGGGTTTCGCCGCTTATCCGAGGATCCAGGCCACGCCGCCCCCCAGCGACAGCAGCGCGGCAAGGCCCAGCACGGTGAACAGCCCGTCGCGTGCCAGCATCCCAAAGGCCAGCAGGCTGACCACCGCGCCCAGCAGGGTCGATGTGAAGGGCACCACTTCCAGGAAGGGCATGGTCATTCCGCAGATCATGCACAGCGCCTGCGTCAGCTTGCGCACCGGCCCCCGCACCAGCAGGCGCAGCCGGGGCCGGGTGATGCGGTCCAGCCAGCCCGCCGGACGCCGCAGCGCCTGCAAGGCGCGGTCCAGCTTGCCGCTGTCGATCTGGCGGGACATCACGAAATCGGGCAGCCACAGATGGTCCCGCCCGACCAGCATCTGCATCGAGATCAGCGCGATGGTGATTCCGCAGATCGACGAAAACAGCGGGATCCCCGACAGGGGCGACACCACCGCCAGCGCCACGAAGATCAGGTTCGGCGTCAGGGAATTCTCGCCCAGCGATTCCACGATCTGGCCCACCGTGGTCGTGTCCCCGTCCGAGGCATCGCCCGCCGCCTCCAGCAGTTCCTGTATCGTCGGATCGTCCTGCACGCTTGCCCCCTTTGGTCGGGGGGCAACGCGGCGCGGTGAGGATCGGTTCGTCAGCCGCGCAGCGCGGCGCCCAGCTCGCGGTCCAGCACTTGCAGGAACCGCGCCCGATCCGCCTTGCCGAAGCTGGCGCCGCCCCCCTGCATGAAGGGGTTCGAGGCCCGCAGATCCGCCATCAGGTCGCGGGTCGCCAGGCGCGGGCCGATATTGGCAAGGCTCAGCACCTCGCCGTCATGGGTGACGACGCGCGCCCCGGCCTTCAAACAGCGGTCGGCCAGGGGCAGGTCGCCCGTCACCACCACGTCGCCCGGCCCGCATTGATCGGCGATCCACTTGTCGGCCTCGTCCGGGCCTTCGGCCACGATCTTCAGCGTGACAAGCGGATTGGCCGGGGGCCGCAGCCCGCCGTTGCAGACCAGCACCATCGGCACCCGCAGCCGCGTCGCCACCCGTTCCGCCTCTGGCTTGACCGGGCAGGCGTCGGCGTCGATGTAAAGCGTCGTCAATCCCGCAGCAGTTCGTTGATCGAGGTCTTGGAGCGCGTCTGCGCGTCCACCCGCTTGACGATCACCGCGCAATACAGGTTCACGCCGTTCTTCGACGGCAGCGACCCGGCGACGACGACCGATCCGGCCGGAACCTCGCCATACATCACCTGACCCGTTTCGCGGTCGACGATCTTGGTGGACTGGCCGATGAAGACCCCCATGCCCAGGACGGATCCTTCGCGGACGATGCAGCCCTCGACCACCTCGGACCGGGCGCCGATGAAGCAGTTGTCCTCGATGATGGTCGGCCCGGCCTGCAGCGGTTCCAGCACGCCGCCGATGCCGACGCCGCCCGACAGGTGGACGTTCTTGCCGATCTGCGCGCAGGAACCGACCGTGGCCCAGGTGTCGACCATCGTGCCCTCGCCCACGCGGGCGCCCAGGTTCACGAAGGACGGCATCAGCACCGCGCCCGGCGCAATATAGGCGCTGCGCCGCACGATGGCGCCCGGCACCGCGCGGAACCCGGCCGCGCGCCACTGGTTGTCGCCCCAGCCTTCGAACTTGGTCGGCACCTTGTCCCACCAGCTGGACCCCTGCGGGCCGCCCGACATCTGTTCCATGTCGTTCAGGCGGAAGGACAGCAGCACGGCCTTTTTCGCCCACTGGTTCACATGCCAGTCGGCGCCGCGCTTTTCCGCCACGCGCAGGGCGCCGCTGTCCAGTTGGGCCAGCGTCTCCTCGACCGCCTCGCGCACGATGCCCGTGGTGGCGCTGTCGATCTCGGCGCGGGCTTCCCACGCGGCCTCGATGGCGGTCTCAAGTGCTTGGGTCATCGGCCTCTCCTGCTGCGGGTGGAAACTGTCACCCCTGGGCTATAAGGCTGGGACAAGGCCCGTGCAATCCGCCGGGCGCCACGAGGATCCGAATGAACGACGCGACCAAGACCCCCGAGGACCGCGCCCACCCCTTTCCGCATAGCGACGAGGATGCGGATCGTGCCCGGCATATCCCCGACACGCCGCAGACCCGCGCGCCCGCCTATCAGCTGGCCTTCACCGACCGCGACTTCCTGCTGCGCGAGGAGTTGCGCCCGGTCCGCCTGCAACTGGAACTGCTGAAGCCGCAGATGCTGCTGGACGAGGCCGGGGTGGAATCGACGGTGGTGATGTTCGGCGGCGCCCGGATCCCGTCGCCCGAGAACGCGGCCCTGGCGCGCACGCCGACGCTGGCGAGGCTTTCGGCCTATTACGAGGAGGCGCGGCTGTTCGCCCAGGAAATGACCCGCCGCAGCCTGGAAACGGGCGGGCGGGAATTCGTCATCACCACCGGGGGCGGCCCCGGCGTGATGGAGGCGGGCAACCTCGGCGCGCACGAAGCGGGCGGCAAGTCCATCGGCCTGGGCATCGTGCTGCCCCACGAACAGGCGCCCAACGTCTATGTCACGCCCGAACTGTGCTTCAACTTCCACTATTTCGCGATCCGCAAGATGCATTTCCTGATGCGCGCGCGGGCGATCACCATCTTCCCCGGCGGCTTCGGCACCCTGGACGAAACCTTCGAGGCCCTGACCCTGATCCAGACCGGCCGCATGGCCCGCGTGCCGTTCCTGATGTTCGGGCGCGAGTTCTGGGAGGGAATCATCAACTGGAAGGGCCTGGCGGAAGCGGGGACGATTTCAGAGGAGGATCTAGGGCTGTTCCGCTATGTGGAGACGGCCGATGAGGCGGTGGAGATTATTGATGGGTGGCCGAAGCCAGCCTGATGCCTGCGGATCAAAGCCCCTCGCAACTTGGGTTCTGTTCTTTCAGGCGGACAAGTGCCGCGGAGGAGCCAGTCAGACTGAACCGTGTCATCGTTTGCGCGCCCAAGGCGATTTCCAGCGAGGAACCGGACCGCAAGGCGGCGACAATGGCCTCTATCTCGGCGACGGTGAAGGGCTTGCCAAGATGCAGCGCCGCCTGATCGCAGCCATGATCCTGACAGGTCACTGGCAGAAACAGAGGCGGGCGTTCATCGATACGCAGTTGCAGAATCGCATGTTCGATGCGGCTGACATTGGCGGGCCGCAAATCGGGCCTCAGGGAAAGCCCGAAAAAACCGCCGTTCCCGCATCCAAGATCCAGCCGGTGTCCCTGCCTGTTCTGAACATAGACGCTGCCCGTGTCGTCCGATGCTTCGGGGGCCCGATAGACCCAATCGGCAAGGGCAGGGGCCGCCCCAAGCGCCCCGACAACGAAAAGTAAGAGCCTCAACATGACCACCTCGCACAAGACGCGCTTGGGCAAGGTTATCAGAAAGAGCGGATGAAATCGACGGGCCTCAGCCCACCTCAGCCGCAATCTCCGCCCGCGACTTCCGCCCCCGCTCGGTCGCCGACTTCAACTGCCCGCAGGCGGCCATGATGTCCTCGCCCCTCGGGGTGCGGATCGGGCTGGCGTAGCCCGCCTTGTAGATGATGTCCGCGAAGGCGTGGATGCGGTTGTTGCTGGACCGTTTATACGGCGCGCCGGGCCATTCGTTGAAGGGGATCAGGTTGATCTTGGCGGGAATGCCCCGGATCAGATCGACCAGCCGGTGCGCATCCGCATCGCTGTCGTTCACGCCCGCCAGCATCACGTATTCAAAGGTGATCCGTTCGCTGTTCGACAGCCGCGGATAATCGCGCAGCGCGTCCAGCAGCGTGGCGATGTTCCACCGCTTGTTGATCGGCACCAGCACGTTGCGCACCTCGTCGGTGGTGGCGTGGAAGCTGACGGCCAACTGGCAGCCGATCTCCTCGGCGGTGCGGGCGATCTCGGGGACGACGCCGCTGGTCGACAGGGTGATGCGGCGGCGGGACAGCGACAGCCCCTCGTTGTCCATGCAGACCTTCATCGCGTCGCGCACGGCGTCGAAGTTGTACAGCGGCTCGCCCATCCCCATCAGCACGATATTGCTGACCAGCCGGGTTTCATCCTTGGGGGCGCCGGGAAGGGGCCATTCGCCCAGGTCGTCGCGCGCCAGCATCAACTGGCCGACGATTTCCCCTGCCGTCAGGTTGCGCACCAATTTCTGAGTGCCGGTATGGCAGAAGGAACAGGTCAGCGTGCAGCCGACCTGGCTCGATACGCACAGGGTGCCGCGACCTTCCTCGGGGATATAGACGGTCTCGACCTCATGGCCGCCGGCGATGCGGACCAGATACTTGCGGGTGCCGTCCTCGCTGATCTGGCGGGTGACGATCTCGGGCAGCGCGATCTCGAATTTCTCGGCCAGCAGGGCGCGGTAATCCTTGGCCAGGTTCGACATCTGCGCGAAATCGCGGACGCCCCAGTGATAGATCCACTGCCAGACCTGGCCCACGCGCATCTTCGCCTGCTTTTCTGGCGTGCCCGCGGCGATCAGCGCCTCGCGCAACTGGCCGCGCGTCAGGCCGATGATGTTCACCCGCCCGCTGTCCGGCAGCTTGCGGGGAAGGGTGAGGACATCCTGCGTGATGGGCGCGTTCATGGGTCAACCGGCGGCATAAGGGGCGAAAGACCCGCAGATAAGCGAAACGAGGCCGAAAATCAACCGGCCTCGCCCCTTTGCCTTGGTCCAAATATCCCCCAGAGGGCTCGGGGGACGTGAAGTCCCCCGGCCTGCGTCACTGACAGCGCGCCCGCGCCGTGTTGGTCGCCGCCGTGATCCCGGCCAGGCTGAACGTGTCCTTGGTCACCGTGCCGCGCGACGACCGCCCGGTGATGACCGCGTTCGTGCCGCCGCGCAGGGCGCCGATCAGCTTTTCATCCTCGGATGCGCTGCCGGTCCAGGCGCTTTCGCCCTCGGTGAACAGGTTGAACTTGGCGCCGCCGACATCGACCTCGACCGTGCTGTCGGGGGCGAAGGGATAGCCGCCGCTGAAGCTGACCTCGCCGTTCTGGCCGGGGCGATAGGCCACGTACAGGCGGATATCGCCGCGAGTCACCTCGCGCGGGGCGCCGTTCGCGTCGGTGTTCTGGGTCGCCTTGGGCGGCGACACCGCCCAGCATTCCTTGGGATTTTCCGCCGCGAAGACGGTCCAGTCGCCTTCGGTCGCGACGACATTGGTGGATTCCTGCGCCCCTGCGGTCCCCAGGCCCGCGATCAGGGCAAGGGCTGCGGTCATGCCGCGCAGCGTGGTCTTGGTCATGCTCTGGCCTCCTGCCATAGTTTTCGCCGCATCAGGGGGGTTTTTCCCGATTGCCGTGGTCTTTTCAACCATCTGCGGTCACGATAGCCAAAATCACCGCGCGAGAAAGAGCGCAAGGCCGGAAATCGCGCAATTGTCAGGGGAAAAGCCATGCGACCAGCGGAACTGATCGAGTTGCGGCGCGGCGGCCCGCGCGAAAGCCTGCATTGCGGCCATGCCGTCATCTGCGACACCAAGGGCGTGGTCGAGGCCTGGGGTTGTCCAGGCGAGATCATCTTTCCCCGGTCCTCCTGCAAGATGATCCAGGCGCTGCCCCTGATCGAAAGCGGCGCGGCCGATGCGGCGGGCCTGACCGACAGGCACCTTGCGCTTGCCTGCGCCAGCCACAGCGGCGCGCGGCTGCATGTGGACGCCGTGGGCCGATGGCTAAATGCGTTGGGGCTGGGCGAATCCGATCTGCGCTGCGGCTGCCACATGCCGCGCGACCCCGATGAAAACCGCCGCCTGACCTGCGGCGGCGAATCTCCCTGCCAGCTGCATAACAACTGTTCGGGCAAGCACGCGGGTTTCCTGACGCTGAACCGGCATCTGGGCGGCGGCGCCGACGACTATGTCGATCCCGGCCATCCCGTCCAGCAGGCCGTGAAGGCCGCGTTCGAGGAGGTCACCGGAGAGGTCAGCCCCGGATACGGCATCGACGGCTGCTCGGCCCCGAACTGGTCCTGTTCGCTGGCGGGGTTGGGTCGGGCGATGGCGGGTTTTGCCGATCCGGCCGACGATCGGCGGGGCCGGGCGATGCGGCGGCTTGTGGATGCGATGCGCGCCCATCCCGACCTGGTCGCGGGCGAGGGGCGGGCCTGCACGGTCCTGATGCGCGCCATGGGCGGCCGCGTCGCCGCCAAGACCGGGGCCGAGGCGGTATTCGTGGCGATCCTGCCCGATCAGGGCCTGGGCGTGGCCTTGAAGATCACCGATGGCGGCACCCGCGCGGCCGAGGCCGCGATCACCGCCCTGCTGGTCCATCTGGGCGTTCTGGACAAGGCCGACCCGGCGGTCGGCCGGTTCCTGACCGATCCGATCCGCAACTGGCGCGGCATCCCCACCGGAGAGATGCGGACGGCGCCGGGCTTTCCGTCCTAAAGCATCTGCCAGATCAGCCGCAAGGCCAGCGCGGTCGAGGTGGCGACCAGCAGCGGCTTGATCAGCCGCGCGCCGATCCGGCTGGCCAGCCGCGACCCCAGCATCGCGCCCGCGATCTGCGCCACGCCCATCACGATGCCCACCAGCCACAAGGGTTGGCCCACAAGGGCGAAGGCCGCAAGCCCGCCCAGGTTCGACGCGAAATTCAACAGCTTGGTATGGGCGGTGGCCTTTAGAACGCCGTAACCCGCCAAGGTGACGAAGGCGATCATGTAGAACGATCCTGCCCCCGGTCCCAGAACCCCGTCATAGAACCCGACCAGCGGCACCGCCGTCAGGGCAAAGGCGGCGGGCGCGATCCGCTGTACCCGGTCAAGGTCGTTCAGGCCCGGCTTCAGCGCGAAGAACAGGGCGATGGCGATCAGGATCACCGGCAGCACCAGCCTCAGCTTGTCGGTGGGCAGATAGCTGACCAGCGCCGCGCCGATCGCCCCGGCCAGCCCGGCGATCAGCGCCGATTTCCACTGGCTGCGCAGATCCACCAGCCCCCGCGCGGCATAGCTGACCGCCGCCGTCGCCGCGCCGAAGACCCCTTGCACCTTGTTGGTGGCCAGCGCCTGAGCGGGCGGGATCCCCGCCAGCATAAGCACCGGCAGGGTGATCAGCCCGCCGCCCCCGGCGATCGAGTCGATGAAGCCTGCCGCGAAACCGGCGGCGGCAAGGATCAGCAGAAGGTCCAGCGACAAATCCAGCATGGGGCGCGCCATGCGCCTTTGGCCGGGTTTTGTAAAGCGGCGAAGGCCGGGGGTTTCACACCTCCCCGGCCCGCCGCAGGGCGGCAGGCGTTCGCCGCTGAAGAAAGTCCACTGGACTTTCTTCCGGGCGCGGCTCACCCCATGGGATACTTGTGCCAAGGCAAAACACAGGAGCGGTCGATGTTCGATGACGTGATACACCCCGTGGTGCAGGCGCCGATGGCGGGAACCTCGACGCCGGAACTGGCGGCGGCGGTCTGCAATGCGGGTGGCTTGGGGTTCCTGGCCTTCGGCGCCCTGGACGCGGCGTCGGCGGGCCGAGCGATCCGGGCGGTGCGGCAGGGGACCGACCGGATGTTCGGCGTGAACCTGTTCTGCCACGCCCCGGCCGCCCGCGATCCGTCCCGAGAGGCGGGCTGGATCGATGTGCTTCGCCCGGTCTTCACGCGCTTCGGGGCCGAGCCGCCCGCCGCGCTGTCCGAGATCTATCCCAGTTTCCGCGGCAATGACGCGATGCTGGCGATGCTGCTGGCCGAACGGCCCGCCATCGTCGGCTGCCATTTCGGGCTGCCCGAGCCGGGTCAGATCGCGGCGCTGAAAGCGGCTGGGTGCAGGCTGTGGGCCACCGCGACCTCGGTCGCCGAGGGGCAGGCGATCCGCGATGCGGGCTTCGACGTGATCGTGGCCCAGGGGTGGGAGGCGGGCGGCCATCGCGGCATCTTCGACCCGGACGGGCCGGACGCCCGGCTGAATCAGGCGGCCCTTGTGCGGGCCTTGGTCCCGTTGGGGCTGCCGGTGGTTGCCGCCGGGGCGATCATGGACCGGGCGGCGGCGCGCGCCGCGATGGCGGCAGGGGCGGTCGCCGTGCAATGCGGCACCGCCTTCCTGCGCGCGCCCGAGTCGGCCACCCCGCCCGCCCATCGTGCCGCCCTGTCGGGCGGGCAGACGGCGATGACGCGGGCGATCTCGGGGCGTCCGGCGCGTTGCCTGGTCAATGACTTTACCGCCATCGACGACCGGGCCGTGGCGGGCTATCCGATGGCCTATGACATCGGAAAGGTGTTGAATGCCGCCGCCAAGGCACGGGGGAACGACGGCTATGGCGCCTTCTGGGCGGGGACGGGCGCCGCCGCCAGCGTCGCGCGTCCAGCGGCGGACACGGTGCTGGCGATCAGCCCGTGACGAAATCGCTGGCGGAGTAGCCCTGCAGGTACAGCAGCGCCGTCAGGTCGCCGTGGTCGATGCGGATCTGCGCCTGGGCCGCGACCGAGGGCTTGGCGTGCAGCGCCACCCCGGTCCCGGCAAGCTGGATCATCCCCAGGTCGTTGGCGCCGTCGCCCACCGCGATCGCATCCGCCGGTGTCAGGCCGCGCGCCGCCGCGATCGATTGCAGCGCCTCGACCTTGGCCTCGCGCCCCAGGATCGGCATTCCGACCTGGCCGGTCAGCAGCCCGCCCTCGGCCAGCAGGGTGTTGGCGCGGTGTTCGTCAAAGCCCAGCCGGTCGGCAATCGCCTGCGTGAAGGCCGTGAAGCCGCCCGAGACCAGCGCCGCATAGCCGCCGTTCGCGCGCATCGTCGCCACCAGTTCCGCCCCGCCCGAGGCCAGCGTGATGCGAGAGGCCAGCACATCCGCGATCACGCTGTCCTTCAGGCCCGCCAGCAGCGACACCCGTTCGGTCAGGGCGCCGTTGAAGTCCAGTTCGCCGTTCATGGCGCGGGCGGTGATTTCGGCCACGCGCGGACCGACGCCCGCGACATGGGCCAGTTCGTCGATGCATTCCTGGCCGATCATGGTGGAATCCATGTCGGCCAGCAGGATTTTCTTGCGCCGCCCCCAGGTGGGCTGGATCGCCAGATCCAGCGTCTGGGCGTGCAGATCGGCCCAGGCGTCCTGGAAATCGGCGGGCCTGTGGGACAGGTCGAATTCCGCCGCGATGGCGGGGTTCAGCCAGCGGACCGGCCCGCCGCCCCAGCGGTCGGCCAGGCCCTGCGCCGTCTGCTGCGTCAGGTTGGCGCGCAGGGGCGATGCGATGAGCGAAACGGTGAACATGGCCGCGTCTCCTTACTTTCCGGCGCGGTCTAGGCGATGGCGGCGGGCTGCGCCAGAGGCGGGCGGCGGACACCCAGGAACGGCCCGTCGCCCTGCGCGTCGATGCGGGCGATGGCCTGGGCGATAGGCTCGACGATCACCGCCATGGTCCAGGCGGTCGCATGGATCATCAGGTCTGGCGACATGGCCAGGGCGACATGGCCGGGCCAGAACAACAGGTCGCCGCGCCGGATGTCGTCTGCCGCCGGAAAGGCGTCGCGTTGCAGGTCGCTGTCGCCGGGGCAGGGGATGTCGCAGGCCGTCAGCGCCGCCTGCGCCAGCCCCGAACAGTCGATGCCCCAGCGGCTGTTGCCGCCCCACAGATAGGGCGTGCCCAGCAGGCTTTCGGCCACCGACACCGGGTCGGACGCGGGTTGGTCGCCGATATGCTGGATGGGAACGAAGCCGCCGTCGGCCAGCCGGGCGAAGCGCCCCTCGGTCCCTGTGACCGAGAGGCGCGCGCCAAGGGACAGGCTGGCCCGTTCCGGCCGCTTCATGTCCGGGGCGGGATAGACATGGGTCGCGGGGGCCGTCACCCGATGCGTGACGGGCGCCAGGTCGCGGGTCAGCGCGGCGGCGGGCATCCAGCCGCAATAGCCGTCCAGTGCGGCCTGCACGAAACACCAGTCCCCACGCGTCTCGATCACCGTGACATCGGCGCCGAAATTCACCTGCCGGTCGCGGCGACCATCGGGCGCGGTCATCAGGTCGGCCAGCGGCACGATCAGCCGCGCGGCCTGGCCGGGGGTATAGGCGGGCCGTTCGATCACCCCGCACAGGCTGTCCAGGGCGACTCGATCCGTGGCGGGGGTCAGGCGGCGGTCCAGCGTCATGGCAGGATCTGCGGCAGGGCCGCCAGGATCGCGCGCGCCCCCTGGCCCACGCCGCCCTTGGGACGGCCCGGCGCCAGCACCGGCTGCCAGCCATAGATATCCATGTGGACATAGCGCCCGGCGCCTTGGGCGAAGCGGCGCAGGAACAGGGCGGCGGTGATCGACCCGGCCATCCCGCCCGGTGGCGCGTTGTCCAGATCGGCGATGGGCGGCTCGATCTGCGATTCGTAGCCGTCCCAGAAGGGCATCCGCCACAGCGGATCGCGCACCGCCATGGCGGCGCGGGACAGCGCGTCGGCCGTGGCGTCGTCGTCGCAGTAAAACGGCGGCAGGTCGGGTCCAAGCGCCACCCGCGCCGCCCCCGTCAGCGTCGCCAGCGAGATCATCAGGTCGGGCGCTTCCTCGGCCCCCAGCGTCAGCGCATCGGCCAGGATCAGCCGGCCTTCGGCATCGGTGTTGTTCACCTCGACCGTCAGGCCCTTGCGGCTGGTCAGCACGTCGCCCGGCCGGAATGAACCCGCCGAAACGCTGTTTTCCACCACTGGCAGCAGCACCCGGATCCGCATCCGGTCCGCCGCGCCGGTCAGCGCCAGCATCTTCAGCAGGCCCAGTGCGGTGGCCGCCCCGCCCATGTCCTTTTTCATCAGCAGCATGGATGCCGAGGGCTTGATGTCGAGGCCCCCGGTATCGAAGCAGACCCCCTTGCCGACCACGGTCAGGCGCGGGCCGCTGTCGCCCAGCCGGATGTCGATCAGGCGCGGGGCCTGTTCGGCGGCGCGGCCGACCGCGTGGATCATCGGCAGGTCGGCGTCCAGAAGGCCGGTGCCGGCGATGACGGCGATGCTGGCCCCGATCTTATCCGCCAGGGCGCGGGCGGCGGCCTCCAGGTCGTCAGGCCCCATGTCGTTGGCGGGGGTGTTGATCAGGTCGCGGGTCAGGAACTCTCCGGCCGCCTGGGCGCGGATCCGGGCGGGATCGGCGCCTTCGGGGCAGATGAACTGCGGCCCGGCATAGGGCGCGCCCTTGTAGCGGGAAAAGCGGTACTGGCCCAGCAGCAGCGCCAGGGCCGCCTCATTCGGGTCGGCCCCCTGAGGCAGGGCGACGCGCCAGGTGCCCGGCGGCAGGGCCGTGGCATGGGCCAGGGCAAAGCGGTGGCGGCTGGCCTGTGCGCGGTCGCCCAGACCCAGGAAGGCCCCGGCCAGCCCGCCCGAGGCGTTTGGCAGCAGGCAAATCTCGGCCATCTTCCCGGAAAATCCGCTGGCTGCGGGCCAAGGACCGGCCTGGTCGGCCAGGGGATCGCCCTTCCAGACCGCCCAAAGCGGCAGGGCGTCGGCGGAATCGGGGGCGAAATCGGGGGTCATGGGGCCTGTCCTTGGTCGGTCGCGGGCGAGATTACAGGCTGGATGCGTCCCCGCAACCCCGTCTCAGTCCAGGTGGCCGCGATCCCAGATGGCCGTCAGCGATCGGTTACCCACCCGCATCAGCCTGGCATGGACCGCGCCGATGGCCACCGCCTCGCGCCGGTCGGCGCAAAAACCCAGATCCATCGCCACCCCGGCCAGCGACAGCAGCCCGATCTGCCAGGCCAGCCGGGCCAGCAAGTCGCATTGGCGCGCAGTTTCGGCCAGGTCGCCCGCGCGCACGGCCTTGTCGGCGCCGGTTAGGGCGCCCGCCAGTTGTTCCAGGGCCAGGCCGATGACGTTCTGCGCCGCCGTTTCGCCCAGTTCGGTCACGATGTCGCCCAAGCGGCGGGAATCGACCCGGACCGGTTCCGATACGGCCAACGCCATGATTTGTGCCATCTGCCTTGCCTTCTGTCTTGCATGTCAGTCTGGCCACCATGCCTGCACGCCGTGAAGAAAGGCTTGCCGCCGGCAGAAGAAATCTCTCGAATTTGTTTCAATCACGTCCTATCAAGCAGCGGGACAAGACAAGGTGAGCCATGCATAACATCCGTCCTCTGCCGCAATACCTGGCAGGTCGCTTTCACGGCTGGAAAGCCACGTCCTATGCCGAGAACAGCGCCTGGTATCGCCGCCTTGCGACCGACGGTCAGCGCCCGCGCGCGATGGTGATTTCCTGCTGCGACTCGCGCGTCCACGTCACCAGCATTTTCGGGGCGGATTCGGGCGAATTCTTCATCCATCGCAACATCGCCAACCTGGTGCCGCCCTATGCGCCCGACGGGTTGCAGCACGGCACCTCGGCCGCGGTGGAATACGCGGTGCAGGCGCTGAAGGTCGCGCATCTGATCGTCGTCGGCCATACCAATTGCGGCGGCGTCGCGGGTTGCCATGCGATGTGTTCCGGCCACGCGCCCGAGCTTGAGGAAAAGACCAGCTTCGTGGGCCGCTGGATGGACATCCTGCGCCCCGGCTATGACCGCGTGAGGGATCTGCCCGAGGGCGAGCAGGTCGCCGCCCTGGAACGCGAGGCGGTGCTGGTGTCGATCGAGAACCTGATGACCTTCCCCTTTGTCCGCGCGGCGGTCGAGGGGGGGCAGATGTCGCTGCACGGCCTGGTCCACGACATCAGCGAGGGCACGCTGTTCCAGGCGGTTGATGGCGGGAAAAGCTGGTCGGTGGTGTGATTGGGCCTTCCGGCGGCGCGGTCCGGGATAGGATGGCGCGCCGCCCCAGCGTCATGTGAGGATGAAGTCCGAGGCGTCTAGGGCGGAGGGGTCGGTCAGATTCAGCGTGACCTTGGTTCCGGCGAACTCCAGAAGGGTGCTTGTGCCCGATGCCGTCACTGTGACATCGGCAAGGCTGGACACCTGGCCGGGGGCGAAGATCCTGATCTTGTCCGTACCGTCGGTAAAATCGTTGATGAAGTCCTGGCCGTCATTCGCATAGAAAGTGAATGTGTCTGCCCCCGCCCCACCAATGAGAATATCGTTCCCTTTCCACCTACCAAGATATCGTTACGGCGTTGATGGTGTAACCGCCCCCCGACGGCATCGATGTGCCAAGGTGGGATCGCAACAATCCATTCTGGGAGGCGGTCATGTCGGAGATTACCCCTGTCGGACTCGATCTGGCGAAGAATGTATTCCAGCTCCACGGAGCAGATGCTCGCGGCGGCGCATTGCTTCGAAAGAAGCTGCGGCGCGCGCAGGTGTTGGCTTTCTTCGCGACGCTGCCGCCTTGTGTGGTGGCGATGGAGGCTTGCGGAGGCGCGCACTTCTGGGGGCGGGAATTGGTCAAGCTTGGCCATGACGTCAGGCTCATTCCGCCCGCCTATGTGAAGCCGTTCGTCAAGCGTCAGAAAAATGATGCGAACGATACCGAGGCGATCTGCGAAGCGGCGCAACGACCGAGCATGCGCTTCGTCCCGATCAAGAGCGAGGAAACACAGGGCGCTGCCAGCGTCTTCCGTGTCCGGGAACTGTTGATCCGGCAGCGGACCCAGGCAATCAACGCCCTGCGCGGACATCTGGGCGAATATGGCCATGTCGTGCCTCAAGGCGTGAGGAACGTGGGCCGGTTGATCGTACTGATCGAAAGCGAGGCTTCGGACCTGCCCGCCACTGCGCGGGCCTCACTGGATGTGCTGGCAGGGATGCTCGCCGAGCTTGACCGGCAGATCGGAGTTCTGGACGCCGAGATCGATCGCCGTGCGCGAGAGAGCGAAGTGGTGCGCCGTCTCATGACCATTCCGGGCATCGGGCCGCTGATTGCCACTTCGCTTGCCACACTGGCGCCGCCTCCGGAGATCTTCCGCAAGGGGCGCGACTTTGCCGCCTGGCTCGGCCTCACCCCGCGGCAGCATTCGACGGGCGGGAAGCAGAGGTTAGGGGCTACAACCAGGATGGGCGAGCATTCTCTGCGGAGGCTTCTGATCATCGGAGCGAACAGCGTCATCATCAAGCGACACTGCCATGCCGCGGCGCAGCCGGGCACGTGGCTCCGTAACATGCTGACGCGCAAGCCACCGATGTTGGTCAGGGTGGCATTGGCCAATAAGATGGCACGGATCGTCTGGGCGATCCTGAAGACGAAGGAGGTCTACCGGGCTCCGGCCATGGCGGCATAAACCCCGTCAGCGGTCGCGAGACGTCGGAGCGGAAGAGGGCTGAGAGCAGTTTGGCGCAACGGTCGTGTGACGGGGTCAGGAGAACCAGTTGTGCAACACGTGCCTTTGAGCACGCGGCGTTGATTTGGACCTGATCCGCGAACACCATACGGGCCCGCGGCATGGAGACGGTCGCATCATGAGGCCGGATACATGTCAGCACCCGACACCGCGCAAAACAGCTCTGAAAACCCTCTTGCGCAAGGGGCGGTTATACATGTTGGACAAGTCTAACGGCGAGGGATTCACCTCGCGAATTCCTGCCGTTAGACGCGCCGCCTGAGCAAGCCATCACCCCTCCCGCTATCGCAGGACGAACTGGTCCAACTACAACGCGTCGCTGCGCAAGCGGGGGTCGCTGCTGATCTGGGTGGACACGGACATGACCTGGCTTGCACCGCGTGATGGGAAGCCTGGGAGGCCAGCGGTGTTTTCCGATGCGGCGATACAGTTCTGGCTGTCGATCAATGTCCTGTTCAAGCTGCCGCTTCGCCAGATCGAGCCAGGTTCCGCCACTGGTTCGAGGAACCTTGACGAGGCGGGATTGTGGCGAGCCTGCTGAAGCTGGCGGGGCTGGACTGGCCGGTGCCTGACTTTTCCACGCCGTGTCGCCGACAGAAGACCCTGGCCGTGCAGATTCCCTATCGCCGCGCCGACGGGCCACTCAACCTGCTGGTCGACAGCACGGGCATCAAGTTCCTCGGCGACGGCGAATGGCAGCCGCGCAAGCACGGGGTGCAGGGGCGGCGCCAATGGCGCAAGGTGCATCTGGCGATGGACCCGGCCACGTCCGACATCCGCGCGGTGGAATTCACCCCTAGCCGCGACGGTGACAGCCCCGTTCTGTCCGACCTGCTCAGCCAGATCCCGGCAGACGAGAAGATCGGCACGGTTACCGCCGACGGCGCCTATGACACGCGCCGCTGCCACGCCGCTATCCTCGCGCGTGAGGCTACCCCGATCATTCCGATCCGCAACAACGCCCTGTGGAAGGAAGATTGCCCGGCGGCACGCGCCCGAAACGACACCCTGCGCGCCACCCGACATTACGGTCGGGCTTTCTGGAAACGTTGGACTGGATACCACGCCCGCAGTCGGATCGAGGCGAGGATGCGCTGCCTGAAATCCTTCGGCGAACGCATCATGGCGAGAGATCTGGATCGCCAGACCGCCGAAGTCCACATCCGCGTCGCACTCATGAACCGCTTCAACGCCCTCGGCACAGCCGACATCGTCCGCGTAGCCCGAGTTGAGTGGGGAAAGGGGCAGTCACGCCTCAAGCGATAGTTGCGCAACAACGCCCCGCCAATGCATCCCGGCTTGGCGACATCAATCACGTGGTGGCCAAGGAAAATGCCTATCTGGGCCAGGTGAACGGCCGCCTGAACGTCTCGGCCGCGATGCTGGAACGCGATTTCACCGTCACCGGCACCCTGCTGGAACGCGGCGAGGACGGGGCGGTCAAACTGGGCGCCTTCGATCTGACGCACAAGACCTATGGCCGTCTTCTGTCGGTCGATGGCGACGGCAATGTCAACGTGTTCGACCAGGCCGGCAATGCGATGGATGCCGCTGCCTATGTGGACGCGCTGTTCGGCGGCAACGGGCTGTTCGTCGCCGCGGGCACGGCACGGTCCGGCGTGGTGGACCGCACGATGTGACGGCGCGCCTTACGCGTCGGGCTTCCAACGGATCACGCGCCAGACATACAGGGCGATGATGCCCAGAACGACCGCCGTGGACAGCGGGTCGATCCAGTGTTCGACCGCCTCATAGCGGTCTTCCAGCAGGTATCCAGCCAAGGCCAGCCCCCCCGACCAGATGAAGCTGCCAAGCGCGGTGAACAGCAGGAACTGCCCCTGCGGCATCCGCTCGATCCCGGCGGGGATCGAGATCAGGGTCCGCACGGTCGGGATGAAGCGGCCGAAGAACACCACGGCCCGGCCATGGCGGCGGAACCAGCCCTCGGCCGCGGCGAATTCGGACAGGGTCAGGGTCAGCCAGCGGCCATGGCGCGCGATCAGGCGACGCAGCCGGTGGGCGCCGAAGGCCCGTCCGGCCAGATACCAGAACCAGGCCCCGGCCAAGGATCCCAGGCCCCCGGCCAGGATCGCCAGCCATAGGGGCGTGCCGCCGCGCGCGGCGTTGAAGCCCGCCAGCGGCATGATCAGTTCCGACGGGATGGGCGGAAAGACGTTTTCCAGAAACATGAGGGCGGCGATGGCCACAGCCCCGCCGCCGTCCAGGAATCCGGTGATCCAGTCGAACACCCGATCAGCCTTTTTTCAGCACGCGATTGCCCAGCAACTCGGCGATCTGCACGGCGTTCAGCGCGGCGCCCTTGCGCAGGTTGTCGCTGACGCACCACAGGTTCAGGCCGTTTTCGACCGTCACGTCCTGGCGGATGCGGCTGACGAAGGTGGCGAAATCGCCCACGCATTCGACCGGAGTCGTATACCCGCCCGGCTCGCGCTTATCCACGACCAGGATGCCCGGCGCCTCGCGCAGGATGTCGCGGGCCTCGTCCTCGTCCAGGAAATCCTCGAACTCGATGTTGATGGATTCCGAATGGCCGACGAAGACCGGGACGCGCACGCAGGTCGCCGTGACCTTGACCGCCGGATCCAGGATCTTCTTGGTCTCGGCGACCATCTTCCATTCTTCCTTGGTATCGCCGCTGTCCAGGAACACGTCGATCTGTGGGATCACGTTGAAGGCGATCTGCTTCTGGAACTTCTTGGCCGCGACCTCTTGGCCGGGCACATACATGCCCTTGGTCTGGTCCCACAGCTCGTCCATGCCCTCTTTGCCGGCGCCGGAGACGGACTGATAGGTGCTGACCACCACCCGCTTGATCCGCGCGCGGTCGTGCAGCGGCTTCAGCGCCACCACCATCTGCGCGGTCGAGCAGTTGGGATTCGCGATGATCATCTTGTTGCGGTAATCCTGGATCGCGTCCGGGTTCACCTCGGGCACGATCAGCGGGATGTCGGGGTCATAGCGATACAGCGACGAGTTGTCGATCACCACGCAGCCCGCCGCGGCGGCCTTGGGCGCGTGGATTTTCGTGGCGTCCGAGCCGATGGCGAACAGCGCGATGTCCCAGCCGGTCCAGTCGAACTGCTCGATGTCCTTCACCTTGATGGTCTTGTCGCCAAAGCTGACTTCGGTGCCCTGCGACCGGCGCGAGGCCAGCGCGGCAATCTCGTCCACGGGGAACATGCGTTCCGACAGGATGTTCAGCATTTCGCGGCCCACATTCCCCGTGGCGCCTGCGACGACGACTTTGTAACCCATCTCCTTGGGACTCCTTTTCTGGCGGTCGCGTGGCTTTAGCGCACGCAAGCCAGCAAGGGAAGGGGAAAGGGCCGGGCGGGCCGGGTCAGGCCAGGATCAGCCGCCCGTCCCGGCGCTGCATGTCCGCGACCCAGGCGGCCTCGGCCCCGAAGTCGTGGGGCACCTGGTCGGCGGTGCGGCTGCCCGACAGGCTTTGGCTGGCGAAGAAGTCGAAGCCGTGCAGCGTCAGGCGGGCCAAGCCCGATCGCAGCGCCAGGTCGATCATCATCGCCCCGGTGGTGGGCGGGGCGGCCAGGCGATCCTTCAGCGCATGGTAATCGGCCAGGGGATGCAGATAGAAGCCGTCGCCATGCGCGATGCGCCAGCCCAGCCGCTTGCGCTTGGGCGACATCCACAACACGCGCCTGGGGGCGATGCGGGCCAGGTCGGCATCCGCCAGCCGCACCGCCAGGGCCAGCCAATCGGTCCGCGTGCCGTGGCTTTCCGGGGACGGCATCGGCGCGCGGTTGATGCGGATCACCAGGTCGGCGGCGTCGATGGCCGCGCCGTGGCGGGTTTCGGCCAGCGACCGGGCATTGCCGATCAGCGCGACGGTCTTGCCCGCCAGTTCGGCCAGCAGGTCGGACTGCGGAACCGAAAGGGCTTGCAGCGCCGCGTCGTCGCGCAGGGTTCGGGCGGCATAGAAGCGCAGCTTGTTCATGGCCGGGCCAGCAGGTCGTGATAGAGGGCGACCAGGGCGCGGGCCTCGGTCTCGATGGCGTGGTTGGCGGCGACATGGGCAAGCGCGGCACGGCCCGCATCGGCGCGGCCGGCATCGTCGTCCAGCCAGCGGCGCAGGGCGTCGGTCAGGGCGTCGGCATCGTCGGGCGGCACCAGGCTGCCTGTCACGCCGTCCCGGATCAGCGTCTCATAGGCGCCGACGCGGGCGGCCACGGTCGGCACAGCGCAGGCCATCGCCTCCAGCGGGGTCAGGCCGAAGCCCTCCCAGCGGGCGGGGGCGGCGAACAGATCCAGCGCCTGGTAATGGCGCACCACCTGATCCCAGGGCAGCTCGCCCAGGAAGCGGATCCGGTCCGACAGGCCCGCCGCCGCGATCCGGGCCAGCAGGTCGTCTGCGAAGGCGCGGTTGTCGGGGGTGATGCGCCCGGTGAACAGGATCCGCGCCTGCGGGCGGTCGGGCAACAGCCGCAGCCCGGCCTCGACCAGCAGGTCGACGCCCTTCTGGGCGCGCACCCGGCCGAAGCAGCCGATCAGCACCGCATCGGGATCAAGGCCTAGGTCACGGCGCAGCGCCGCCCGGTCGGACGCGGGTCGGAAGATGTCGGTATCGACCCCGTGCATCACCACCGTCGCGGGCCGGTCCAGATAGCTGGCGGCCTTGTCCGAGGTGGCGACAAGCGCGTCCTGCTGGCGGATCAGCCATTTGGTAAAGCCGGTATGGCGACGCTGCGCGGCCGAGGTGAACAGCAGCCGGTATTTCCGCCGCAGGATCCGCCGCAGGATCAGGCCCAACGCCATTTCGGTGTTGCGCCGGGCGTGCCAGACCCGCCAGCGGTCGCGCGGCAGGGTGGCGGCGCGGATCAGCGGGATATGCGGCACCTCGGGCGGCAGGCCGGGGCCGGTGGCGCGGATCGCGATCATCCGGGCCTGCACCGGGATCAGGCGCACGACGGTCGCGGTGACGCCCGACAGGCGGCGCTTCAGGTTCGGGGCGACGACCAGCGGATCAACCATGGGCTCAGCCATGCCGGGCCTCGGGCGTCAGGAAATACAGGGCGAAGCCGATGGCAAGCGGGACCAGGAAGAACAGGAACAGCAGGGCGAATGCCTGCGGCGGCGCAAAGGCCCCGGACGCCGCCTGGAACACCGGGCGCGAGGCGAACTGCATCACCCCCACCCCGCCGATCGAGATCATGTTCATGAACGTCACCCCCCGCCCGACCAGGTGATCGGGCAGGAACGACCGGCCATGCGCCATCAGCAGCACATAGCCCGCCCCGGACAGCCCGATCAGCGCCAGCAGGACCACCGCCAACCCCAGGCCGGGCTGGGGGTTCAGGCACAGGAAGCCCATCACCGCCAGCGTCGCGCCGGTGAAGATCAGCACCGTCCGGCGCAGGCTGCCCACCAGCCGCACGGCAGGGGCGACCAGGAAATTCCCCAGGATCATCGCCAGCCCCATCGCCAGCGTCGCCCGCCCGATCAGTGTGGCGTCCGCGCCGAACACCCGTTCCAGATAGGGGGCGGCCCACAGGCCCCGGATCGCACCCGACGCGGCATAGTTCACGAAGAACAGGGGCAGGATGAACCACAGCGCGCGGATCCGCAGCACCTCGGCCAGCGATCCCTGGGGATGGTCCGCACCCAGCCGGGCCGGGTCGCGCACCGTCAGCGCGATCAGCAGGGCCACCGCCACCGTCGAGGCGCCCAGGCCCGCCATGGTCGCGCGCCAGCCCAGGGCCTGGATGGCCCAGACCAGCGGCGTCGCGCCCAGGATGTTGCCCAGCGACCCGAAGCCCACGATCATCCCCGCCATGGCGCCGAAGGCGGCCGCCGGATATTCGCGGGCGACGATGTAATAGGATCCCATCAGCGCGGGCGCGCAGCCCACCCCCAGCAGCGCCATCGCCAAGTGCAGGTGCCAGGGCGCCTGAGCCGACGCAAAGATCGCGGCCCCCGCCCCTCCGGCGGCCCCCAGCAGCAGGGCCACCGTCAGGCGCGGCCCGATCCGGTCCAGCATCCGCCCCACCGGGATCTGCATCGCCGCGAAGGTCGCGAACCACAACCCCGAGGACAGCGCCAGATCGCCGGGCGTGGCGCCAAGCTCGGATCCCAGGACGGGCGTCAGCACCGCAAGGAAGGCGCGATAGAACTGGCTGAGGACATAGGCCAGAACCAGGCTGACGATCCCCACGGATATTTTGGGCATGAGCGGCTTTCCTTCCCTTGCCGCGCAAGCTGCGACAGGGCGCGGAAAGGTGCAAGACGTGCAATTCGCCCGCAACCGGGAACCTGCGCGTGCCAAGGTCCAGCCGGGGGGCCGGCTCGGCGCGGACCGCGCCCTGCCCGAACTTGACCCCGCGGCGGCCCTTGGCTAGTGCCGCAGGGGCATCGCGCCCGTAAGGAGGAACCATGTCCGACAGCTATTCCCTGCTTATCCTGCCCGGCGACGGGATCGGTCCCGAGGTCATGGCCGAGGTGGTCAAGGTCATCGACTGGTTTTCCGCCAATCGCGGCATGTCCTTCGATGTCCGCCATGGGCTGGTCGGCGGGTCGTCCTATGACGCGCATGGGGTGCCGCTGACGGACGACACCATGGCGCTGGCGCAATCGGTCGACGCGGTGCTGCTGGGCGCGGTCGGCGGGCCGAAATACGACACGCTGGATTTCAGCCTCAAGCCCGAACGCGGGCTGCTGCGCCTGCGCAAGGAAATGGATCTGTATGCCAACCTGCGCCCGGCGCAATGCTTCGACGCTCTGGCCGATTTTTCGTCGCTGAAACGGGACGTGGTGGCCGGGCTGGATATCCTGATCGTGCGCGAACTGACCAGCGGGGTCTATTTCGGCGAGCCGCGCGGCATCCATGCCGACGACAACAACCCCGACAACGAAGGCGGCCGCGTCGGCATCAATACCCAGCGTTACACCAGCGGCGAAATCCGCCGCGTCGCCCGGTCGGCCTTCGAACTGGCGCGCAAGCGGTCGAACCGGGTCTGCTCGATGGAAAAGGCCAATGTGATGGAATCCGGCATCCTCTGGCGCGAAGAGGTGCAGTGGGTCCATGACAACGAATACCCCGACGTGGAGCTGTCGCACATGTATGCCGACAACGGCGCCATGCAGCTGGTCCGCAACCCGCGCCAGTTCGACGTGATCGTCACCGACAACCTGTTCGGCGACCTGCTGTCGGACGCGGCGGCGATGCTGACCGGATCGCTGGGGATGCTGCCATCGGCCAGCCTGGGGGCGCCGATGGCGAACGGCCGGCCCAAGGCGATGTACGAACCCGTCCACGGCAGCGCCCCCGACATCGCGGGGCAGGGCAAGGCCAACCCGATCGCCTGCATCCTGTCCTTCGCGATGGCGCTGCGCTATTCCTTCGACGAGGGCCGGGCGGCGTCCGACCTGGAACGCGCGGTGGAGCGGGTTCTGGCCGACG
This sequence comes from Paracoccus sp. 22332, assembly GCF_052045125.1. Classification (NCBI taxonomy): domain Bacteria; kingdom Pseudomonadati; phylum Pseudomonadota; class Alphaproteobacteria; order Rhodobacterales; family Paracoccaceae; genus Paracoccus; species Paracoccus sp. 22332. The sequence goes on from NZ_JBQEOI010000001.1 coordinate 285,095, forward strand.
GCGTGCGCACCGCCGACCTGATGGGGCCCGACGGCGGCACCCCGGTTTCGACCTCGCAGATGGGCGACCGCATCGTCGCGACCCTGTCCCAGGGCTGATGGAGGGCGCGTCAAACGTCCGCGGTGCGGCCCTGGCCCTGCTGGCCATGGGCCTCTATGCGACGCATGACGTGGTGATCAAGACGCTGGGCACGCAGTATCCCGCCTTGCAGGTGCTGTTCTTTTCGTCGCTGCTGTCCTTTCCGCTGGTGATGGTCATCATCATGCGCGATCCCACCCCCGGCACGCTGCGCCCGGCCAATCCCGGATGGGTCGCGGCCCGCACCGTGGTGGGGGTGATTGCCGGGATGGGCAGCTTCTTCGCGTTCTCGCAGCTGCCGCTGGCGCAGGTCTATGCGATCCTGTTCGCCGCGCCGCTGCTGGTGACGATCCTGTCGATCCCGATCCTGGGCGAACGGGTCGGGATGCACCGCTGGCTGGCGGTCGTGGCGGGCCTGGCGGGCGTTCTGATCGTGCTGCGCCCCGGCGCGCAGCCCTTGGGGCTGGGTCATGCGGCCGCGCTGGCGGCGGCCATGGGATCGGCGATGACCGCGGTGATCCTGCGCAAGCTGGGCCGGTCGGAACGCCCGCTGGTCCTGCTGATGTGGCCGATGCTGGGCAACTTCCTCGCTACCGGCGCGTCCCTGGCCATCGAATACCGGCCGATGGCGCTGCCGCATCTGGCGCTGGCCGGGGTGATCGCCTGTCTGGGACTGATCGCGGGATTCCTGCTGATCCTCGCCTATCGCGCCGGAGAGGCCGCGATCGTCGCGCCCATGCAGTATTCGCAGATCCTCTGGGCCACGACCTATGGCTGGATCTTCTTCGACGAGGTTCTGGATCTGCCCACCGTCCTGGGCGCCACGGTGATCATCGGGTCGGGTATCTATATCGTCTGGCGCGAAGGCAGAGGCGGCAATTCCGCCAACCGCCCCGTGATCGCCTCGCGCATCCGCGCGGAGACGGTAACGGCGCCCCGCACCTCGCTGCTGCAAAGAATATGGCCGCCGCGCCCCTGACGGGGCTTGCATTCGCCCGCAGCCCGCGCTACCTGCCCCACCACGGTCGGAGCGTAGCGCAGCCTGGTAGCGCACCTGCTTCGGGAGCAGGGGGTCGGAGGTTCGAATCCTCTCGCTCCGACCAGTTATTGACTGATAAGGGGCGGATAGTTCTGCCTTTTTGATTACGGAAGTTGCCTCGCGATCAGGCTGAATACCTCATAAATCATTGGAATAGATCGCAGTAGTGCCACCCGCACCCCACAGGATATCGTGGCTGCAACGTTCACACCTCAGCTAAGCAAAGCCAGAGCAGAGCCGAGGGTGACGCCCAGAACAACAATTGCGGCGCCCGCCAGCATAGTCTGCCAGACAGGTCGTTCGCGGATACGTGCGGTGTCTCTAATGATCGCGGCAATCTCGGCGCGTATCAGTGCGTCGGTTTCGCTCATGCTCGCCCCTCAACCTGGCCCATGGTTTGTAAGATCCAAGCCTCTACCGACCCTCAGTCCTCGCCCCACATATCATCCATGAGCGCCTTGTCGGCCTCGAAGGAGGCTGCAACTCTGGCGCCGAAACCAGCCTGTTCCGCCCGTTTCAGGATCTCGTGCACGCGCTTTACAAGCCCCGCTATCAACTGCGGAGAAGAGCATTGGCCTGGCTGACGGCTGTCATTGTCCATGTGGGGACCTGGATCTGACGCTTGTTCGCTTCCAAGACATAGAACTCGTTCGGCAGAATACCGGTGTGAAATTCGATGACCGGCTTTTTGTAGGCGCTGTATTGCGCGAGATTCGCAAAGGATTCGAGTGACTTGGTCCAGCCGTCATCCTGGTCAATGTAGAAGGGTAAAAAAGCATAGGCGGGCAGGCGTGCCGCAGATCGGTGACGAACTCCGCGGCATCATATCCCTTGTCGGCGCCGAGCGTCAGCCTCCGGCTCGAGCCCGGCGAATGGCGGTGGATCATATCGATCGCGGCCTGCCGCCCGGCGCGGCCCGTAGCGCGGGTGAGATCGGCTTCGACGATCAGTCCGCTGCGCAATCGGCATGTTCCTCAAACCGATGGCGGAACATGCCTCATATCCATGAGCCCAGCCCGCACAGATCATCGCATGGTCATTGTGGCGACGAGCGCATCAGGCCGTAGCGAAACGCTCTCATATCAAATTAAAAACGAAACTGTAATGGTAGGAAGGCCGCTTGACCGCCGCCGGAGCCGCGGTCAGAAGCGCCTTGCATGGTCCAGGGCGGGGCATCGGGGATGGAACTTTGGCTTATCGGCATCGGCATGGGACGGGTCGCGCATCTGACGCTTGAGGCCGTCGCGGCGATCAACCGTGCCGATCTGATCCTGATTCCCCGCAAGGGCGAGGAGAAGGCGGAACTGGCCCAGGCGCGGCGCCGGATCTGCGACGAGGTGCTGACCAATCCGCAAACGGTGCTGGCGGAATTCGACCTGCCGGTTCGGGATGCCTCGGGCGGGTATGAAGGCGGCGTGCTGGACTGGCACGAGGCGATCGCCGGTTGCTGGGAGAGGGTAATCGCGGTCCATCCCGGTGCGCTGCGGGTGGCGCTGCTGATCTGGGGGGATCCGGCTCTCTATGACAGTTCGCTGCGCATTGCGGCGCGGCTGGCGGACCGGCGGGCCATGACCGTCCATGTGGTGCCGGGGATCATGTCGCTGCAAGGGCTGACGGCGGCCCATGCGATCCCCCTGAACGAGATCGGCGCGCCCTTCCTTGTCACCACCGGGCGGCGGCTGCGCGACGAGGGCTGGCCGGCGGGCGTCGATACGCTGGTGGTGATGCTGGATGGCATGAACAGCTTCCAGACGCTGGATCCCGCCGGGGTCCGCATCTGGTGGGGCGCCTATGTCGGAATGCCGGACCAGATCGTCGAGGCAGGCCCGCTGTCCGAGGCTGGACCGCGCATCGTCGCTGCGCGGCAGGCAGCCCGCGACAGGCACGGGTGGATCATGGATATCTATCTGCTGCGGCGCGATCCCGGCGCCGGGGCGCCGGGACGGGGATCAGGCGCGGCCGCGCGACCATAGGGTGGTCGTCAGCAGGCCCAGGGCGACCCAGGCCACCAGGCCCACGCCCAGGGCGCGGCCCGCGAACTGGGCGGCAAGCTCGGGCGGGGTGGGGCCGGTCAGTTCGGCCGGGTGCGGCGCGCCGACCAGGTGGGGCAGGGCGGCCAGGACGATGGCGGGCGCCCATTCGGCCCAGGACTTGCCGAAGGCGATCAGCCACAGCGCGACAGCGGACAGGGCGACGGTGGCCAGCCACCAGATCTCGCGCTGCGTGATGTCGGCGGCGGCCATGCCGGGCAGTTCCGGGGCAAGGCCGAAGGCGGGCGCAAGCTGCACCGCGACAAAACCCGCGACGCCCCACAGCAGCCCCTGGCGCGCGGTGACGGCATGGCCGCGGTTTTCGGCCAGCGCGATGGCGGCCACCAGCAGCAGCGCATAGCCGGCATAGACCAGGATCGAGAACAGCACCGACAATCCGTCGCGGCTCAGGTCGAGGCCGCCCATGTCGGGATGGGCCGCAGCGGCGGCGCCTTCGGCGTGATCATGGTCATGGGCAGTGTCCGCCGCGTCGTGGTGATGGTGGTCACTGGGCGCCGCGAAATGGGTCAGTTCGCCGCCTTCGTAAAGTTCGGCGTGCAGCAGGACGGGCTGGACAAAGCCCAACTGCAACAGGGCGGCAATCAGCCCTGCGGCAGCACCAGCGATCAGGGCGCTGGACAAAAGACGCGACAGCATCAGTGGCAGGGAAAGCCGGTGGCGTGGCGCACGTCATGGGCGGCGTCGTGCAGCGTCTCGGACTGCGCGAGGCCGGCCGTGAAGACCAGAACCGCGCCGATGGCGGCCACGATGAAGATGTCGCGCAGCGATGTGGAAACCGCGGCCGATGCGCGGGAAAGCGTCGTCATGTCGTCCCTCCTTGCCGTCATCCCCGACGGCGGATTGCGTTTCGCGCTAGGTCGGTCTCCTGACTCGCAGGTCGCTGCCTTTCCTGCCTTCCCATGGCGCGGGGCCACAGTGGCGTGCCGGATCGGCTCTCTGCTCACAGTCGCGGGGGCGGTCGGGTTGGTGATCCCTGTTCCCATGCAGCCTTGCGGGCCGCACCTTGCACACCGCCAGACTGGCACCGCCGGGGCCGACGGTCAAGCGTCGGGAATGCGCGCCAGAACCTTGAAGCGCAGCGGACCCAGCGGGCGCGCATCGCGGATCTCTCCGCCCGGCGCGGCGTGGTAGAGATCCAGGAACCGGCGCAGCCGCTGGCCGTCGCCGCCGTCCACCGGCCCGAACAGATAGGCCATCCGCCCCGGCGCCCTGACCGCCACGGAGCCGCCGCTGCGGCAGCCGGACATGCACCCCGCCGCGCGCACCGTGCAGGCGGTCCCGCCAAGCGCGGCCCGGATCGCCGCCAGCCTGTTTGCCCCGCCGGGGCATTCGGCGCAGACGAAGACGCAGGTCATGCGGCCTGCGCGATCAGGTGGAAGAAGGTGCCGGTGACGCGGCCGCGCCGCGATCCAGTTTCCGCCACCGCCGCGCCGTCGGCATCCTCCACCTGGGCCAGGGCGGCATCCGGCTGGTCGAGGATGGCGGAATAATGGAACTCGTGCCCCCGCAGCCGCGTCCCGGCGGGCAGGCCCGGCATCGGATCCGACAGCCGCGCCAGCCGATAGCCCAGATGCATCCGCCGTTGTTGATAGCTGGTGACCAGCCCCAGCAGCCCGGCCATCGGATGGCTGGTCCCGGCCGCGTCGATCAGCGCCCGGCCCAACACCATGTAGCCGCCGCATTCACCATGCACCGGACGGGTGGCCGCAAAGCGGCGCAGCCCGTCCAGGAACCGGGCCGCGCCCGCGATCCGCCCGGCATGCAGTTCGGGATAGCCCCCCGGCAGCCAGCAGACATCCGCGTCCGGCGGCGGCTGATCGGCCAGAGGAGAGAACGTCAGCACCTCGGCCCCCTGCCGCAGCCAGCCGTCCAGAAGATGCGGATAGACAAAGGAAAACGCCTGATCCTGCGCCAACGCGATCCGCTGGCCGGGCGGCGGCACCGGGCGCCCGCCGGTCCCCGGCACGGCACCGCCCCGCGCTGCGGCCCGGACGGCGTCCAGATCGACATGGGCGCGCAGGAAGGCCGCATAGGAGCGGATCGCGGTTTCCAGATCCGGGTGTTCCGCCGCCTGCACCAGGCCCAGATGCCGTTCCGGGATGGTCAGGTCGCCGCGCCGGGGCAGTGCCCCCAGGACGGGGATGCCCCGCGCCTGGAAGGCCAGGCGGCACAGCCGTTCGTGCCGGGCCGAGGCGACGCGGTTCAGGATCACCCCCGCCACCCGCACATCGTCGCGGAACCCGGCCATGCCCAGGGTCAGGGCCGCCGCCGTCTGCGCCTGGCCCGAGACATCCAGCACCAGCAGCACCGGCCAGCCAGTCAGCGCGGCGATGTCGGCGCTGGCGCCGTTGCCGGTCTCGCCGTCCGCCGCCACGCCGTCGAACAGGCCCATCGACCCCTCGGCCAGGGCGAAGCCGTCCGCCCGCGCCAGTTGCGTCGTCAGCAGGCCCATGGGCATCGCCCAGCTGTCCAGATTGAAGGACGCCCGCCCGCAGGCCGCGCGGTGAAACGCCGGGTCGATATAGTCGGGGCCGCATTTGAACGGCTGCACGGCCAAGCCGTCCTCGGCCAGGCAGCGCAGCAGGCCCAGCATCACCGTGGTCTTGCCGCTGCCCGACCGCGCGGCCGAGACGATCAGCCCCGCCGTCACGGCGTCACCGCGTCGCCGCGCCCGCCGCGAAAGCGCCGGTCGTAATCGGCGGCGTACAGGCGGCTGTCGTCGAATCCCTCTTGCGCAAGGGCGCGGCCGACCAGGATCAGGGCGGTGCGCTCGATCCCGTCGCCGACCTGCGCGGCGATGTCGGCCAGGGTGCCGCGCACCAGCCGCTGGTCGGGCCAGCTTGCCCGCCAGACGACGGCCGCCGGGCAGTCGGCGCCGTAATGGGGGATCAGTTCGGCTGCGACCTGGGCCAGCCGGTGGATCGACAGATGCAGCGCCAGGGTCGCGCCCGTCGCGGCGAAGGCGGCAAGGCTTTCGCCCTGCGGCATGGCCGAGGCGCGGCCCGCCGTGCGGGTCAGCACCACGCTTTGCGCAAGGCCCGGCAGGGTCAGTTCCGCCCCCAGGGCGGCGGCGGCGGCGGCAAAGGACGGCACGCCCGGCGTCACCGTATAGGGGATCCCCGCCGCGCGCAGGCGGCGCAACTGTTCGCCCATGGCCGACCAGACGGACAGATCGCCCGAATGCAGCCGCGCCACGTCAAGGCCGCGCTCATGTGCCGCTGCGATCTGGGCCATGATGGCGTCCAGGTCCAGCGGGGCGGTGTCGACGATCCGGCAGCCGGGCGGGCAATGGGCCAGCACCGCCGGGGGGATCAGCGACCCGGCATAGAGACAGACGGGCGATGCCGCGATCAGGTCGCGCCCGCGCAGCGTCAGCAGGTCGGGGGCGCCGGGACCGGCGCCGATGAAATGGACGGTCATGGATCGACTCCTTCCGCGACGGCGGCGGTCGCCATGCGGTCCTGGCTGATGGTGCGGGGCGCCAGCAGGCGCGCGCCAGGCCCGGCGGCGATCAGCGCGCAGGCTTCGGCGACGCTGCCGGTGCGGTGGGTGCGCAGCGACGGCGGGCCTTGCGTGGGGGTCGGTGTGCGGGCCAGCGCATCGGGCGGGATCAGGGTCAGGGCCAGACCGGACGCGGCCAGTTCGGCGGCCAGCGGATCGGCCGCCTTGACTGCCGGAATGGCGATCCGCGTCAGCCCGCCGCCTCCGGCGCGGCGCAGCGCATCGCGGACCGAATCCAGCGTGGCCCCGCTGCGAAATCCGACGCCTGCATGTCTCATCGCGTCACGCTCCATTGCACGACCGGATAGCTTGCCTTCCAGCCTCGCCTGCGCCCCAGCGGCGCGGCCTCGGACAGTTCTATCCGCAGCAGGCTGCCGCCTTGGGCATGGTGCCAGGCGGCCAGCAGCGCCTCGGTTTCCAGGGTCACGGCGTGGGCGACAAGGCGGCACCCCGCGGGCAGACGGTCCCACAGCGCGGCCAGCAGGGCGTCGTCGCCGCCGCCGCCGACAAAGACGGCATCGGGGGGCGGCAGTCCGTCCAGCAGGTCCAGGGCCTCTCCCGCCCGGATCGCCAGCCGCCCCGCGCCCAGCCGGTCGGCGTTCCCGCGCGCCCGTTCGGCGCGTGCCGCGTCCCGCTCGATCGCGACGGCGCGGCAGGACGGGTCGGCCAGCAGCCATTCGATCCCCACCGATCCCGACCCGGCGCCGATGTCCCACAGCATCTCGCCGGGGCGCGGCGCCAGGGCCGACAGCGCCAGGGCGCGGACCGGCCGTTTGGTGATCTGGCCGTCATGGTCGAACCAGTCATCCGCCAGGCCCGAGGCGCGGGGCATGACCCGGCCCGCGCCCTGGACCGTCACGGCGACCGCGACCAGGGCGCCTATATCGGCCAGGTCCAGCGCCTCGGCGCGGGCATGGCGGATCCGTTCGCGCGCGCCGCCCAGATGCTCCATGACCGCCAGGGCGCTGTCCCCGAACCCCTCGGCCGCCAGCCAGCGGGCCAGCTCGGCCACTGCCGCGCCGTCGCGCAGCGTCAGGATCGCGCGACGGCCCGGCGCGAGATGTGGGCGCAGTCCCCCCAGCGGCGCGGCGTGCAGGCCCAGGCACAGCGTGTCCTCGATCCGCCAGCCCATGCGCGCGGCGGCCAGGGAAAAGACCGAGGGCGCGGGGAAGGCCCGCCATTCGCCGGGCGCCAGGGCGGCCGCAAGCGTGCCGCCCGCGCCGTGCCAGAACGGATCCCCGGATGCCAGGACCGCCACCGGCTGCCCGCGCAGGGCCAGCACCGGGGCGATGGAAAAGGGCACCGGCCAGGGGCGGCGGTCGGGATGGTCGATCATCGCCAGATGACGCGGCCCGCCGAACACCGCCGCCGCCGATCGCAGCGCATGGCGGCTTGCGGCGGACAGACCGTCCGGGCCATCCTCGCCGATACCGATGATGGAAAGCCATTCAGCCATGACGACCCTGATCCTTGGCGGCACGACCGAGGCCAGTCGCCTTGCCGCGGCGATGGCCCAGCGGGGGATGGCCGCGATCCTGTCCTATGCGGGCCGGGTCCAGTCGCCCCGCCCGCAGCCGGTGCCGGTGCGGGTGGGCGGCTTCGGCGGGGCCGCAGGGCTGGCCGACTGGCTGCGGGCGAACCGGATCGCCCGGATCGTCGATGCGACCCATCCCTTTGCCGCGCGGATCAGCCGCAACGCGGTGGCGGCAAGCGCGCTGACCGGCCTGCCGCTGCTGGCGCTGGAGCGGCCCGCATGGCAGCCCGGTCCAGGCGACGACTGGACCGAGGTGGCCGACATGGCCGCGGCGGCGCGCGCCCTGGACGGCCCGCCGCGCCGGGTGTTCCTGTCCATCGGCCGCCAGCAGCTTGCGGATTTCAGGGGTCAGGCGCAGCACCATTATCTGCTGCGTCTGGTGGACCGTCCCGACGATCCGCTGCCGCTGCCGGATGCGACCGTGGTGATCGCGCGCGGACCCTTCGATGTGGCGGGCGACCGGGCGCTGCTGGAAGGCCACCGCATCGACCTGATCGTCGCCAAGAACGCGGGCGGCGGCGGGGCCAGCGCCAAGCTGGCGGCTGCCCGCGCCCTGGGCATTCCGGTGGTGATGATCGCCCGGCCGCCCGTGCCGGATCGCCCCACCGCCGCGACGGTCGAGGATGTGCTGGCCTGGTGTCATGCCGACCTCGGCGTATAGACGAAGCGGCCGACGCGCCGCGTCCGGGACGAGCCGACCAGAACCACCGTGCGCATGTCGGCCATCTCGGCCGTGGCCTGCGACAGGGCGACGGTGCGGATCTGCTGGCCGGGGGTCGAAACGGCGCGGGCGAAGGTGATCAGCCGGCCGGGGCCGCAGATTCCGCGCAGCAGATCCAGCACCGCGCCGAACTGATGCGGGCGGCTGGCCGAGCGGGGATTATAGAAGGCCATCGCGAAATCGGCCTGGACCGCCAGCCGCACGCGTTCCAGCACCAGATCAAGCGGCTTGAGATTGTCCGACAGGTTGATGGCGCAGAAATCATGCCCCAGGGGCGCGCCCGCCGCCGCCGCCGCCGCCAGCATCGCGGTGATCCCCGGCAGCACCCGCAGATCCAGGCCCTGCCAGTCGGCCGGGCCGCGCTCCATCGCCTCGAACACGGCCGAGGCCATGGCGAAGACCCCCGGATCGCCGGACGAGACGACCACCACCCGCCGCCCCATGGCGGCCAGGGTCAACGCCCGCGTGGCGCGGTCCAGTTCCACCCGGTTGTCGGAGGGGTGCAGCACCAGCCCCGCGCGCGGCGCGATGCGGGCGACATAGGGACCATAGCCGATCACGTCGGTGGCCTGGTCCAGGGCGTCCCGCACCTCGGCCGTCATCATCCCGGCGGCGCCGGGGCCAAGCCCCGCGATGACCAGCCAGCCGGTCACGGCCTGCGCCCCTGGCCGTGGATCAGCACGATCGAGAAATAGGGCACCGGCCCCTCGACATCCGCCAGGCGGCGCACCCGCTGGCCCGGCATGGTGCCGTATTCGACCAGCCAGGCCTGGTCCAGCCGTCGGGCGGCGGTCAGCGCCGCACGCAGCCGCCCCAGGTTGCGGCCGATCTTCATCACCACAAGCGCGTCGGTATCGGCGATCCGGCGCGCAAGTTCGGCTTCGGGCAGGGTCGCGGGCAGCACGGTCAGGATGTCGTCGCCCCAGGTGATCGGCTGGCCCGTCGCGGTCCAGCATCCGGCCATGCCGGGGATGCCCGGAACCACCTCGACCAGATCGCGCGGCAGGCGGGCGTGCAGGTGCATGAAGGATCCGAAAAAGAACGGATCGCCTTCGCACAGCACCACCACATCGTCCGTCAGGGCGGCTTCTTGCAGCCGCGCGGCCCAGTCGTCGTAAAAGGCCCGCAGCGCGGCGCCATAGGCGGGATCCTGGACGGCGATTTCGGTGGTGACGGGATATTCCATCGCCAGTTCGACGGCGCCCGCCGGGATCAGCCCCTCGGCGATGCGGCGCGCCTGTCCGGGGCGGCCACCCTTGCGGAAATAGGCGACGACGCGCGCCCGTGTCAGGTGCCGGTGGGCACGCAGGCTCATCAGGTCGGGGTCGCCGGGGCCAAGGCCGATGCACAGGATTTTGCCCATCATTCGACCCGGCTCGCCAGGGCGTTGACCGCAGCGACGGTGATCGCCGACCCGCCAAGCCGTCCGTCCACGATGCACCAGGGCGTGGGGCCGTCGGCCGCCAGGGCAGCCTTGGATTCCGCCGCGCCGATGAAGCCGACCGGGCAGCCGATGATCGCGGCGGGACGCGGGCAGGCCGGATCCTCCAGCATGTTCAGCAGGTGGAACAGCGCGGTCGGCGCATTGCCGATGGCGACGACCGCGCCCGCCAGATGCGGCCGCCACAGTTCCAGCGCGGCGGCCGAACGGGTCGTGCCCAGGCTGGCGGCCAGGCCGGGAACCTCGGGCGCGTGCAGGGTGCAGAGGACGGGGTTCGCGGCGGGCAGGCGGGCGCGGGTGATCCCCTCGCTGACCATGCGCGCGTCGCAGAGGATCGGCGCGCCCCCTTCCAGCGCCCGGCGCGCGGCGATGGCGAAGCCGGGGGCAAAGCGGATATGCGCCGCAAGATCCACCATCCCGCAGGCATGGATCATGCGGACGGCGACGATCTCCTCGTCGGGGGCAAAGCGCGACAGGTCGGCCTCGGCGCGGATGGTCGCGAAAGAGGCGCGATAGATCGCGGCGCCGTCGGTTTCATAAAGATGGGGCATGGGGGTCTTTCAGCAGAGCGGCAATGTCGGCGGGATCCAGGCTGCGGCGCTGCGGCGGATCGCCGGGACGGCCGCCGCGCAGCAGATCGAAGCGGCCGTCTCGTCCGGTCAGCACCAGGTCGGCGGGCCGGGGATGGGCGCAGCCCTTGGCGCATCCGGCGACATGCAGGACCGCGCCCGGCGGCACCAGGGGCGCAAGGTCGCGGGCAAGGCGCATCGTCTCGACGCTGGCCGAGGGGCAACGGGGCTTGCCCACGCAGACCGCCACCCGCAGGCGCGGATCGTCCGGGTGGGTGATGGCCTGGGGATGCGGGGGCGGCGACGCGGACTCGATGACCAGCGACCGCCAGGGGGTCGGCCGCGCGGGCGCGACGGCGACGGCGCGCAGCGCATCCGTGGCCATCCGCCCGAAAGGCGCGGCGACGCAGGTGCCCGGCGCGGCCGGGCCGGGCCGCAGCGGCGGGGTCGTCAGGGGCGCGGCATCGGCGGCCAGCGGCGGGTGCGCGCCGCCGCCCACCAGCAGTCCCATCCGCCGCGCGCCGGGCTGCGCCGCGAACCAGTGCGCCAGCGCGACAAGGCGGGTCACGGCCCGCGCGGCGGGGACCGCTTGGCCGCGCGCCATGCCCTCGGCGCGCAGGATCAGGCCCGATGACGACCGCTCGATCCGCAGGTCGGCCGATGCGCCGGTCAGGATCGCCGCCGGGCCGGTGTCGATCGCAAAGCCGAACTTGGCGGGCAGGGGCGGCAATTCGGCCAGGCGCGCCGCCAGTTCGGCCGCCAGGGCCATCGTGGGATCGCCCTGTGTCCAGATCGGCGACACCAGGATGTTGCGGCGCGTCTCCTGCGCGGGATCGGTGTCGATCAGATCCAGCCGCCGCAGATCCGCCTGGACGGCCTCCAGATCGGCAGGCGCGACCGCGCGCAGTTGCAGGTTCGCCCGGCTGGTCAGCGTGACCGCGCCGTCGCCGAACCGCTCTGCCAGATCGGCCAGGCCCAGCATCTGCGCGGGCGTCAGCCGCCCGGAACGGGGGCGGACGCGCAGCACCAGCCCGTCGCCGGACGGCATCGGCGTCAGCGCGCCGGGGCACCAGCCCTTGACCCGACCGCTCATCTGATCCCCGCCGCGATGCTGTTGGACCGGCTTTGCCACAGCCCGGCGTCTGCCAGGGCCGCGAATGTCGCCCGCATCGTCTCCTGGGCCTGGGGATTGCTGGCCTCCAGGAAATCCGCCACCCGAGGATCGCCCAGGGTCGCGGCGTGATAGAGATCGAACAGATGCGGCGGCACCACCCCGGCCAGATGCGCGAAGGCCGCCATGTGGTCCAGGGTGGCGGCGATTTCCGCCGCGCCGCGAAAGCCGTGCCGCATCATCGATTCCAGCCAGCGGGGATTGACGGCTCGCGCGCGGACCACGCGCGCGATCTCCTCGGGCAGGGTGCGGGCGCGGGGGGCGTCGGGGCGGGTCGCGTCCAGGTGGTAGAGGGCGGCCTGACCGCCCAGGGTGGCCAGGGCGGCGGCGAAACCGGCCTCGTGGCTGGCGTAATCCTCGGCCATCAGCAGGTCGGTTTCGGGAAGATCCTGAAGGTGGACGAAAGCGTCGGCGCCGCGCAGCCGGGCCTCAAGCATCGCGCGCGCGGGGGCGCCTTCGGCATCGTGGCCCGAGGCGGCAAGCCATGCCTCTCCGGCCGCCTGCCGGGCCTCGGGGGTGAACGGTCCCGTCGCAAGCCCCAGGCCATAGCGGGCGGGGGCGGGGGCGAAGACGCGCGGCCCGGACGGCGCCGCGACATAGGGGTTCATGTCGGCAGCCTCGTCGCGCCGGGCCAGCGCCGCCGTCGCCTGTTCGAACAGCCGGGCCAGGTCGGGGAACACGTCGCGGAACAGGCCCGAGACGCGCAGCGTCACGTCGATGCGCGGCCGGTCCAGCAGCGCCAGCGGCACGATCTGAAATCCGGTGACGCGGCCCGACTGGTCGTCCCAGACCGGCGCCGCCCCGGCCAGGTGCAGCGCCATGGCGAATTCCTCGCCCGCCGTGCGCATGGTGGCCGACCCCCACAGGTTCACCACCAGCCCGCGCGGCCAGTCGCCCTGGTCCTGCAAATGGCGGCGCAGCAGTTCCTCGGCCAGCCTGACGCCCTGCGCATGGGCGGCGGCCGAGGGCACGGCGCGGGGATCGGTGCCGAAAAGATTGCGCCCGGTCGGCAGCACGTCCCTGCGCCCGCGCCAGGGCGATCCCGACGGTCCCGGTTCGATCCGGCGGCCCGCCAGGGCGTCCAGCAGCGCGGCCTTTTCGGCGGCGGCCGAAGCCGCGTCGCCCGTGAAGCCCCGGCCATCGGGCGTGCCGCGCCCCCAGACATGCAGACCTTCGGCGAATTGCGAATCCTTCACGTCGCAGACGAAGCGGTCGATCAGCGGAATCGCCTCGGCCGGGCTGGCATGGCCGGGGATGCCCAGGTCGTCCTCGACCCCGGCCGATTGCGCCTCGGCCCGGATGGCGGCGACCAGCCGGGCCTGGCGGGGGGCGTCCATCCCATCGGCCAGCGAATATTCGTCCAGCAGCCGTTCCAGGCGCAGGAACGGCGCGGGCGTGCCCGAGGGCGCAAGCGGCGGCGGCAGGTGGCCCAGCGTCACCGCGCCCAGCCTGCGACGGGCCTGCGCCGCCTCGCCCGGATCGTTGACGATGAAGGGATAGATCACCGGCAGCGCCCCGGGCAGCGCCCCGGTCAGCGCCTGGGGCCAGCAGGCGGGCGACAGCGCGGCGGCCTTGCCGGGCAGCCATTCCAGCGTGCCATGCGCGCCGATATGGACCAGCGCGTCGGCCTGGTCCTGAAGCCACAGGTAGAAGGCGACATAGGCGTGGCGCGGAGTGCGGGTGGTGTCGTGGTATTCGCCTTCGCGGTCGGCGGGCTGGCCGCGTTCGGGTTGCAGCGCGATCAGCGCGTTGCCGCGCCGGATCGCGGCAAAGGCGAAGGCGCCGCCTTCGATGGCCGCGTCATCCTCGGGCGCGCCATGGACCGTATGCAGGGCCTGGCGCAGGGGGTCCGGCAGGCGGGACAGCGCCCGCCGGTATTCCGCCAGGGGCCAGCGGATGCGGCCGGTCGCAAGCGCCTGTTCCAGCGGCGCCGCGCCCGCGTCCTGTCCCAGATCGGCCAGCATCGCCTGGGCCGAGGCGATGGCGTCCAGGCCCACCGCATGGGCCATCCGATGCGCCTTGCCGGGATAGGTGGACAGGATCAGGGCGACGCGCCGCCGCGCGGGCGGGGTCGTGGACAGCCGGTGCCAGCCCGCCACCCGGTCCACGGCGGCCGCGACCTGGGCCGGATCGGCGCGGTGCCGGGCGCGGGCGAATTGCAGGTCGGAATCCCACGCGGCGGCATCCTTGAACGAGATCGCCCCGGCGCCGATGCGACCGTCGACCTCGGGCAGGGCGATGTGCATCGCCAGGTCGGAGGGCGATACGCCGCGATCCGATCCGGCCCAGGCGCGGCGGTCGTTGGTCGCATGGATCACCTGGAAGACCGGCGCCCCGGCGGCGTCCAGCGGCGATCCCTTGTCCGAGCGCGCCGAAAAGGCGGTGGCGTTGACGATGGCGGCCGGGGCAAGGCCGGGCAGCGTGGCGCGCAGCCAGTCCGCCGCGGCCCTGTCCTTGAGGCTGGGCAGGAACAGGCCCGCGGCGCGGAAGCCCCTTGCGTCGAAAGCCGCGATCAGCGCGCCGATTCCATCGGTATCCGCCGCCGCCAGCCAGGCGCGATAGAAGGGGATCGCCACCAGGGGGCCATCGCCGCTGGGCGGACCGTCCGACGGACCCGTGCCGGGATGCCAGAACCCGAAGGGCGGCAGCGCCTTCGGCCCCGCCACCGGCCCCGCATACAGCCCTGCGGCCAGCGCAAGCTGGGCCAGCGCCGCCTGCGCCGCGACCTCTCCGCCCGCATCGCACAGCGCGGTCAGCCGCCGCAGCGTCGACGGCGGCAGGTTCGAGGCCCGGTCCAGCGCCTCGTCCGGGCGGCCGTCCGCAGGCAGAACGGCCAGGGCGATGCCGTTCCGCCGGGCCAGCCGGGACAGCTGTTCCACCCCATAGGACCACCAGGATGCCCCGCCGATCAGCCGGACCAGGATGCCCCTGGCCTGCGACAGGGTGCGCTCGATATAGGTATCGACCGACAGCGGATGCGTCAGCCCCGCAAGGTTCGCCAGCCGCAGCGAGGGCAGCGAGGTCCGCCCCCGGTGCCATCCCGCCGCGAAGGCGCCCAGGTCGCTGTCGGAAAAGGACAGCAGCACCAGATCTGCGGGCGTCTGCCCCAGATCGCGCGGCGCGGCTGCTTCCTCCAGCCCGTGGGTTTCGCGGAACAGGACGTGCATGTCAGGAAAGCGCGGCTTCGATGGCGGCGCGGTCGATGTCGCCCTTTTCGGCGATCACCACCAGCCGTCCGCGCCGGGGCCGGTCGCCCCAGGGGCGGTCGAACTGATGGCGGACACGCGGCCCCACCGCCTGCACCAGCAGCCGCAGAGGCTTGCCCGAGACCGCGACATGGCCTTTGACGCGCAGGATGTTCCGGCGGCTGGCCAACGCCTGGATCCTGTCCGCCAGCGCGTCGGGATCGGCCTGTTCCGGCAGGTCAACGACGATGGTGTCGAAATCGTCATGGTCGTGATCCTCGGCCCCGTCATGGTGCGAGGGGCGGGCGTCCAACCCGTCCTCGGCCGCGGCACCCAGGCCCAGGACCACGCGGGCGTCGATGACGCCTTCGGCCAAAGGCAGCATGGGCAGCGGCCGGGGGGCCTCGGCCTCGATCGCCGCGCGGGCGCGGGCCAGGCCGTCCGGGCCGGCCAGGTCGGGCTTGGACAGCAGCACCAGGTCGGCGCAGGCGATCTGGTCCTCGAAGACCTCGGACAGCGGCGTCTCGTGATCGGCATCCGCGCCGTCGCCCGTATCGGCATTGCCGGGCCGGGCGGGATCGGGGGCGAAGCGGCCCGCCGCCACGGCCTCGGCGTCGGCCACCGCGATCACCCCGTCGATGGTGATGCGCGAACGCAGGTCGGGCCAGTCGAAGGTCTTCAACAGCGGCTTGGGCAGCGCCAGGCCGGATGTCTCGATGACGATGTGATCGGGGCGCGGGTCCATCGCCATCAGCCGCTGGATCGATGGGATGAATTCGTCGGCCACCGTGCAGCAGATGCAGCCGTTGGTCAGTTCGACGATATTCGCCTCGGGGCAATTGGCGTCGGCGCAGTCGCGGATCAGGTCGCCATCCACGCCCACGTCGCCGAATTCGTTGACCAGGACCGCCAGCCGCCGCCCGCCGGGATGTTGCAGCAGGTGCCGGATCAGCGTGGTCTTTCCGGCCCCCAGGAATCCGGTGACGATGGTGACGGGGGTTTTCTCAAGCGACATTCAGGCCTCCTGCGGCGGGATGCGGGCGATGGTGTTCTTGCGGATGACGGGGGGGCGGTCGCGCCAGGGCACCACGCCGTCGTCGGACGCGGCATAGGCGCGGATCATGGCGATCAGGTCGTCCAAGTCGCGGTCGGGATCCAGCGCGCCCTGGACATAGGTCCAGCGTCCCGCCCCGCGCAGCACCACGGCGCAGCCGCGCGCGCAGGCGGACAGGCATTCCTGCCGCCGATGGCCGATCCCGGCGGCGGCCAGGGCGTCGGACAGGCGACGGCCGTCGCGTTCGGCCTGGGGGTCGGCCCCCGGAAGGCGGCAGGTGGTGCAGACCACCAGTTCATATGTCTCAGCCACGGCCCCTCCGGCCAGATGCCTTGTGGCGGCGGGATGGACGGGCCAAAGGGTCGTCGGCCATGGGCCAGGACCATCCGGCACAGCGACATCACCCCGGTCGCGCGCGTTTCACGGCCCCTTCCGGGGCGGGTGCTGGCAGGTCTCCCGGCTTGCGGATGTCAGGGACTGGCCCTGGCGGCTGTCCTGCCTTCCCGGCTTGGGGGCCAGTGGCGGTGGACATCCTCTCCGGTCACGGTCGCGGGGGCGGCTGCGCTTGGGCCGGGTGGCCTGGCGCATTCCCTCTTCGCCTGCCACAGGCAGGAACCAGCACCGCCAGCCAAGCCACGAACCGTCCCCCAAGTCAAGCGAGGTCGCGGCGTTCCCGTTCGGCGTTGCGCGGCCCGGCTGGTAGAGCGCCGAACCAGGACCGAAACCGGCGGCCCCCGCCACGTCCCCGGCTGGTTGCGCGGCAACAACGGCTCGATGGCCGTCCAAGCCCAAATCCTGACGCCATTCTCCGTCCCCCCATGACAAGCATGGAGCGAATCAGAAGGGTGAACGTCGATCAATATCCTGATCGGGTTCGGGGCTTAGGCCCGCAACGCCGCCTTCAGGTCGCCGGCGATCCGCGCCATCTCCTCGGGCGGCAGTTGCGGCGGGGCGGTGAAGCCCTGGGGCCCCTCGCCCAGATAGGCCAGCGAGGTCACGTCATGGACATGGTGCATCGGCACGACATGGGCGTGGGCATGGGCGACATGGATGCCGGTATAAAGCATCGACACGCGCGGGACGCCATAGAGCCGCTTCATCGCGCGGGCCAGGCCCTGCGCGCAGGTTGTGATGCGGGTCGCGAGGTCGGGGGGCAGATCCTCGAACCAGACATGATGCGCCTTGGGAATCACAAGGGTGTGGCCCGGCCGCACCGGATACAGGTCCAGGAAGGCCAGGATATGGTCGTCCTCGTGCAGGACATGGGCAGGCAGGCCGCCCGCCGCGATCCGGCAGAACAGGCAATCTTCGCTGGCCATCAGTTCAGCCCCAGCACGTCCTGCATGTCGTATTCGCCCGGCCCCTTGTCCTGGCCCCAGATCGCCGCGCGGATGGCGCCGCGTGCGAAGATCGCCCGGTCGGTCGCCAGGTGGCGCAGCACGATCCGTTCGCCTTCGCCCGCGAAGATCACGTCATGCTCGCCCACCACGTCGCCGCCGCGGATGGCGGCGAAGCCGATGGATCCCGGCGCCCGCGCGCCGGTTATCCCTTCGCGCGCCGGCGTGCGCAGGTCGGCCAGCGTCTTGCCGCGCCCTTCGGCGGCGGCCTCTCCCAGCATCAGCGCGGTGCCCGAGGGCGCGTCGACCTTCATGCGGTGATGGGCCTCGACCACCTCGATGTCCCAGTCCTCGCCCAGGGCGGCGGCGACCTTGCGGGTCAGGCCGACCAGCAGGTTGACGCCCAGACTCATGTTGCCTGCGCGGATGATCGGCGCGTGGCGGGCGCAGGCCTTCAGGTAATCCAGATGCGCCTGTTCCAGCCCGGTTGTGCCGATCACATGCACCGCACGGGCCTGCGCGGTCAGTTCGGCGAATGCCACGGTCGCTGTGGGCGCGGTGAAATCGATCACCGCCTGCGCCTGCGCGATCACCGTCACCGCGTCGTCGCTGACCGCGACACCCAGGGGCGCGCCGCCCATGCATTCGCCCACATCTTGGCCGATCCAGGCATGGCCGGGCCGTTCCAGGGCGCCCGCCAGCCGCACCTCGGGGTTGTCCGCGATCAGCCGGATCAGCATCTGCCCCATCCGCCCGGATGCGCCGGTGACGACGATCCCCGGCAGGGCGGGCGCGTCGGTGTTCTGCAGATCGCTCATGGCGGGGCCTCCTTTCGCGGGGTTTGCCGCGTCATATCCCGTTGCGGCGCGGCCCGCGACCCCCTACATCGGGACATATGGCACAGAACCGTTTTTCCCATGGCCCCGGCCCCTCGCAGCGCCAGCTTCGCGTGGGCGAACTGATCCGCCGCACCCTGTCGGACGTGCTGTTGCGCGCCGACGTGCATGACCCGGATCTGAACCGCCATTCGATCACCGTGGGCGAGGTCCGCACCTCGCCCGACCTGAAGGTGGCCACCGCCTATGTGCTGCCACTCGGCGGCCACGATGCCGAGGACGCGCTGGCCGCCCTGCGCCGCAACGCGCCCGAACTGCGCCACCTGGTCGCCAAGGCGATGACGCTGAAATACGCGCCGCAGCTGCGCTTCCAGCTGGACGAGACCTTCGACCGCATGGACGACACCCGCCGCCTGTTCGCCGACGAACGCGTCCGCCGCGATGTGGAAGGCGGCGCGGACGACGATGCCGGTTGACCTGCGCCCCTTTGGGGTGGCGGTCGGGATGCTGCTGGCCTGGGCGATCCCGGCGGCGGCGGACGGCTGCGGGCGGATGACCCATGACGGCCAGGGCTATGTCGTCTGCGAGGTTTCCGCCGCGCAGGAGCCCGCCCTGCGCCTGTGGCAGGACGGGCAGGACGGCCAGCCGCTGCGCAATTTCGCCAATGTCCGCGCCACGCTGCGCCAGGGCGAGCGCCTGTCCTTCGCCATGAACGCGGGCATGTATCACGCCGATTATCGCCCCGTGGGCCTGCTGGTCATCGACGGGATCGAACTGCAACCCATCGTCACCGGGGAAAGCCGCGACAATTTCGGGATGCTGCCGAACGGCGTCTTCTGCACCGGCGGCGCGCGTCCCTTCCAGGTGATCGAAAGCCGCGCCTTTGCCGCCGCGCGCCCCGACTGCCGCCTTGCCACGCAATCCGGGCCGATGCTGGTCATCGACGGCGACCTGCACCCGCGCTTTCTGGTCGATTCCGACAGCCGCTATATCCGCAACGGCGTCGGCGTGTCGCCGGACGGTCAGACCGCGTGGTTCGCGATTTCCGACCGGGCCGTCACCTTCCATGAATTCGGGCGGCTGTTCCGCGACGGCCTGGGGGTGCGCGACGCGCTGTATTTCGACGGGTCGATCAGCAGGCTCTATGCGCCAAGGGTGAACCGGGCGGATTTCGGGCGCTCGCTGGGGCCGATCATCGGGCTGGTGGACGGCGCCGAGTGAACCGGGCCGGTTGACCTTGCGCGGTCGGCTGGCTATGCCGCCGCCTTCCGTTTGCAAGGGGATCCCATGGCACGCAAGAAGGGCCGCGACATCAATGGCTGGCTGATCGTGGACAAGCCCGCCGGGGTCGGATCGACCGCGGTGGTCGCCAAGGTCCGCTGGGCGCTGGATGCGAAGAAGGCGGGTCATGCGGGCACGCTGGACCCCGATGCGACAGGCGTCCTGGCCGTGGCCCTGGGCGAGGCGACCAAGACCGTCGCCACCATCACCGACGCGCTGAAATGCTATGACTTCACGGTCAACTGGGGGGCCGAGACGACGACCGACGACGCCTCGGGTCAGGTCGTGCGCCGGTCGGACGCCCGCCCCGATCGCGCCGCGATTCTGGCCGCGCTGCCCGCGTTCATCGGCGACATCATGCAGGTGCCGCCCGCCTTTTCCGCTGTCAAGGTCGATGGCGAGCGCGCCTATGACCTGGCGCGAGAGGGCGAGGATCTGGACTTGGCCGCCCGCCCCCTGTGGGTCGAAAGCCTGGACCTGCTGGAGTGCGACCAGGACAGCGCGCGATTCCAGATGGTCTGCGGCAAGGGCGGCTATGTCCGCTCCATCGCCCGCGACCTGGGGCGCGCGCTTGGCTGCCTGGGCCATGTGGCCCATCTGCGCCGCACCTGGTCCGGCCCGTTCGAGGTCGAGGGCGCGGTGCCCTTCGACAGGATCGACCGGGACGCGCAGGAGTGGCTGGACACGCAGCTTCTGCCGCTGGAAACGGCGCTGACCGACCTGCCGATGCTGCGCGCCACGCCCGAGGGCACGGTGCGGATCCGCAACGGCAATCCGGGACAGGTGACGGGCACGGCGGAATGGGGCGATCTGGTCTGGGTCGCGGATGCCAAGGGGCCGGTCTGCATCGGGCGGTATCAGGGCGGCACGGTCCAGCCGGAACGGGTGTTCAACCTGTAGATCGCTTTACAGGGCCTTCGCCACCTGCGGTCGTTCACCCCAGATAAGCCCTCAGCCCCGGCGGCGGGTTGTCCAGCAGCGGGCCGGTCGCGACCGGGGGATGGGCCACGCCGCCCTCGACCAGGATCGTCTGCGGGGCGAAGCGGCGTGCGTCGCCTGGATTATGCGTCACCATCAGCACCGTGGCCCTGGTCTGGTCGGCGATGCGCCCCAGCAGGGCCAGCATCTCGGCCTTCAATGCCGGGCCAAGGGCCGCGAAGGCCTCGTCCAGCAGTAGAACCGGGCGCGCCCGCAGCAGCACGCGGGCCAGGGCCACGCGGCTTTGCTGGCCGCCCGAGAGGTCGGCGGGGCGGCGACCCTCGGTCCCCTCCAGCCCGACCTCGGCCAGAACCTGCGCCACGCGGCAGCGCTGTGGTTCGGACAGGCGCAGGTCGGGGCGCAGGCCCAGGCCAACGTTCTGCGCCACCGTCAGATGCGGGAACAGGTTCTGGTCCTGGAACAGCATCGACACCGGGCGCCGCCCCGGAGGCAGGGCGGTGATGTCCTGCCCGTCCAGCCGGATCCGCCCGTGATCCGGCGCCAGGAACCCGCCGACCAGCGACAGCAGCGTGGATTTGCCGGACCCGGACGGGCCGATCACTGCAACCCGCGCGCCTTGGTCCACCGACAGATCGGCGGAAAGGGTAAAAGCGCCGCGCGTCACGCGGATGGCGTCGAATTCAAGCAAGGCGGCCCCCCTTGTCGAAGATCCAGAACAGGCCGAAGCTGATCGCCATCAGCAGCACCGCGCAAGCCGCCGCGTCGTCCATGCGATAGGAATTCATCAACTGGAACAGCTGCAAGGGAAGCGTCGGCCGGTCGGCGGCGAACAGTGTGATCACACCCAGGTCGCCCATCGCCAGCGCTGCCGCCAGCCCGCCCGCGAAGCCCAGCGGACGGGCAAGACGCGGCACCGTCAGCAGCCGCAGCCGTGCCAGCCCGCGCAGATCCAGCGAATCGGCCAGCCGCCCGTAATCGCCATGCAGTGTCCGCGCCGCCGGGATCAGCGCGCGCAGGCCGAAGGGCAGGGCCATGATCGCATTGACCCCGACCGTCACCGGCAGCGCCATCGCCTGCGGCGCGATCCACGGGCGCAGCAGGATGAACAGCCCGGTCCCCAGCACCAGGGGCGAGGCGATCAGCGGCAGCATTCCCGCCGTCTCGATCCAGCGCAGCCGTCCGCGCGCCAGCGACAAGGCCAGCAGCAGCGACAGGATCAGGGCCAGCAGGGCCGAGATCAGCGCCATCACGACCGACCGCAGCGTAGCCTCCCACACCTCGGGCGGCAGGGCGGGGATGCGGGGCAGCCCGCGCGCCGTGACCGCCGCCATCGGCCAGACCAGAAAGCCCGCCGCCGCTGTGATCACAAGCGCATCGCTCCATCGCCGCCAGCCGCCGGGCGCGGCGGGGCGGTGGGCCGCGTCCAGCCCTGCGCCGAACGCTGCCGGGATCGCGATCCAGCGGGCCAGACCCATCGCCGCCACGCAGAGGACGACCTGGATCAGCCCCAGGCTGGCCGCCCGGCCCAGATCGAAGTCGAAGCGGAAGGCCTGATAGATCGCCAGTTCCACCGTGGTCGCGCGCGGCCCTCCGCCAAGCGCCAGGGCCACGGTGAAGCTGGTCAGGCAGACCAGGAACACCGCCAGCCAGACGCCGGGCAGCACGGCCCGCAGCATCGGGCGTTCCAGATGCTGGGCCACGTCGCGGGGGCCGAAACCCAGGCCTTCGGCCAGGCGGAACCGTTCGGCCGGGATCGCCTGCCAGCCTTGCAGGATCAGCCGCACCGACAAGGGCAGGTTGAAGAAGACATGTGCCAGGATTACGCCCTGCCAGCCATAGATGCTGATCTCGGGCAGGCCCAGCAGGCGCAGGCCGTCGTTTACCGCGCCGCTGCGCCCGAAGACCGCGATCAGTCCCATGATCGCCACGATCACCGGCAGGATGAAGGGCGCGCCCAGCAGCGTGACCAGGATCCCCCGCCCCGGAAAGCGCCGCCGCGCCAGGGCGCGGGCAACCGGAATTGCGCAGAACGCCGACAGCGTAGCCGACAACGCGGCCTGCCAGATCGTGAACCAGACCGCGCGCCAGTCCCAGGGGCCAAGCCCGCCCAGCCCCTGCGCGGCCCAGGCCACAGCGGCCAGGGTGCCGCCGACCAGCAGGGCAAGGCCGGCGGCGGCGACGGCGCCCCCGACCTCGGGCGCGGTCAGCCCGCGAAGGCCCGCAGCCATTCGTCCAGCGCGGGACCGCGCGCGGCCTCTGCCTCGTCCTCGGTATAGAACAGGGTTTTGTCCGGGCGCGGCAGGTCGCGCATCACCTGCGGCCACTGGTCCTGCGGCAGCTTGGCGGGCAGCGACCAGTTGGCCAGCGGGATCATCGCCTGGAATTCCGGCGTCAGGATCCAGTCCATGAATCGCTGCGCCAGTTCCGGCTGGTCGGTGGTGCGGATCTGCGCGGCCAGTTCGGCCATGAAGTAATGACCCTCGGGGAAGATCGCGGCCTTCTTGGTCGTGTCGTTTTCCGAGGCGATGTGATAGGCGGGCGAGGTGGTATAGGACAGGACCATGTCGGCCTCTCCTTCCGTGAACATGCCATAGGATTCCGACCAGCCCTTGGTCACGGTCAGCACCTTGGGGGCCAGCTTGGCCCAGGCCTCGGGCGCGTCATCGCCGTAAACCGCCTTGACCCACAGCAGCAGCGCCAGCCCCGAGACCGAGGAGCGCGGATCCTGAATCACGATCTTCAGGTCGTCAGGCGCGTCCAGCAGGTCCGCGAAACTGGCGGGCGGGTTTTCCAGCCGGGTTTCGTCATAGATGAAGGCGGTCTCGCCCCAGTTGTAGGGCAGGAAGATCGGATCGGTCCATGCAACGGGCAGCGACAGGTCGGACGTGTCCTGCCCATGCGGCGCGAACAGGCCCGATGCGCGGGCGCGGGCGGTCACGTCGGTGTTCAGGCCGAAGACGATATCGGCCTCGGTCCGCTCGCCCTCCATCAGCACGCGCGACAGCTCGTCCCCGGTGACGAAGCGCAGGTCGCAGGCGCAGATCGCCTCGAACCCTTCCTCGATCTTCGGGCCGGGGCCCCATTCGCTGGTGATCGATTCGCCCGCATAGACGGTCAGGACGGGCTTGTCCTGGGCCATCGCCGGGGTCGCGGCCAGGGCGGCCAAAAGCAGGGGTATGCGCATCGCTGTCTCCTTTCCACAAGGGTTCCGAAAGAAAGGACAGCGTCACCTTCCCTCCGCCGGTGCTAGCCGGATCAGGTTCAACGGGTCCGCTTGCGCGTCTCAGCCAGGATGGCCCCCCGAGGTAGGGTTTGAATGTAGGGATTTCGCGCGCTCGCGCAAGCGGATAGAAACAGCGCCATGACGAAGGACATGACCGACCAGCCGACCCCGATGATGGCGCAATACCTGGCGATCCGGGACGCCAATCCCGGCGCGCTCTTGTTCTATCGGATGGGCGATTTCTACGAGATGTTCTTCGACGACGCGGTGGCGGCATCGGCCGCGCTGGACATCGCGCTGACGAAACGCGGCACGCATGGGGGCGAGCCGATCCCGATGTGCGGGGTTCCGGTCCATGCCGCCGAAAGCTATCTTCTGACGCTGATCCGCAAGGGGTTCCGCGTGGCCATCGCCGAGCAGATGGAGGATCCGGCCGAGGCGAAGAAGCGTGGCTCCAAGTCGGTCGTGGCCCGCGACGTGGTGCGCCTTGTCACCCCCGGCACCCTGACCGAGGAATCGCTGCTGGAGGCGCGGCGGCACAACTATCTCGCGGCGTTTGCCCAGGTGCGCGAGGAATGCGCGCTGGCCTGGGTGGATATTTCCACGGGCGCGTTCCAGGTGATGGACTGCCCGCTGCCGCGCCTGGCCCCGGAACTGGCGCGTCTGGCGCCGCGCGAGGTGCTGGCCTGCGACGGCTCGGGGCTGGACGATCTGGCGGCCGAGGCGGGGGCGGCGCTGACCGACCTGCACGCCTCCGCCTTCGACAGCGCGGCGGGGGCGCGGCGTCTGTGTTCGCTCTATGGCGTCGAAACGCTGGACGGGTTCGGCAGCTTCACCCGCGCGGAACTGTCGGCGATGGGTGCCATCGTCGATTATCTGGACCTGACGCAGAAGGGCAAACTGCCGCTGCTGCGCCCCCCGGTGCGGGAACGCGCGGGCGGCGCGATGCAGATCGACGCTGCGACCCGGCGCAATCTGGAACTGACGCAGGCGCTGTCCGGGGGGCGAGAGGGGTCGCTGCTGTCGGCCATCGACCGGACGGTGACGGCGCCGGGGGCGCGGCTGCTGGAGCGGCGCATCAGCGCGCCCAGCCGCGACCTGCCGCTGATCCATGCGCGGCAGGATGCGGTGGCGATGCTGGCCGACGATCCGCGCCTGATGGCGGATCTGCGGGCCGCGTTGGCGCGTGTTCCCGACATGGACCGGGCCTTGTCGCGTCTGGCGCTGGACCGGGGCGGGCCGCGCGATCTGGCGGCGATCCGGGCGGGGCTGTCGCAGGGCGCGGCGATTGCCGCGCGCCTGCCCGGCGATGCGGCGTCGGTTCTGGCGGATGCCGCGCGCGACCTGATCGGGCACGATGATCTGATCCGGCTGCTGGACGACGCGCTTGTGGCCGAACCGCCCTTGTTGGCGCGCGATGGCGGCTTCGTGGCGGCGGGCTATGACGACGACCTGGACCAGACCCGGCGGCTGCGCGACGAAGGCCGTGGGGTCATCGCCGGGATGCAGGCCGATTATGCCGCGCTGGCCGGGGTGCCCAGCCTGAAGATCAAGCATAACAACGTGCTGGGCTATTTCATCGAGACGACCACCACCCATGCGGAACGGATGATGGCCGCGCCGCTGAACGCGACCTTCATCCACCGCCAGACCACCGCCAACCAGATCCGCTTCACGACGGTGGATCTGTCGGAACTGGAAACCCGGATCCTCAATGCCCGCGACCGCGCCTTGGAGATCGAGCGGGGCATCTTCGACCGCCTGCGCGCGGCGGTGCTGGACCGTGCGCCGCAGATCGGCCAGGCGGCGCGTGCGCTGGCGGAAATCGACCTGGCCGCAGCCTTTGCCGACATTGCCACGGGCGAGGGCTGGACGCGGCCCGTCGTGGATGACAGCCGCGCCTTCGTGATCGAGGGGGGCCGCCATCCGGTCGTGGAACGCGCCTTGAAGCGCAAGGCTGAAAGCTTCGTCGCCAACGACTGCGCCCTGACCGAAGGGGATACCCCGGCGATCTGGCTGCTGACCGGGCCGAACATGGCCGGAAAATCCACCTTCCTGCGCCAGAACGCGCTGATCGCGGTCTTGGCGCAGGCGGGGGCCTTCGTGCCCGCCCGCCGCGCCCATATCGGGCTGGTCAGCCAGTTGTTCAGCCGCGTGGGCGCCGCCGACGATCTGGCGCGGGGCCGGTCCACCTTCATGGTGGAAATGGTCGAGACTGCCGCCATCCTGAACCAGGCCGATGACCGCGCTTTGGTGATCCTGGACGAGATCGGGCGCGGCACCGCCACCTGGGACGGGTTGTCCATCGCCTGGGCGGTGATGGAGCATCTGCACGAGGCGAACCGCTGCCGCGCGCTGTTCGCCACCCATTACCACGAGATGACGGCCCTGTCGGCCAAGCTGGACGGGGTGGACAACGCCACCGTCGCCGTGCGCGAATGGGAAGGTGAGGTGATCTTTCTCCACGAGGTCAGGAAGGGCGCCGCCGACCGCAGCTATGGTGTGCAGGTCGCGCGACTGGCGGGGTTGCCCGCATCCGTGGTGGATCGGGCACGGCAGGTTCTGGACGCGCTCGAATCCGGGGAACGAGAGGGCGCCGCCCGCCCCGCGGCGCTGATCGACGACCTGCCCTTGTTCCGCGCCGTGCCGCCCGCCCCTGCGCCCGCCAGGACCAAGGACAGCCCGCTGGACGCGCGGATGAAGGACATTCATCCCGACGCCCTGACCCCGCGCGAGGCGCTGGATCTGATCTATGAACTCAAGGCCCTGACCGGAGAGACCGCATGAGCTACAACACCTTCGGCCGCGAATTCCGGTTCACCACCTGGGGCGAAAGCCACGGCCCCGCGCTGGGCGCGACCGTCGATGGCGTCCCCCCCGGCGTGGCCCTGGACGAAGCGTTCATCCAAGCCTTCCTGGACCGCCGCCGCCCCGGCACCAGCAAGCACACGACGCAACGGCGCGAGGCCGATCAGGTCCGCATCCTGTCGGGCGTGTTCGAGGGCCGCACCACCGGCACGCCCGTGCAACTGATGATCGAGAACACCGACCAGCGGTCCAAGGATTACGGCGAGATCGCGCAAGCCTTCCGCCCCGGACATGCCGACATCACCTATCACCTGAAATACGGCCATCGCGATCATCGCGGCGGCGGGCGGTCCTCGGCGCGCGAAACGGCGGCGCGGGTCGCGGCGGGCGGCGTGGCCCAGGCGGTGCTGCGCGATCTGCTGCCCGGCCTGCGGATCACCGGATACATGGTGCAGATGGGCGCGCTGCATCTGGATCGGGCGAAATTCGACGCCCGCGCCATCGCGGAAAACCCGTTCTTCCTGCCCGACGCCACCGCCGTGGACCAGTGGTCCGATTACCTGGACACCATCCGCAAGGACCAGAACAGCGTCGGCGCCGCCATCGAGGTGCTGGTCGAGGGCTGCCCGCCCGGCCTGGGCGCGCCGGTCTATGCGAAATTCGACACCGACCTGGCCGCCGCGATGATGTCGATCAACGCCGTGAAGGGCGTCGAGATCGGCGAGGGAATGGCCGCCGCCGCCCTGACCGGCACCGCCAATGCCGACGAGATCCGCATGGGCAACGACGGGCCGATCTATCTGTCGAATCACGCGGGTGGCATCCTGGGGGGGATCAGCACCGGACAGCCGATCGTGGTGCGGTTCTCGGTCAAGCCGACCAGCTCCATCACCACGCCGCGCCGCACCATCGACCGTCAGGGGCGCGACATCGACCTGATCACCAAGGGCCGCCACGACCCCTGCGTGGGCATCCGCGCGGTACCCGTGGCCGAGGCCATGGCTGCCTGCGTGATTCTGGACCACCTGCTGATGGACCGCGCCCAGACCGGCGGCGCGCGCGGTCGGATCGGCTGATTGTCACAATTTCGGCGCGGAATCGCCATGAATCCGCGTCTTGTCACACGACTGTCATGTTTCTTTCGCACAAGCGTCACCTGTGGCGCTTAGGTCACGCACAGCCCCACTCTGGGCGTGAAGTAACAGGAGAGATCCATGTCCACCGTGAAATTCACCGTCTCGGCCCTGGCCGTGATCGCCGCCTCGGCCACTGCCGCTGCCGCCCGCGATCAGATCCAGGTGTCGGGGTCGTCCACCGTCCTGCCCTATTCCACCATCGTTGCCGAACTGTTCGGTGAGAACGCCGGCTTCCCGGTCCCGGTCGTGGAATCCGGCGGCACCGGCGGCGGCTTGCAGAAATTCTGCGAGGGCGTCGGCGAAAACACCGTCGACATCGCCAATGCCAGCCGCCCGATCCGCGACAAGGAACGCGAGACCTGCACCGCCAACGGCGTGACCGACATCATGGAAGTCCGCATCGGCTATGACGGGATCGTCTTCGCCAATTCCGCCAGCGGCCCGGATTTCGCCTATACCCCCGCCGACTGGTTCAACGCCCTGTCCGCCAAGGTGGTCAAGGACGGCCAGGTCGTCGACAACCCGAACACCACCTGGGACCAGGTGAACCCGGATCTGCCCCAGCAGGAAATCCTGGCCTTCATCCCCGGCACCAAGCACGGCACCCGTGAAGTCTTCGAGGAAAAGGTGATCGCGGCGGGCTGCGAGGAATCGGGCGCGCTGGAAGCCTTCAAGGCCTCGGGCATGGACGAGGACGCGGCCGAGGAAGCCTGCACCACGCTGCGCACCGACGGCAAGGCCGTGGACATCGACGGCGATTACACGGAAACGCTGGCCCGCATCGAAAGCTCGCCCAACGGCATCGGCGTGTTCGGCCTGTCCTTCTATGAAAACAACACTGACAAGCTGAAGGTCGGCACGATCAGCGGCGTCACGCCGTCGACCGAAAGCATCGCCTCGGGCGAATACCCGGTGTCGCGCCCGCTGTTCTTCTATGTGAAGAAGGCCCATATCGGCCAGATCGACGGCCTGAAGGACTTCGTGGAATTCTTCGTCTCGGACGAGGTGGCCGGTCCCGACGGCCCGCTGGCCGAATACGGCCTGGTGTCGGACCCGGAACTGGCCGCGACCCAGGAAGCCGTCGCCAACGAAACCACCATGCAATGACGCCCAGGCGGGCGGCGCGGGCGATCCGCGCCGCCCGTCCTTTCCGTTCCTCATGAAGGACCGCCCGAATGCCGCTGTCATGGGCCGTTTTCGCAAGTTTCCTGCTGGCCGCCGCCGGCTATGTCATTGGCCGCAGCCGCGCCTTCGCGACGGCCGGCCCGGATGTCCGCAAGCTGCACAGCCGTCCGACCTATCACGGCTACAGCGTCGCGCTGACCGCGCTGCTGCCGCCGCTGGCGGTGCTGGCCGTCGCCTCGATCCTGCGCATGGCCGGGGTGCTGTCCGATAGCGCCGGTCCGGTGGCCGGGCTGGTGGCGCTGGCCGCCGCCGTGGCCGGGCTGGCCTGGGGCGTGATGCGCGTCGGCCAGCAGTTCCAGGCCCGCAACGCGGTCGAACGTATGGTGCTGGGCCTGCTGATGCTGTGCTCGTTGATCGCCATCGTCACCACGGCGGGGATCGTGCTGTCGCTGGTCTTCGAGACCGGGCGCTTCTTCCAGCTTTACGACTGGAAAACCTTCTTCTTCGGCACCGAATGGACGCCGCGCTTCCAGGGCAATTCGCAACTGGGCATCGTGCCGCTGCTGTGGGGCACGCTGTATATCAGCTTCATCGCGCTGCTGGTTTCGGTCCCCATCGGCCTGTTCGCGGCGATCTACATGTCGGAATACGCCACCCGCCGGGTCCGCAGCATCGCCAAGCCCGCGATCGAGGTGCTGGCCGGGATCCCGACCATCGTCTATGGCCTGTTCGCCCTGATCACCGTGGGGCCGCTGCTGCGCGATTATTTCGCGCAACCGCTGGGCCTGGGCAATTCGGGATCGTCGGTGCTGACGGCGGGGCTGGTGATGGGCGTCATGCTGATCCCCTTCGTCAGTTCGCTGTCCGACGACATCATCAACGCCGTGCCGCAAAGCCTGCGCGACGGCGCCCTGGGCCTGGGGTCCACGCCGTCGGAAACCGTGCGCCAGGTGGTGCTGCCCGCGGCCCTTCCGGGCATCGTCGGGGCGGTCCTGCTGGCCGCGTCCCGCGCCATCGGCGAGACGATGATCGTGGTCCTGGGC
This sequence comes from Paracoccus sp. 22332, assembly GCF_052045125.1. Classification (NCBI taxonomy): domain Bacteria; kingdom Pseudomonadati; phylum Pseudomonadota; class Alphaproteobacteria; order Rhodobacterales; family Paracoccaceae; genus Paracoccus; species Paracoccus sp. 22332. Next base: position 315,167 of record NZ_JBQEOI010000001.1, read on the forward strand.
GCCGGTGCCGCCGCGCAGATGAGCCTCAACCCGCTTGAGGCGATGACGACGATCACCGTCAAGATCGTCAGCCAGCTGACCGGCGACAGCGACTTCAACTCGCCCGAGACGCTGGTGGCCTTTGCCCTGGGTCTGACGCTGTTCGTCATCACCCTCGCCCTCAACGTGGTCGCGCTCTACATCGTGCGCAAATATCGCGAGCAGTACGAATGACCGACATGCCGCTTTCCCAGCCCGCCGCCGCGCCCGAGCGCCGCACCGGATCGCTGCTGGCCCAGGATGCCCGCACCCGCCGCCGCAATGCCGCCGAAAGCCGCTTCCGCGGATACGGGGTCGCCGCCATCGCCATCTCCATGCTGGCGCTTGTGGTGCTGCTGGCGACGATCCTTCGCGACGGGTCGGGCGCCTTCCGCCAGACCTACCTGAACATTCCCGTCACCCTGGACGCCGCCGTCCTGGATCCCCAGGGCAACCGCAACCCTGACGAGATGGCCAAGGTCCTGACCCTGTCCTATGGCCGGGTGCTGGACGCGGCGGTCGAGGCGACAGTCGCTCGCCACGGCATCCAGATCGAGGGGCTGACCGAAAAGGACATCGACAGCCTGATTTCCAAGGAGGCCTCGGCCCAGGTCCGCGACCGGGTGCTGGCCGATCCCGACCTGGTCGGCCAGACCGTCGAATTTGACGTGCTGGTGGGGGGCCGCATCGACGGCTTCTTCAAGGGCCGCGTCACCATGGACAGCGCCGCGCGCGACAGCAACACCTCGCCCCAGCAATTGCAGCTGGCGCAGGAACTGGCCGACCGGGGCGAGATGGTCACCCGTTTCAACTGGAACTTCCTGACCAATGCCGATGCCTCGGACCAGCGTCCCGAAGCCGCCGGCGTGGGCGTCGCCATCCTGGGATCGTTCTACATGATGCTGGTGGTGCTGGTGCTGGCAGTGCCGATCGGCGTCTCTGCCAGCATCTATCTTGAGGAATTCGCCCCCAAGAACCGCCTGACCGACATCATCGAGGTCAATATCTCGAACCTGGCGGCGGTGCCCTCCATCGTCTTCGGGATCCTGGGTCTGGCCGCCTTCATCAACTTCGTCGGCCTGCCGCAATCGGCGCCCATCGTCGGCGGTCTGGTGCTGACGCTGATGACGCTGCCCACGATCATCATCTCGACCCGTGCGGCGCTGAAGGCGGTGCCGCCGTCGATCCGCGACGCGGCCCTTGGCGTCGGCGCGTCGAAGATGCAGTCGGTGTTTCACCACGTCCTGCCGTTGGCGATGCCCGGCATCCTGACCGGCACGATCATCGGCCTGGCCCAGGCCTTGGGCGAAACCGCGCCCCTGCTGCTGATCGGCATGGTCGCCTTCGTGCGCAACTTCCCCGATGGGCTGCCGGGCGGGCTGATGGATCCCGCATCCGCCCTGCCGGTGCAGGTCTACAACTGGACGCAGCGGTCGGATCCGGCCTTCATCGAACGGGCATCGGGGGCGATCATCGTGCTGCTGATCTTCCTGCTGTGCATGAACCTGCTTGCCATCTGGCTGCGCCGCAAGTTCGAACGCCGCTGGTAATCGGACCGAGAGAGGACATTATGATGTACGACATAAACCGCGCGGAGAACGCCGTGACCCAGACAGACATCAAGATCTCGGCCCGCAAGGTCCAGGTCTATTACGGTGAAAAGCACGCGCTGAAGGATGTCGACGTGGACATCCAGGACAAGACCGTGACTGCCTTCATCGGCCCGTCGGGCTGCGGCAAATCGACCTTCCTGCGCTGCATCAACCGCATGAACGACACGATCCCCATCGCGCGGGTCGAGGGGCGGATCCTGCTGGACGGCGAGGATGTCTATGACCGCCGCGTCGATCCCGTGCAGCTGCGCGCCAAGGTCGGCATGGTGTTCCAGAAGCCGAACCCGTTCCCCAAGTCGATCTATGACAACGTGGCCTACGGCCCGCGCATCCACGGGCTGTCGCGCAACCGTGCGGAACTGGACGCCATCGTCGAAAAGGCCCTGCGCGGCGCCGCCCTGTGGAACGAGGTCAAGGACCGCCTGCACGAACCCGGCACCGGCCTGTCCGGCGGCCAGCAGCAGCGCCTGTGCATCGCCCGCGCCGTCGCCACCAGCCCCGAGGTTCTGCTGATGGACGAGCCGTGTTCGGCCCTTGACCCCATCGCCACCGCCCAGGTCGAGGAGCTGATCGAGGAACTGCGCAGCCAGTTTTCCGTGGTGATCGTCACCCACTCGATGCAGCAGGCCGCCCGCGTCAGCCAGAAGACCGCCTTCTTCCACCTGGGCAGCCTGGTCGAATACGGCGATACCGACGACATCTTCACCAAGCCGCAGGACAGCCGGACCGAGGCCTATATCTCGGGCCGGATCGGCTGAGGCAACAGAAGGGCAGCACCCATGAACCGCGAAAAACATATCTCGTCGGCCTTCGACCGCGACCTGGAAACCATCCAGGCCCTTGCCGTCAAGATGGGCGGCATGGTCGAGGCCGCGATCCAGGACGCCGCGACCGCCCTGGAGACCCGCGACGAGGAGCTGGCCGAACAGGTCCGCCGCCGCGACAAGGCCATCGACGCGCTTGAACTGCAACTGAACGAGGACGCCGCCCGGCTGATCGCCCTGCGCGCGCCGACCGCCACCGACCTGCGCATGGTCCTGGCGGTGATGAAGATCTCGCATTCGCTGGAACGGATCGGCGACTATGCCAAGAACATGGCCAAGCGCACCCATGTCCTGTCGCAGATGCCGCCCATCGAAGGCTCGGGCCTGGCGCTGCGCCGGATGAGCACGGCGGTCGGCAAGATGGTCCAGGACGCGCTGGACAGCTATATCCGCCGCGACGCCCAACTGGCCGAGGACGTGCGCCAGCGCGATCTTGAGGTGGACCAGATGTACAACGCGCTGTTCCGCGAATTCCTGACCCACATGATGGAGGATCCGCGCAACATCACCCCCTGCATGCACCTGCATTTCATCGCCAAGAACGTCGAACGCATGGGCGATCTGGCCACCGCCATCGCCGAACAGGTGATCTATCTGGTCAGCGGCGAATTGCCCGACGATTCGCGCCCCAAGGACAACAGCGTGCCGTTCGTCGAGACGGACGCGGCCAGCGGGGGCTGATCGATGGCACGGCAAGCCCCCTGCGTCCTGGTGGTCGAGGATGAATGCGCACAGCGCGAGGTTCTGCAATACAACCTCGAGGCCGAGGGGTTCGAGGTCGTCGTCGCCGACAATGGCGAGGACGCGCTGCTGCTGGTCCAGGAAGAACAGCCCGACCTGATGGTGCTGGACTGGATGCTGCCCAAGGTCTCGGGGATCGAGGTCTGCCGCCAGGTCAAGGCCGATCCCTCGACCCGCGGTATCCCGATCATCATGCTGTCGGCGCGCAGCGAGGAAACGGACCGCGTGAGGGGCCTAGAAACCGGGGCCGACGATTATGTCGTCAAGCCCTATTCCGTGGTCGAACTGATGGCGCGGCTGCGCACGCAACTGCGCCGCACCCGGCCTGCAAGCATGGGCGAACGCCTGTCCTTCGCCGACATCATCCTGGACGCCGCCGAACACCGCGTCTTTCGCGCGGGCCAGGCGTTGCATCTGGGACCGACCGAGTTCCGGCTGCTGTCCACGTTGATGGAAAAGCCGGGCCGGGTCTGGACGCGCGAACAACTGCTGGATCGGGTCTGGGGCCGCGACATCTATGTGGATACGCGCACCATCGACGTGCATGTGGGCCGCCTGCGCAAGGCGCTGATGCAGAACGGCGGCAACAACCCGGTCCGCACCGTGCGCGGCACCGGCTATTCGCTGGGCTGATCTGCCGGCCGTGCGGCCAGGAAGTCCAGCACTTCGGCCCGGGTCGGGATCGCCTCGCCCGCGCCGTGCCGCGTGACCTTCAGCGCGGCGGCGGCCGAGGCCAGCCGCAGGGCCTGGGGAATTGCCTCGCCGCGATCCAGCGATGCCGCGAAATAACCTGCGAAGGTATCGCCCGCGCCGGTCGTGTCGACCGGATCGACGGGAAAGGCCGCCTGGCGATGAACCGTGCCGGTGGTCAGGTCGCGATATTCCGCCCCCTCTCCGCCTCGGGTGATCAGCAGGCCCTCGACCGGCAGGTCGCCGGGGATGGCTGCGAACAGCGCCTCGGCCTCGCCCGCGTTCATTGCCAGGATCGAGACATGGGGCAGGATCGCCCGCACGGCGGCGATGTCGAAGGGCGCGGCGGAATAGATCACGCGGGCGCCTGCCTGCCGGGCGGCGCGCGCGGCCTCGACTTGGCAGCTGGTTTCGTTCTGGATCAGCAGCGTATCGCCCGCCGCGATTTCCGACAGCGGATCGGCCAGCATCACGGGCGTCAGCGCCCGGTTGGCGCCGGGATGGATGACGATGGCGTTTTCGGCCTGCCCGTCCAGCAGGATAATGGCATGGCCGGTGACCTGGTCCGCCATCCGCAGGATGTCGGTGGTGACGACGCCCCGCCGCGACAGCCGGTCGATGACCCAGTCGTCAGTCTGACCCATGGCGCCCAGGTGATGGGTGTCTGCGCCCGCGCAGGCCGCGGCGACCGACTGGTTCGCGCCCTTGCCGCCCAGTCCCTGGACATAGCGGGGCGCGGCCAGCGTCTCTCCGGGTCGCGGCAGGTGGTCCAGCCGATAGACATGGTCGATATTGATCGACCCCAGGTTCCAGATTGCCATAAGACCGCCCCTCCGCTGCCTTGTGCGATGTTGCCGGAAGCGCGCGGCTTGTCCAGCCCGCCCACGCAATGAAAAACGCGCCCCGCTGGGGGCGCGTCCGGTTCGTTGAACTGCGGGTTACTGCTTGCGGTGCAGCTTGCCCTTGTGGGGCGCCCACAGCCGCTTGTTGGTCAGATACAGCAGCGAGGTCAGCACGATCAGGAACAGCACCGACACCAGGCCGACCTGCTTGCGGTCGGTCAGCTTGGGTTCGGCGGTCCACATCAGGAAGGCCGACACGTCGCGGGCCATCTGGTCGACCGTCGCGGGAGTGCCGTCCTCGTAGGTCACCAGGTCGTCCGACAGCGGCGGCGGCATGGCGATGTTGCCGCTGGCGAAGGCGGTGTTCTGATAGAAGACGCTGCCGGCCTGTTCCACTTCCTCGCCGGTATAGCTGGTGAGGATGGCGTGGATGTATTCCGGTCCGCCGATGCCGCGCAGGAACTGGTTGATGCCGGTGCCCTGCGGACCATGGAAGCCCGCGCGGGCCTTGGCCATCAGCGACAGATCCGGGCCCATGCCATCGCCCGACACGGTCGGGAAATGGTCGGTCGGCAGGCGCGGACGCTCCTCTCCGGTTTCGGGATCCAGGATCGGCGTCAGGTTCGCTGCATAGGCACGGACCTGATCTTCCGGCAGGCCGGGACCGCCGTCGTCATGCAGCGTGCGGATCGGCACGAACTTCATGCCGTGGCAGGCCGCGCAGACCTCGGTATAGACCTGCAAGCCGCGCTGAAGCTGGAACTGGTCGTATTTCCCGAATGGCCCTTCAAAGCTGAACGAGATGTCCTCGATATGCGGGGCGCCGTGGCTGGCGGCGGCGTGTTCTTCCCCGGCCGCGCCTTCGATGTCGTCATGGCCTTCCTCGGCCACCACGGTGCCGGTGGTTTCGGCGGGAACGGCGGCCTCCTCGCCCTCGGTCACCTGAACGGCATCCGCGGCGGGTTCACCGGCGGCCTCCGGCGCGGCGGTTTCGGCGGCAGGCTCTTCGGCCGGAGCTGCGTCGGCGGCGGGGGCTTCAGCTGCGGGTTCCTCCGCAGCGGGGGCCGCTTCGGCAGGCTCGGCTGCGGTGTCGGCGGTGGCCGACGGCGCGGCGGGCGCCTCCATCGGGGTCTGCTCGGCCGGGGCCGGAGTCGATGTCGGCTCGGACGACTGCGTGGGGGCGGTCGCGGTTTCCCCGGTCGGGGACTGCCCGGATCCGGCTTCCGCCGGCGCGGCGGGCGCTTGGGCCGCATCCTGCCCGGCGGGGGCAGGGATCGCGGAGGGTTCGGACGACTGCTGCGTCCCGGTCGGTTGCTGGACCGGGGCGGGCGTGGCCGCGTCCTGCGCAAGGGCATAGCCCCCCGCAGAGATCGCCAGCACCGCAACAGCCGAGAGCGTCTTGGTTCTCAGGGTCATTGTCTGGCTCTCCTTACTCGGCCATGCGCGTGGGCGAATCGTAATGCGCAAGGTAGTCTTCCTCGATCGTGGCGGGCATCGGCTCGGGCTTCTCGATCACGCCCAGCAGGGGCAGGATGATCAGGAAATAGGCGAACCAATAGGCCGAGGCGACCAGCGAGATCGAGGCATAGGGTTCCTCGGCCGGCATCGCGCCGCACCACATCAGCAGCATGAAGTCGAAGGCCAGCAGCCAGAACCACCACTTGAACTGCGGCCGATAGCGGCCCGAGCGCACGCGCGAGGTGTCCAGCCAGGGCACCAGCGCCATGACCAAGATCGCGCCGAACATCGCCAGCACGCCGAAGAACTTGGCGTCGATGATGCCGAAGGACAGGAACTGGACGATCTGCACGATCCAGACATCCGCCGTGAAGGCGCGCAGGATGGCGTAGAAGGGCAGGAAGTACCATTCCGGCACGATATGGGCGGGCGTCGCCAGCGGGTTCGCCTCGATATAGTTGTCGGGGTGGCCCAGATAGTTCGGCATGAAGCCCACGACCGCGAAGAACACGATCAGCACCACGCCCAGGGCGAACAGGTCCTTCATCACGAAATAGGGCCAGAACGGCAGGGTGTCCTTCTGCGCCTCTTCCTTGCTGGTCCGGCGCACCTCGACCCCGGTGGGGTTGTTGTTGCCGGTGGTGTGGAAGGCCCAGATATGCACGGCGACCAGGGCCGCGATCACGAAGGGCAGCAGATAGTGCAGCGAGAAGAAGCGGTTCAGCGTGGCGTTGTCCACGGCCGGTCCGCCCAGCAGCCATTGCTGGATGGCGCCGCCGATGCCGGGAATGGCGCCGAACAGGCCGGTGATGACGGTCGCGCCCCAGAAGGACATCTGGCCCCAAGGCAGCACATAGCCCATGAAGGCGGTGCCCATCATGCACAGATAGATCAGCATCCCCACGATCCAGGTCACCTCGCGCGGGGCCTTGTAGCTGCCGTAGTAGAGGCCGCGGAAGATGTGGATATAGACGGCCGCGAAGAACAGCGAGGCGCCGTTCGCATGCAGATAGCGCAGCATGTAGCCGCCGTTCACGTTGCGCATGATATGTTCGACCGAGGCGAAGGCTAGGTCGACATGCGGCGTGTAATGCATCACCAGCACGATGCCGGTGACGATCTGCAGGACCAGGCAGAAGGCCAGGACGATGCCCCAGATCCACCACCAGTTCAGGTTCTTGGGGGTGGGGATCATCAGCGTGTCATAGACCAGGCTGACGATCGGCAGGCGGCGGTGGAGCCATTTCTCGAAGCCTGTCTTCGGCTCGTAATGGTCGTGCGGAATTCCGGCCATGCGAAGCCCTCCTCAGCCCAGCTGGATGGTGGTGTCGCTGATGAATTCAGCGACGGGGATATGCAGGTTCTGCGGCGCGGGCCCGCGCCGGATGCGCCCGGCGGTGTCGTAATGCGAGCCGTGGCAGGGGCAGAACCAGCCGCCGAAATCGCCGGCGCCGTCGCCGATGGGAACGCAGCCCAGATGCGTGCAGACGCCGATCTGGACCAGCCATTCCCCGGCCTCGTCCAGGGTGCGGTTCTGGTCGGTCGCGGGTTCGCCCGGCTTGTTGGCGTTTTCCGCGTTCTGGTCGATCAGGTCGTTCAGGTCCACGGCGCGGCCCGCCTCGATCTCGGCCGGGGTGCGGCGGCGGATGAACACGGGCTTGCCCAGCCATTTGACGGTCAGCTGCGTGCCTTCGGCGACGCCGCTGACATCGACCTGGATCGAGGCGAGCGCCTGGACATCGGCCGAGGGGTTCATCTGGTTCACAAGCGTCCAGGCGGCGGCTCCGGCAGCCACCGTGCCTGCGCCCGCCGTGGCATAATAGAGGAAATCCCTCCGGGTGCCTACGTGTTCGTCTGCGTGGGACACGGGTCATTCTCCAATTCGGGCCGGGGACCGGCCGATACGACAATCCGGGCCGCGCATCGTCGCAGCCTTCGCGCCCGCGGTTCTAGCCTTCAATTCTGCGTCAGTCCAGCGGGTAAGCCCCGCGCCGCCGGTCCATTCCCCTGCCGCTGTTGGAAAATTGTCGCGGGCATTTCGTCGCAGGGCCGGGGTGCGCAGGGGGCTTTCAGCCCCCTCGGCCGCTGGCGCGGCCTTCACCCCCCAAGGTATTTTCGCAAAGAAGAAACCTAAAGCAGGCCCTGGCTGCGGAAGGACAGTTCGCGCGACTTGCCGATGATCAGGTGGTCGTGGATGGTGATTCCCATGCTGTCGGCGGCCTGGGCGATACGGGCGGTCATGGTGATGTCGGCGTCCGACGGGGTGGGATCGCCCGAGGGGTGGTTGTGAACCAGGATCAGCGCCGAGGCGTTCAGTTCCAGGGCGCGGCGGATGATCTCGCGCGGGTAGACGGGGACGTGATCGACGGTGCCGCGCGCCTGTTCCTCGTCCGCGATCAGCACGTTCTTGCGGTCGAGATAGAGGACGCGAAACTGCTCGATCTCGCGATGCGCCATGGCGGTGTGGCAGTAATCCAGCAGCGCGTCCCAGCCGGACAGGACGGGGCGGTGCATGACGCGGGCGCGGGCCATGCGCTGCGCCGCGGCCTCGACGATCTTGAGTTCGGTGACCACGGCGGGGCCGACGCCCTCGACCTGGTCCAGACGGGCGGTGGGGGCGGTCAGCACGCGGTTGAAGTCGCCGAAGGTTTCGATCAGCCGGCGGGCCAGGGGCTTCACGTCCTGGCGGGGGATGGCGCGGAACAGCACCAGTTCCAGCAATTCGTAATCGGGCATGGCCGCCGCGCCGCCGGTCATGAAGCGGTCGCGCAGTCGGGCGCGGTGATCGGCCAGATAGGACGGCGCCTTGCCCTGGGGCAGCGGCAGCGGCGGCGCCTCGTCCGGGGCCGGCGCAAACAGCGGCAGGGGCATTTCGCCAAAGGTGCGATTCGGGTCCATGGCGCCAGCATGGACCCGTGCCGGTGAAGAAAAGGTTAACGCCGCATCAGCGCGTCATGCCGTCCCAGAAGCTTTTGACCTTGTTGAAGAAACTGTCAGACTGGGGGCTGTTGTCGGCCTGCTCGGCCTCGAATTCGCGCAGCAGTTCGCGCTGCCGGGCGGTCAGGTTCACGGGCGTTTCCACGGTCAGTTCGATCAGCATGTCACCCGGTTCGCCCGAGGCGCTGGGGCCGTGGCGCAGCGGCGGCATCCCCTTGCCGCGCAGGCGCATCTGGCGGCCGGACTGGCTGCCCGCCGGAACCTTCACGCGGGCGCGGCCGCCGTCGATGGTGGGCACCTCGACCTCGCCGCCCAGGGCGGCGGTGGCCATGCTGACGGGCACCTGACAGGCCAGGATCTTGCCGTCGCGCAGGAAGATCGGGTGGTCCTGAACCTCGATGAAGATATAGAGATCGCCCGCAGGACCGCCACGCAGCCCGGCCTCGCCTTCACCGGCAAGGCGGATGCGGGTGCCGGTCTCGACGCCCGCGGGGATGTTCACGGACAGGGTGCGTTCGCGTTCGATGCGGCCCGCACCGTGGCAGGCCTGGCAGGGATTCTTGACGATCTGGCCCTGACCGCCGCAGGTCGGGCAGGTGCGTTCGACGGTGAAAAAGCCCTGTTGCGCCCGGACCTTGCCCATGCCCGCGCAGGTCGGGCAGGTGGCGGGCTGGGTCGCGCCCTCGGCCCCGGTGCCCGCGCATTCGTCGCAGGCGATCGAGCCGGGAACGGTGATCGATTTCTTGAGGCCGGTATAGGCCTCTTCCAGGCTGACCCGCAGGTTATAGCGCAGATCCTGGCCGCGTTGCGCGCGGGTCCGGCCGCCGCCGCCCCGGCGACCCATCATGTCGCCGAACAGATCCTCGAACACATCGGCGAAGGCCGTGCCGAAATCGCCCGGATGCGCGCCACGCCCGCCGAAACCGCCGCCGCCGCCTTCGAAGGCTGCATGGCCGAACCGATCATAGGCCGCCTTCTTCTGGTCGTCCTTCAGGCAATCATAGGCCTCGTTCGCTTCCTTGAAGCGGGCTTCGGCCTGGGGATTGTCCTTGTTGCGGTCGGGATGCAGTTCCTTCGCCTTCTGGCGATAGGCTTTCTTGATTTCCTCGGCCGAGGCCCCGCGCGTTACGCCCAGAACCTCGTAGTAGCAGCGCTTGGCCATGTTTCGTCCTGTCTGGTTCCCCAACGAAAGGGCCGGCCCGCGTCATTCGGCGGACCGGCCCGAGAGGGTGCGGCCCGGATCAGCCGCGCTTCTTGTCTTCGCCGAGATCCTCGAAATCGGCGTCCACGATGTCGTCGTCGACGTTGCGGGGCTGGTCGCCCTCATCGTCGCCGCCGTCAGAGGCGGACTGCTGCGACTTGTAGATCGCCTCGCCCAGCTTCATCGACGCGTCCATCACGTTCTGGATGCCGCCGCGGATCTTGCCCGCGTCGTCCGATTTCAGCGATTCCTCCAGCGCGCCGACCGCCAGTTCGATCGCCTCGACGGTCGAGCTGTCCACCTTGTCGCCGTGATCTTCCAGCGACTTCTTGGTCGAATGGATCAGGCTTTCGGCCTGGTTGCGCGCTTCGACCAGCTCGCGGCGGGACTTGTCGGCCTCGGCATTGGCTTCGGCGTCCTTCACCATCCGCTCGATATCCTCGTCGGTCAGACCGCCCGAGGCCTGGATGGTGATGTTCTGGGTCTTGCCGGTGCCCTTGTCCTTGGCCGAAACCGAGACGATGCCGTTGGCGTCGATGTCGAAGGTCACCTCGATCTGCGGCAGGCCGCGCGGCGCGGGCGGGATGTCTTCCAGGTTGAACTGGCCCAGCAGCTTGTTGTCGGCCGCCATCTCGCGTTCGCCCTGGAACACCCGGATCGTCACCGCGTTCTGGTTGTCTTCCGCGGTCGAGAAGATCTGCGACTTCTTGGTCGGGATCGTGGTGTTGCGGTCGATCAGCCGGGTGAACACGCCGCCCAGGGTCTCGATCCCCAGCGACAGCGGCGTCACGTCCAGCAGGACCACGTCCTTCACGTCGCCTTGCAGAACGCCCGCCTGAATGGCGGCCCCCAGGGCCACGACCTCATCGGGGTTGACGCCCTTGTGGGGTTCCTTGCCGAAGAACTCGGTCACGGCCTCGATCACCTTGGGCATCCGGGTCATGCCGCCGACCAGGACGATCTCGTCGATGTCGGATTTCGACACGCCCGCGTCCTTGATGGCGTCGGCGACCGGCTTCATGGTGCGCTTGATCAGGTCGCCCACCAGGCTTTCCAGCTTGGCGCGGGTCAGCTTGATGACCAGGTGCAGCGGCGTGCCGCTGTTCTTGTCCATGCTGATGAACGGCTGGTTGATCTCGGTCTGCGAGGACGAGGACAGTTCGATCTTGGCCTTTTCGGCGGCTTCCTTCAGGCGCTGAAGGGCCATCTTGTCCTTGGTCAGATCGACGCCGTGTTCCTTCTTGAACTCGTCCGCCAGGTAATTGACGATCCGCATGTCGAAGTCTTCGCCGCCCAGGAACGTGTCGCCGTTCGTGGACTTCACCTCGAACAAGCCGTCGTCGATTTCCAGGATGGTGATGTCGAAGGTGCCGCCGCCAAGGTCATAGACGGCGATGGTCTTGCTGTCCTTCTTGTCCAACCCGTAGGCCAGCGCGGCCGCGGTCGGTTCGTTGATGATGCGCAGGACTTCCAGGCCCGCGATCTTGCCCGCGTCCTTGGTGGCCTGACGCTGGGCGTCGTTGAAATAGGCGGGGACCGTGATGACGGCCTGCGTCACCGGCTCTCCCAGATAGCTTTCCGCGGTTTCCTTCATCTTCTGAAGGATCATCGCGCTGACCTGCGCGGGGGAATATTTCTCGCCCTTCACCTCGACCCAGGCGTCGCCGTTGCCGCCGTCGACGATGGCATAGGGAACCAGCTTGCGGTCCTTTTCCACGGCCTCGTCGCCGATGCGGCGGCCGATCAGGCGTTTCACGGCAAAGACGGTGTTGGTGGGGTTCGTGACGGCCTGGCGCTTGGCGGGCTGGCCGACCAGGCGTTCGCCATCCGTGAAGCCCACGATGGACGGCGTGGTGCGGGCGCCTTCGCTGTTCTCGATGACCTTGGGCTGGCTGCCGTCCATGATCGCGACGCAGCTGTTGGTGGTGCCGAGGTCGATGCCGATGACTTTTGACATGCTTGTTTCCTTCTTGCGGCGATTCCAGAGGGCTTCAGGTCCGTTATGGCCCCCGAGGCCCGATCCCAAATGCGGTTCCAAGTCCGGGAACCCGGACGCTTCGGGGGTGTATATAGGGATGGTTTCAAGCCCCGCAAGCGCCCGATGCGGGCATTTTGCGCGCGATCAATCGGCCGCCGTCCAGCTGAGGGATTCGTATTTGCGGGTGGTGAAGTTGATCAGCAGCCCCACCATCATCGCCGCCAGCGAAAACCACAGCGCATAAAGCGGATCGGTTTTCAGGGGGGTATAATTGATGAACAGAAACCCCCGTTGCTGGTCGATGATGTGGAACAGCGGGTTCCAGATGAACCAGGGCAGCAGCGCGTTGGGAACCACGTTGCCCACGAACATCTTGCCCGAGGCGAACATGTTGATGCGCTGATAGGCCGTGGTGACCAGCCGCGATCCGCGCGGCGACCAGGGCCGGACGCCCAGGAAGATCAGGCCGATGCACCCGCCCGAGAACCAGGCCAGCAGATACATCCCCAGGCTTCCGGGCCAGAAGTCGACATGGATGGGCGCGACCAGGACTTGATACAGCCACAGGATCGCGATGCAGCTGATCGTCTGGCGATACAGCACCGCCAGCGCGGCCGAGGCGATCAGGACCGCAGGATTCAGCGGTTCGTGCTTGGTCAGCCCGCCCGAGACCGAATGGCTGCCCGCCACCGCGCCCGATGTCTGGACATGGACCATGAACATGAAGATGCCCGACATCAGGTACAGCATGAAATCGCCCCGGATGGGCGAGTTGCGCACCCCCATGACCAGATAGATCAGCAGGAAGGCCATCATGAAGATCGCCGATTGCAGGATCGTCAGCAGCAGCCCCACCACCGCGTTGCGATGGTCGTTGCGCAGGTTGTAGACGGTCTGGTGATAGATCAGGCCCAGCGTGGCGCCGGCGGCCTGGACGATCGTTCTGGTCTTCCGCTGGTTGAACAAAGCCCGCGCCGCGCCTTGCCTGCGACCTTGGGGCGCTTGCCCAAGCCGTCGGCCGCGATCATAAGGGGGATTGGTGCCCGTCACAATCGGCGGGACCGCGCCAGGCGGGCCGTGCGGGAAGGAAAGAAGATGGAATTGGAACGACTGATCGCACAGATGCGGCGCCTGGCGTTGCAGGCCGGGGTCCGGATCATGGAGATCTATCAGGCCGAGGATTTCGACGTTCGCGCCAAATCCGACGATTCGCCCGTCACCGCCGCAGACGAGGCCGCCGATGCGCTGATCTCGGCCGGGCTATCCCAGGCCTTTCCCGACATCCCCCTGATCACCGAAGAACAGGCCGCCAGCCATGCCCGGACGGCGCAGACCTTCCTGATCGTCGATCCGCTGGACGGGACCAAGGAATTCGTGCAGCGGCGCGGCGATTTCACCGTCAACATCGCCTATGTCGAAAACGGCGTGCCGCGGCTGGGCGTCGTCTATGCCCCCGCCAGGGGTCGGCTGTTCTATACCACCGCCGACGGCCGCTCGGTCGAGGAGACGGGGCCGTTCGGGGACGAGCCGGGCCAGGTCGTGCCCATCGGCGTGAACCCGATCCCGGACAATCGCGGGCTGATGGTGGTGGCCTCGAAGTCGCATCGCGACGCGGCGACCGACGATTACATCGCCAGATATGCGGTGCGCGACATGACCAGTGCGGGATCCTCGCTGAAATTCTGCCTGGTGGCGACCGGCGAGGCGGATCTGTATCCGCGCCTGGGCCGCACGATGGAATGGGACACGGCGGCGGGCGATGCGGTGCTGCGCGGCGCGGGCGGAGAGGTGGTGCGCTTCGACGACCACACGCCGCTGGCCTATGGCAAGCCGGGGTTCGAGAACCCGTTCTTCATCGCCTTCGCCCCAGGCGTGTTGCTGGTGAAAGCCTGATGTCGGTCCTGATCGTCATTCCCGCGCGCCATGCTTCGACCCGCTATCCGGGCAAGCCGCTGGTCGATCTGCGCGGCGCGTCGGGTCAGGCGCGCAGCCTGATCCGGCGCAGCTGGGACGCAGCCATGGCGGTGACGGGCGTCGACCGGGTGGTGGTCGCCACCGACGACGACCGAATCCGCGACCATGCGCAGGGCTTCGGCGCGCAGGTGGTGATGACCGCCACGACCTGCCGCAACGGCACCGAACGCTGCGCCGAAGCCGTGGCCAACCTGGGCCTGACGCCCGAGATCGTGGTCAACCTGCAAGGCGACGCGCCCCTGACCCCCGCCTGGTTCGTCGAGGATCTGGTGGCGGGTCTGCGCGCCGATCCGCAATCGGACGTAGCGACCCCGGTCCTGCGCTGCACCGGGCGGATGCGCGCGGACCTGATCGCCGACCGCCATGCGGGCCGGGTGGGCGGGACCACGGCGGTCTTTGGCCATGACCGGCAGGCGCTGTATTTCTCGAAGGAAGTGATCCCCTTCGCGGCGGGTCCGTTCGGCGACGACGATCCCAGCCCGGTCTTTCACCATGTGGGCGTCTATGCCTATCGCCCCGCAGCCCTTGCCGAATACGCGACCTGGGACGAAGGCCCGCTGGAAAGGCTGGAGGGGCTGGAGCAGCTGCGGTTCCTGGAACGCGGCCGCCGGATCCTCTGCGTCGAGGTCGAATCGCGGGGCCGCCAATTCTGGGAGTTGAACAATCCCCAGGACGTGCCGCGGCTGGAGGAGATGATGCGGGCGATGAATCTGGACTGAAAGCCCCTGCTTTTCGGAAATCGGCAGCATTCGTTGTAAATCCGACGCGCTTTTCTGCGATTGCATTGGCGCCAAGTTGCCGACGCCGTTATGATGCGGCTTGCAGATGCAGCGTTTGTGGATGACTTAGCGTTAAGCTGTGTCGGGCCATTGTCCGCCGCGAAAGATCGAAAAAGGTGTCAGCACGATGACTCGTAAAGTTACCAAGGCCATCTTCCCCGTGGCTGGTCTGGGGACACGCTTCCTTCCCGCCACGAAAAGCATCCCGAAAGAGATCATGACCCTGGTCGACCGGCCCCTGATCCAATACGCGATCGACGAGGCGCGGGCCGCCGGCATCACCGAATTCATCTTCGTCACCTCTCGCGGCAAGGGCGCGCTGGAGGATTACTTCGACCACGCGCACGAACTGGAAAGCAGCCTGAAGAAATCCGGCAAGACCGAGCTTCTGGAAACCCTGCGCGGCACCAACATGGAATCGGGCGCCATCGCCTATATCCGCCAGCACAAGGCCTTGGGCCTGGGCCACGCGGTCTGGTGCGCGCGCCGCCTGCTGGCCGATGACGAACCCTTCGCGGTGGTTCTGACCGACGACGTGATCATGGGCGAACCCCCCTGCCTGCAACAGATGATCGAGGCCTATGGCGAGACCGGCGGCAGCATGGTCGCCACGATGGAGGTCGCGCCCGAAAAGGCCCAGGCCTACGGCGTCCTGGACGTGGCCGAGGATATGGGCGCCATCGTCAGGGCGCGCGGCATGGTCGAAAAGCCCCCGCTGGGCACTGCGCCGTCGAACCTGGCGGTGATCGGCCGCTATATCCTGGCGCCGACGGTGATGCAGAACCTCAACAAGCTGAAGGCTGGGTCGGGCGGGGAAATCCAGCTGACCGACGCCATCGCCGACGACATCGCGGCAGGCCGCGACGTGTTCGGCCTGCGCTTCCGGGGCCAGCGTTTCGACTGCGGATCGAAGGCCGGTTTCCTGCAAGCGACCGTCGCCTTCGGGCTCGAGCGCGACGAACTGAAGGAAGAATTCGCCGAATACCTGCACGACATCATGTCGATGCGCCGGGCGGCCGAATAAACGCATGTCGCGAACGGTATTGGTGACGGGGGGCGCGGGCTATATCGGCTCGCACGCCTGCAAGGCCCTGGCTGCGGCGGGCTATCTGCCCGTCACGCTGGACAATCTGTCGACCGGCTGGCGCGATGCGGTGAAGTTCGGACCCTTCGTGCAGGCCGACCTGCTGGACCGGGCGGCGCTTGACGCGGCCTTCGCCGAACATCGCCCCGCCGCCGTCCTGCATTTCGCCGCCCTCAGCCAGGTGGGCGAGGCGATGGCCGAACCCGGCAAGTACTGGCGCAACAATGTCAGCGGATCGCTGAACCTGATCGAGGCCGCCATCGACGCGGGCTGCCTGGATGTCGTCTTCAGTTCCACCTGCGCGACCTATGGCGACAGCGACGGAGAGGTTCTGGACGAAGATACCCCCCAGGCGCCCTTGAACGCCTATGGCGCCAGCAAGCGCGCGATCGAGGACATGCTGGCCGATTTCGGCGCGTCCCACGGGCTGCGCTCGGTGATCTTTCGGTATTTCAACGTCGCGGGCGCCGATCCCGACGGAGAGGTGGGCGAACATCACCGCCCCGAAACCCATCTGATCCCGCTGATCCTGGATGCGGTCGACGGCAAGCGCGCGGCGCTGACGGTGCATGGCACCGACTATCCGACGCCGGACGGCACCTGCATCCGCGACTATGTGCATGTGATGGATCTGGTCGATGCGCATGTCCGGGGCCTGGAATGGCTGCGCGCGGGCAAGGCCAGCCGGGTCTTCTGCCTGGGCACCGGCGACGGTTTCTCGGTCCGCGAGGTCGTGGACGCGACCCGCCATGTCACCAACCGCCCGGTGCCGATGGTGGACGGCCCGCGCCGGGGCGGCGATGCCGTCAAGCTGGTCTGCGGCAGCACTCGCGCCAAGGCGGAACTGGGCTGGCAGCCGCATCGGTCCACCATGAAGCAGATGATCGCGGATGCCTGGCGCTGGCATCAGAACGGCTCTTACCAGGCGTGACCGGCGGCCCGCCAGCCCTGCGGCGCGCCTGGTCGGCCTGGCGCCTGCGCTGGAAACGACGCGCGCTGCTGTGGCGCTGCCTGCGCGCGGGCCGTGACCTGATCCCCTTGGCGGATCGCACTGCGGNCGGCGATCCGCCCCGGCGACATCCTGTGTTTCGCGGCTATCCGCAACGAAACCCTGCGCCTGCCCGAATTCCTGCATCATTACCGCAGGCTGGGCGTCGCGCATTTCCTGATCGTCGACAATGCCAGCACCGATGGCAGCGACCGCCTGCTGCGCGACCAGCCCGACGTGTCGCTGTGGCAGGCGCCCGGCAGCTATCGCGCGGCGCGGTTCGGGATGGACTGGCTGGGCGCGCTGCTGTTCAGGCACGGCCACGGCCATTGGTGCCTGACCGTCGATGCAGACGAGTTGCTGATCTATCCCGATTGGGACCGCCGCCCGCTGCCGCACCTGGCCGCGCACCTGGACGCCGCCCGCCGCCCGGCGATGGGGGCGATGATGCTGGATCTGTATCCGCGCGGCCCGCTGGACCGGGCCGAGGCCGGACCGCAGGCGCCTCTGGCCGACCGACTGCCCTGGTTCGATCCCGCCCCCTATCGCTGCCGCGTGATGTCGCCCAGGCGCAACCGCATCCTGCATGGCGGGGTCCGCGAACGGGTGTTCTTTCCCGGCGAGCCGGACCGGGGACCGACGCTGAACAAGCTGCCTCTGGTGCGGTGGAACCGGCGCTATGTCTATGTCAACTCGACTCACTCGCTGCTGCCGCCCCGGCTGAACGACCAATATGACGGCCCCGGCGATCCGCGCCTGTCCGGGGTGCTGCTGCATGGCAAGTTCCTGCCCGACAGCGCCGCCCGCGCCGCCGAGGAGCTGGTCCGGCGGCAGTATTTCGTCGATCCGGACGGCTATCGCCCCTATCATCGCGCCGTCGCGGCGGCGCCGGTCCTGTGGCATGGCGGATCCGTCCGATATTCCGGCTGGCGGCAGTTGCTTGACCTGCGGCTGATGGGCCGAGGAGCATGGCTGTCGTCCGACGGTTGAAGGGGCGATCAACGCTCTTGCCAAATGCGTGTATTCGACGCATTCGGACATCATGACAGGCAGGCGTCAGGGTGGGGATCGGCAGGGGTGGCGATGCGGGGCCTAGGCGGGCATCCCCTGGTCAGCCGCCTGCGCCGCCGTGCGGAACGCCAGCGCCTGATCGCGCGCGGCATCCTGGGCGGCGGAGCCCTGCGCGCGCTGTCGGACCGCACCCGCCGGATCGGGCCAGGCGACATTCTGTGCCTTGTCACCCTGCGCGACGAGCGCGCGCGTCTGCCCTGGTTCCTGGATTATTATCGTGGGCTGGGGGTCCGCCACTTCCTGATGGTGGACAACGACAGCAGCGACGGCGGCGCCGATTACCTGCGCGCCCAGCCCGACGTGTCGCTGTGGTGGACCGATGCCAGCTACAAGGCCGCGCGATTCGGCATGGACTGGATGAACGCGCTGCTGCGGCGCCATGGCCGGGGGCACTGGTGTCTGACGGTCGATCCCGACGAATTCCTGGTCTATCCGCATATGGATCAGCGTCCGCTGACGGCCCTGACAAGCTGGCTGGAGGCGTCCGGGCGGCGGTCCTTTCCGGCGATGCTGCTGGACATGTATCCCAAGGGCCCGATCGAGGATGCCTTCTGCGCCCAAGGCCAGGATCCCTTCGCGGTCGCCCGCTGGTTCGATCCGGCCAATTATTCGATCCAGAAGAACGGCTATTTCGGCAACCTGTGGATCCAGGGCGGGCCGCGCAGGCGGGCGTTCTTTTCCCATGACCCGCTGGCCAGCCCGGCGCTGAACAAGATCCCGCTGGTGAAATGGGACGCGCGCTATGCCTATGTCAGTTCGACCCACATGCTGCTGCCGCGCGGCCTGAACCTGGTCTATGACGAGGACGGGGGCGAGCTGATCTCGGGCTGTCTGCTGCACGCCAAGTTCCTGTCCAGCTTCGCCGCCAAGTCGGCCGAGGAACTTGATCGGCGGCAGCATTACGGCGACAGCCGGGAATACCGCGCCTATCACGACGGCCTGCATCGGGGCGTAGACCTGTGGTGCAGCGAATCGCGCGAATACCGCGACTGGCGGCAGCTGGAGGATTTGGGCCTGATCTCTCGCGGGAGCTGGGCATGACGGCGGCGGTGCGCCTGGGGGTGGTGGTGCTGTGCCATGGCGATCTGGACCTGGTCGCGCGGCTGGCGCGCATCTGGGCGGATGGCGGCGCCCGGGTGGCGGTCCATGTCGATGCCAAGGTCTCGGCCGCGCGGCTGGGGGGACTGCGGAGGGCTTTGGCCGAGTGCGGCGACATCATCTTCGTCGCCCGCCGCAACCGCTGTTCCTGGGGCCGCTTCAGCCTGGTGCGGGCCACCCAGGACGCGGCGACGGACCTGCTGGCGCGCTTTCCCGACACGACCCATGTCTATCTGGCCTCGGGCGCCTGCCTGCCGCTGCGGCCCATTGCCGAACTGACCGCCTATCTGGCCGCCGATCCCGACCGCGACCATATCGAAAGCGTCAGCAGCCGGGATGTCGGCTGGACCGTCGGCGGCCTGAGCCAGGAACGCTTCACCCTGTTCTTCCCCTTCGACTGGAAGCGCCGCCGCTGGCTGTTCGACCGCTTCGTCGCCTGGCAGCGCCGGCGCGGGATCTGCCGCCGGATGCCCTCTGGGCTGTCGCCGCATCTGGGGTCGCAGTGGTGGTGCCTGACCGCGCGGACCCTGCGCGCCATCCTGGAGGATCCGCGACGCGCAGAATTCGACCGCTTCTTCCGCTTCACCTGGATCCCGGACGAAAGCTATTTCCAGACGCTGGTGCGCCGCCATTCGGCCCAAGTGGAAAGCGGGTCGCTGACCATGGCCAAATTCGACCATACCGGGCGGCCCTATCTTCTGTATGACGACCATATCGACATGCTGGCCGATTCGCGCTGTTTCGTCGCCCGCAAGATCTGGCCGGGGGCGTCGCGGCTGCTGTCGCATTTTCCGCTGCCGGTCGACGGCCAGCCGCAGGTCGATCCGCCGCAACCGGCGCGAATGTCGCGGATCATCGACCAGACGGTGCGCCGCCGCGTCCTGGGGCGGCCGGGGCTGTACATGCAAAGCCGCTTTCCCCGCAAGGACGCCGAAAACGGCAAGACCTCGGCCCCCTATGCGGTCATCCAGGGGCTGACCGACATCTTCCCGGATTTCGAGGGCTGGCTGCGCGGGCACCTGTCCTGCGATGTCCACGGCCACCTGTTCGGACCCGATGGCGTCGAATTCGCGGGCCGCCCGCGCATCGGGCCGGGGGCGATCTCGGCCGATCCGCGGATCCGCGACCGCGATCCGCAGGGCTTCCTGACCTCGCTGATCCGCATCACCGACCGGACGCAGGTGTTCCAGTTCAGCCCGCGCGACAACCAGGCGCTGAACTGGTTCATCGCCACCGACCCCAATGCGCATATGCTGGTCGTGACCGGCGCCTGGAAGCTGCCGCTGCTGCATTCGGGGATGCCCTTCGACGACGTGCGCCGGGTCTTCGCGCAGTTGCAGCGGATCGAGCTGGAACAGCTAGATGTGCTGAATTCGCTGTGGGTTCGCGCCCGGCTGCATCATCACGACCTCGGCGAATTCCTGCGCCATCCCCTGCCGATCCTCCAGGATGTCCTGTCGCAGATCGACCCGCATTCCGTGCCCGTGGCGGTGCTGCCCGCGATGCGCGACCCGACCGGCCTGGACGGGATGCTGCGCCGGTTGCGCAATTCTGGCCTGCGGCCCCGCCTGACCGGCGAGGATCTGCCCGCCTCCGATCTGCCGATCACCGAAAGGACAGCCGCCGAATGACCCAGGGCTTTCGCAGCTTCGTCATCTTCGCCGGGATGCGCACCGGGTCCAATCTGCTGGAGGCGACGCTGAACGCCGTGCGGGGCGTCACCTGCTTCGGCGAGGCGTTCAACCCCTATATGATGGGCTGGCCCGACAAGGACGAGATGCTGGGCGTCACCCGCGCCGCGCGCGAGGCCGATCCGCTGCCCCTGCTGGCGCGGCTGACCGACAAGCCGGGCCACCTGCCGGGCTTCCGCTATTTCCACGACCACGACCCCCGCGTGCTGGAGCCGGTCATCGCGGACCGGGCCTGCGCCAAGATCATCCTGACGCGCAATCCGCTGGACAGTTATGTCTCGACCCGCCTGGCATGGGAGACCAATCAGTGGAAGCTGAACGAAACCGAGGTGCCGATCCCCGCGCGCATCACCTATGACGGCGAGGAATTCCGCCGGATGCTGTCCGCGGCCGAGGATTTCAGGCGCCATGTAACCGGCCGGTTGCAGGCAACCGGGCAGGCGGCCTTCCATCTGGATTACGAGGATCTGCGCGATGCCGGGGTGATGACCGGGCTGCTGCACTGGCTGGGCCGCACCGATCTGGAGCGGGTAGAACCGGCGCGCGATCAGGTGCCGCAAAACCCGCAGGAACTGGCGCAGAAGGTCACCAATTTCGACGCCATGCAGGACGACCTGCGCGGCATCGACCCGTTCGGGCTGCATCGCATCCCCCATTTCGAACCCCGACGCGGCCCCGCCGTGCCCAGCTTCCTGGCCGCCGATGCGGGCCGGGGACTGCTGTTCATGCCGGTCCGGGGGGGACCGGACCGGGCGATCCGCGATTGGCTGGCGGCGCTTGGCCCGGTCCAGGGCGCCTTTACCCAATCCGGCCTGCGGCAATGGAAACGCGCCCGTCCCGGCCATCGCAGCTTCACCTTGCTGCGCCACCCCCTGCTGCGGGCCTGGGACGCCTTCGATCACCTGCTGATGCGCGGCAAGCCCGAGGAGCGCGAGGTGCTGCGTGGTTTGCATCGCGTGTCCCTGCCGCCAGACGATGCGCTGTCGCGGCTGGCCCGAGACGATCGTGTCGCCATTTTCGCCGATTTCCTGGGTTTCCTGCGCCGCAATCTGAATGGCCAGACCTCGTTGCCGACCCAGCCGATCTGGGCCAGCCAGAGCGAGGTTCTGTCAGGCTTCGCCCGCTTCGCGGTCCCCGACATGCTGGTCCGCGAAGATCGGCTGGCCGAGGATTTGCGCCATCTGGCGCGCGCGACCGGACTGTCGGACGCCGACCCTGACGCCGTGACGCCCGCCCTCATCCCGGATGCGCTGCGCGATCCCCGGCTGGCCGAGGCTGCGCAGGCGGCATACCTGCGCGATTATATCGCCTTCGGCTTCGGCCTGATGCCCTAGCCGCCCGTTTTCATCTTCGCCCGAATATCCGCGGGCTTCCGAGCGACCGGAAAAAGGTCCGGTGGACCTTTCAGCGAAGGAGGGGCAGGCCTAAGCGGGGGGCGCGACGCGCCCAGCGGCTACGCCTGCAACAACGCCGCCAGTTCCGCCTGCTTTTCGCGGACCAAAGCCGCGTCGCCGTCGGATTCCAGGTTCAGCCGCACCACGGGTTCGGTGTTCGACTTGCGCAGGTTGAAGCGCCAGGTGCCGAAATCCAGCGATACGCCGTCCAGGTCGTCGCGGCTTTCGGCCTGCGGTTCGTATTTCGCGATCAGTCGGGCGATCGCCGCGTCGGGATCGTCGATGTGATAATTCGTTTCGCCCGAGGACGGGTACAGCCGCATCCGTTCTTCCAGCAGCTCGGCCAGCGTCTGACCCTTGCGCGACAGCAGTTCGATCATCAGCAACCAGGGGATCATGCCGCTGTCGCAGTAATAGAAGTCGCGGAAGTAATGGTGGGCCGACATCTCTCCGCCATAGATCGCGCCCACGTCGCGCATCTTGCGCTTGATGAAGGCGTGGCCGGTCTTGCTGACCACCGCCTCGCCGCCCGCCTCCTCGATCATCGCCTTGGTATTCATGATCACGCGGGGGTCGTGGACGATCTTTTCGCCGGGGCTTTTCTCAAGGAAGGCCGCGCCCAGCAGGCCGACGATATATTCGCCGGGGATGAAGCGGCCGTTCTCGTCGAAGAAGAAGCAGCGGTCGAAATCGCCGTCCCAGGCGACGCCCAGATCGGCGTCCTCGGCCTTGACCTTCTCGACCGTGACGGGCTGGTTCTCGGGCAGCAGCGGGTTCGGGATGCCGTTCGGGAAGCTGCTGTCGACGTTATGGTGCATCCGCACGAAGGTCAGCGGCGCGCCGCGCTTTTCCAGCTCGGCCGCGATGGCGTCGAACGTCGGGCCCGCCGTGCCGTTGCCGGCATTCACCACGATCTTCATCGGCTTCAGGACCGAGACATCGACGAAATCCGCCATCGCCTTGGCATATTCAGCGCGGGCATGGCTGAAATCGGTAACGCTGCCCTTTTCGGCGGGCGCAAAGACGCCGCTGGTCGCCAGTTCTACGATCGGGGGCAGTTCGGTCGCCGGATCCAGCGGGGCAGATCCGCGCCCGACGATCTTCATGCCGTTGTAGTTGATCGGGTTGTGGGACGCCGTGACCTCGATCCCGCCATCGGTGTCGTGGAATCCGGTGTGGAAATAGACCTCCTCGGTTCCCGCCAGGCCCAGATCCAGCACGTCGGCACCGCCATCGGTCAGCCCCTCGATCAGCGCGGCCGCCAGTTCGGGCGAGGTCTCGCGGCTGTCGCGGCCCACCACGACGCGCTTGGCCCCCCGCGCCTGCGCAAAAGCCCGGCCGATCCGATAGGCCACGTCCGCGTCCAGATTCTTGCCCAGTTCGCCCCGAACGTCATAGGCCTTGAAGCAGGTGATCTCGCGATGGCCAAGGTTGCCTTTGTCGCTCATGGGGTAAATCCTTGCTGAACTTCGAACAGACCAAGCGCTAGCAGGACGCCATGGAATTTCAAGGCGCATCTGGTCCTTCTGGTCTAGGTGACGCGAAACGCGAAGGACGCTAGAACCGTTCCCGACCAAGGAGGGATGCCGATGGACGCCAAGACCCTGATCGCCGCCTACTATGAGGCCTTCAACGCCGGCCGCACGGACGAGATGCTGGCCCTGCTGCATGACGACGTAGAGCACCATGTCAACGAAGGCGGCATCCGCAAGGGCAAGGCGCTTTTCGCGGATTTCAACCGCCACATGACCGACAGCTACAAGGAGAGCCTGACCGACATGGTGATCTTCGCCAATGAGGCGGGCGACCGCGCGGCAGCGGAATTCGTGGTGAACGGCACCTATCTGAAGACCGACGAGGGCCTGCCCGAGGCGAAGGGCCAGACATATCGCCTGCCCGCCGGGACGTTCTTCACCATCCGCGACGGCAGGATCGCGCGGGTCACGACCTATTACAACCTGGCCGACTGGACGCGGCAGGTCAGCCAATGACGGTCACGACGCGCGTCCTGACCGGCGAGGCGCTTGGCGCGGCGCTGGAAGACGTCGCGCGTCTGCGGATCCGGGTGTTCCACGATTTCCCCTATCTTTATGACGGGGATCAGGATTACGAACAGGATTACCTGCGCGCCTATCAGTCGCCCGGTGCGGTCGTCGTGGCGGCGATGGACGGCGTCCGCGTGGTGGGGGCCGCGACCGGCGCGCCGATGGTCGATCACGCCGCCGATTTCGCCGCCGCCTTCGAGGACCGGCCGGAACCGCTGGACCAGATCTTCTATTGCGCGGAATCGGTGCTGTTGCGAGAGTATCGCGGCCAGGGCATCGGCCATGCCTTCTTTGACGCGCGCGAGGCCCATGCCCGCGCCTTGGGCCTGACCTTCAGCGCCTTTTGCAGCGTGATCCGCCCCGCCGACCATCCGGCCCGGCCCGCCGATTACCGCCCCCTGGACGATTTCTGGCGCAAGCGCGGCTATGCGCCGCTGCCTGGCGTCATCGCCCGGTTTTCGTGGAAGGATCTGGGCGAGGCGGCAGAGACCGAGAAGCCCCTGCAATTCTGGATGCGCCCGCTATGAGAATCGCCGCCGCCGCCTATCCGATCGACTGGTTCGGCAGCTTCGCCGATTACCGGGCCAAGCTGACCCGCTGGGTCGCGGATGCGGCGGACGCCGACCTGCTGGTCTTTCCCGAATATGCCGCGATGGAGCTGGCGTCCCTGGGCGGGCCGGAGGTGGCAGGCGATCTGGAAGCATCCTTGCACGAGGTCGCCCGGCATTGGCCGCAGGTCCAGGCGCTGCATGTTGACCTTGCGGCACGGCATGGCTGCCATATCCTCGGCGCCTCGGGCCCGGTCTTCGACGGCCCGCGCCCGGTCAACCGCGCGGTGCTGTATGGGCCGCAGGGCGTCATCGGCCATCAGGACAAGCAGATCATGACCCGGTTCGAGCGCGAGGACTGGGATGTGGTGGGCGCCCCCGGCCTGCGGGTCATCGACACGGCCCTGGGCCGGATCGGCGTCCTGATCTGCTATGACAGCGAATTCCCGTTGCTGGGCCGGGTGCTGGCCCAGGCGGGGGCGGAACTGTTGCTGGTGCCAAGCTGCACGGATACGGTTGCGGGCTTTTCCCGCGTGCGGATCGGCGCGATGGCGCGGGCGCTGGAAAGCCAATGCGTGGTGGTCCAGGCGCCCACCGTCGGAGCCTGCGACTGGATGCCCGCGCTGGACGAAAACCGGGGCCGGGCGGCGATCTATGGCCCGCCGGACGGGTTCTGGCCGGAAACCGGCATCATCGCCGAAGGCCCGATGGACCAGCCGGGCTGGGTGATGGCCGATATCGATCTGGCCCGCGTAGGCGACAGCCGCCGCAACGGCGCGGTCCTGCCCTTCGCCCATTGGCCCGAAAGCGAAGGCGCACGCCTGACGGGCACGGAAACCATTTCTTAAACAATTCGTTTTATTCATCGACAGCGCTGGTCACGGAGCCTTTCCGTGCCATATTCCGCAGCTATGCTGCACATCACAGACACCATCACCATCGAGGAGTGGGAGCTGACCGAACAGTTCACCAGATCCCAGGGACCGGGCGGGCAGAACGTCAACAAGGTCGAAACCGCGGTCGAGCTGCGGTTCGAAGCCGCGCGCTCGCCCAACCTGTCCGATGCGGTCAAGCGCCGACTGGAACGGCTGGCGGGGCGGCGCTGGACGCGCGACGGCGCGGTGGTGATCCTGTCGCAGGAAACCCGCAGTCAGGCGCGAAACCGGGAAATCGCGCGCGACCGGCTGGCCGACCTGATCCGGCGCGCGACCGAGGCGGCCCGGCCCAGGGTCGCGACCAAGCCGACCTGGGGCAGCCAGCAGCGCCGTCTGAGGGCCAAGGCCACCAGGGGGGAAGTCAAGGCCCTGCGCGGCAGGGTAGAGGAGGGGGAATGAACGCGATCCGCCAGTCGCTGGGCCTGCTGATCGGGCGGCGGCCGCCTGCCTTGCAGGTCGGCGCGGTCTGCCGCTGCACCAGGACCGGCGATGTCGTCCTGATCACCAGCCGCGGAACCGGGCGCTGGGTGATTCCGAAGGGCTGGCCGATGGAGGGCAAGAGCCTGCCTGCCGCCGCCGCCACCGAGGCCTGGGAGGAAGCGGGGGTCGAGGGGCGGGTGCAGGACGCCGAACTGGGCCGCTATCGCTATGACAAGGAACAGGATCGGGGCTTTTCCGTCCCCATCGAGGTTCGCGTCTTCCTGCTGGAGGCCGACCGCCAGCGCGCCGATTTCCCCGAGGCGAAGCAGCGCAAGCGCCGCTGGTTCGCCCCGGCCGACGCCGCACGCCTGGTTGCGGAACGCGGCCTGCGGGAAATCCTGCTTGCATTGCCGCCGATACCCGGCTGACAACGGGGCATGAGGCCGCCCGACCGCCAATTCGATGTTCTTGACCGGGATCTGCGTCGGATCACCGTCGCGGAATCCGCCCAGTTCCATGCCGTCCGTCCGGTCCTGCGGCTGGGCGCGGGTATCCTGCTGGCGGTATCGCTGATCTTCCTGGCGCTCGGGATCACGGGCCAGCAACCCGGCCTGGTCCTGGTCGGCGCGGGCCTGATCGTGGCGGGCTGGCTGGGGTTGTCGATCGGTGCGAACGACATCGCCAACTCGCTTGGTCCGGCGGTAGGGGCGGGCGCCATCGCCATCGGACCGGGCCTTGCGCTGGTGGCGGCGGCCGAGATCGCGGGCGCGACGCTGGCAGGCCATGTCGTCACGCATCGCCTGGCCGAGGGGATCGTGGACGTCCGTGTGCTGACCGGCGCGGGCGGGCAGATCGTGATGCTGGCCGCGCTGATCGCGGCGGCGGGCTGGATCACGGTCGCGACGGGGGCGAACCTGCCGGTCTCGACCTCGCATTCCATCGTGGGCGCGATTGCCGGATCCGGGCTGGCGGCGGCCGGGTCGGCGGCGGTGTCCTGGGGCGGCATCGCGATGATGGCGCTGGCCTGGATCCTGACCCCCATCGCCGCCGCGATCCTGGCCGGGGTTCTGCTGGCGCTGCTGCGCATCAAGGTGGCCGAGGCGCCGGATCGCAGCCGCGCTGCCCGCGCCTGGCTGCCGCCGCTGATCGGCGCCATGGTCGGGCTGTTCACGGCCTATGTCGCCACCCTGGTTCCCGTCCTGTCGCTGCGGCTTCCCCAGGCGCTGCTGCCCGGCGCGGCGGCGGGCCTGGCGGCGATGCTGCTGATGCGCCGCCGCGTCGGGCAGATCCTGGCCGAGGCGGGGGGCGACCGGCCCGGCATGAAGCGGATTCTGCGCCAGCCGCTGTTGTTCGCGGCCGTGATGATGGCCTTTGCCCATGGCGCGGGTGATGCGGGCAACGTGGCGGGGCCGCTGCTGGTCATCCTGTCGCCGCCGCACCGCGATCCCTTGCCCGTCCCGCTGCTGCTGCTGGCCGTGGCGGGCACCGCTATCGCCCTGGGCGCCCTTCTGTTCGGGCGTCGGCTGGTCGGCGTCATCGGCGAGGGGATCACCCGGCTCAATCCGGCCCGTGCCTTCTGCATCACGCTGGCGACGGCGATGATCGTGCTGTTCGCCTCGGGCTGGGGGCTGCCGGTGTCCTCGACCCATGTCGCGGTGGGCGGGGTCTTCGGCGTGGGCTTCGTGCGAGAGATGCTGGACCGCCGTGCCGACCGCCGTCGCGCGGCCCTGCCGGCCGAGGAACGGCAAAGGCGCCAGCTGATCCGCCGCAGCCATGTGGCGACGATCACCGTGGCCTGGGTCGTGACGGTGCCGATCACCGCGCTGCTGGGCGGGCTGTGCTGCCTGGCGATGCTGTGGTTGATGGGGGCCTGAGGAGGCGCGTTACACCACCACGTCCATCCGCGCCTGGTTGTCCACGCCGAAGACCCGGCGATAGCGGGCGATCTCGTCCGCCGGGCCGGTCGCCTTGGCGGGATTGTCCGACAGCTTGACCGTCGGGCGGCCGTTGGCCGAGACCGCCTTGCAGACCAGGCTGAAGGGCGCCAGCCCGTCGCCCGCGACCAGGCCCCGGAAATCGTTGGTCAGCAGCGTGCCCCAGCCGAAGCTGACCTTGACCCGGCCATGGAATTGGTGGTGCAGCTCGACGATCTTCTTCACGTCCAGCCCGTCTGAAAAGATCACCAGCTTCTGGCGCGGATCCTCGCCCCGGTCCTGCCACCAGCGGATCGCGGTTTCCGCGCCCGCCGCCGGATCGCCGCTGTCGATGCGGATCCCCGTCCAGCCCGCCAGCCAGTCGGGCGCGCCTTTCAGGAAGCCTTCGGTTCCGTAGGTGTCGGGCAGGATCATGCGCAGGTTGCCGTCATGCTCCTCGTGCCAGTCGGCCAGAACCTCATAGGGGGCGCGCCGCAGATCCTCGTCCGTTTCGGCAAGCGCGGCATAGACCATCGGCAGTTCATGGGCATTGGTGCCGATTGCCTCGATATCGCGGCGCATGGCGATCAGGCAGTTCGAGGTGCCGGTGAAGCGTTCCCCCAGGCCCTCGATCATGGCCTGGACGGCCCAGTCCTGCCACAGGAAGCTGTGGCGCCGCCTTGTGCCGAAATCGGCGATGCGCAGGTCGGGCAGGGTACGCAGGATTTCGATCTTTTCCCACAGCCGGGTCATGGCGCGGGCATAGAGAACCTGCAATTCGAACCGGCCCAGCGTCGTCAGGACGGCGCGCGAGCGCAATTCCATCAGGATGGCAAGCGCGGGAATTTCCCACAGCATCACCTCGGGCCAGCGGCCTTCGAAGGTCAGTTCGTACTGGCCGTCGCGCTTTTCCAGCTGATAGGGGGGCAGGCGCAGGTTTTCCAGGAACTCCATGAAATCGGGGCGGAACATCTGGCGCTTGCCATAGAAGGTGTTGCCCCGCAGCCAGGTGGATTCGCCCCGCGTCAGCGACAGGCCGCGAACATGGTCCAGCTGTTCGCGCAGCTCTCCCTCGTCGATCAGGTCGGCCAGGCGGATGCGGGTGGTCCGGTTGATCAGGCTGAAACGGACCGTAGTGTCGGGCCGGTTGCGAAAGATCGACTGGCACATCAGCAACTTGTAGAAGTCGGTGTCGATCAGCGACCGGACGATCGGGTCGATCTTCCATTTGTGGTTATAGACGCGGGTGGCGATATCGGCCATCGGTCACTCCAGGTTGACGCCGGCGGCGCGCATGTCGGCGCGGGCTCGGTCGCGGCTGCCGTCCAGGTCGATGGCGCGGGTGGCGGATTCGATCACGGTGGCGGCAAAGCCCAGTTTCGCGGCGTCGACCGCGCTCCAGGCGACGCAGAAATCATGGGCAAGGCCGACGAAGGACAGGTCGGAAAGCCCCCGGTCGCGCAGGTATCCGGCCAGGCCGGTGGGGGTCTGACGGTCGTTTTCGAAGAAGGCGGAATAGCTGTCGATGGCAGGCCGGAAGCCCTTGCGGATCACCAGGTCGGCGCGGGACAGATCCAGGCCGGGGTGGAAATCGGCGCCCGGCGTGCCGATCACGCAATGGCGGGGCCACAGCACCTGCGGCCCATAGGGCATGTCCGTCACGCTGAACGGTGCCGCGCCGGGATGGTTGGCGGCGAAGCTGGCGTGATCGGCGGGATGCCAGTCCTGGGTCAGCACCACCGCGTCGAAACCGGCCATCAGCGCATTGATGGGGCCCACGATGGTATCGCCCCCCGTCACCGCAAGGGCGCCGCCGGGGCAGAAATCGGCCTGCATGTCGATGACGATCAGGGCGCGTGCCATCCCATCCCCCTTGCTGCACGGTGGACCATGCCTAGGAACTGCCGCGGCCGGGGTCAATGGCTTGCAAGGCCGCAGGATGCTGGCTATGGCCGCCCTCATGCTGATCGTCGCCGCGCTGTATCATTTCACCAGGATGCCCGACCCCGCCGCCCTTCGGGCGCCGCTGGCCAAGGTGGCTTGCGGCCAGGGCGTCAAGGGCACCCTGCTGCTGGCGCCCGAGGGGATCAACGGCACCATCGCCGGAACGCGGGCGGGCGTCGATGCGGTGCTGGCCCATATCCGCGCCCTGCCGGGCTGCGCGGATCTGGAGTGGAAGGAAAGCCCGACCGACCGGATGCCCTTCGGCAAGATGAAGGTGCGGCTGAAGCGGGAAATCGTGACGATGGGCCAGCCCGATGTCGATCCGCGCGCCTCGGTCGGCCATTACGTCGAACCGACCGACTGGAACGCGCTGATCAGCGCCCCGGACGTGGCCGTGATCGACACCCGCAACGATTACGAGGTCGAGATCGGCACCTTCGCGGGCGCTGTCGATCCCGGCACCCGGTCGTTCCGCGACTTTCCCGCCTGGTGGCAGGCCAACGCGGCCCGTTTCGCGGGAAAGCGCGTGGCGATGTTCTGCACCGGCGGCATCCGCTGCGAGAAATCGACGAACTATCTGCTGTCTCAAGGGGTCGATCAGGTGTTCCATCTGAAGGGCGGAATCCTGAAATATCTGGAACAGGTGCCCGAGGATGACAGCCTGTGGCGGGGCGAATGCTTCGTCTTCGACCGGCGCGTCAGCCTGACCCACGGCCTGCGGCCGGGCCGCCACGGGCTTTGCCACGCGTGCCGCCGCCCGCTGGCGCCCGAGGACCGCCAGCGTCCCGAATACGAGGATGGCGTCTGCTGCCACCGCTGCATCAAGGAATATTCCCAGGACGACCGCGCCCGCTTCCGCGAACGCCACCGGCAGTTCGGCCTGGCGGCAGCGCGAAAGCCCGACTGACCGCGACGGTTCCGCCAAGGCAAAGGACGCATCTCCTCTTTGCCTTGGTTCAAATATCCCGGGGGAAATCGCCGCAGGCGATTGGGGGCAGCGCCCCCTTACTTGCCCCGGCCCAGGCCCCCCGCCGCGATCGCCGCCATGTTCAGGATGTCGTTCACGGTCGAGGTCGTGGAACAGATCTGGATCGCCTGCGGCACCCCGGTCAGGATCGGGCCGATCACCGTCGCCCCCGCCATTTCCTGCAACAGCTTCACGCTGATCGACGCCGAATGGCGCGCGGGCACCACCAGGACATTCGCCGGTCCGGTCAGGCGGCTGAAAGGATAGCGGGCCATGGATTCCGGGTTCAGCGCCACATCGACGGTCATTTCCCCTTCATATTCGAAATCGGCGCCCCGGCGGTCCAGAACCTCGGTCGCCTTGGCCATCTTCACGGCGCGTTCGCTGACCGGATAGCCGAAGTTCGAGAACGACAGGAAGGCCACGCGCGGCTCAAGCCCCAGCCCGCGCGCGACGGCGGCGCCGCGGGTGGCGATGTCGGCCAGATCCTCGGCTTCGGGCCATTCATGGACCAGCGTGTCGCCGATCATCACGATGCGGCCCTTGTGCAGCACGGCGGTGATGCCCACCGCGCCGTCCTGCGGGCGCAGGTCGAAGACCGTTCCCAGTTGCGCCAGCACCGGGGCGTTCTTGCGGGTCGCGCCGGTGACAAGCCCGTCGCCATGCCCATGCGCCAGCATCAGCGCGGCGAAGACGTGGCGGTCGCGGTTGGCCAGCTTGTGCGCGTCCTCGCGGTCCACGCCCTTGCGTTGCAGGCGCGCATAGAGGAATTCGTGATAGGCATCCAGGTGCCGCGAATTGGCGGCGTTGACCACGGTCAGTTCGCGCACCGCGTCGGCAAGACCCGCCGTCTCCAGCTTTTCCTTCACATCGGCCTCGCGACCGACGACCAGGGCCTGGCCCATGCCGCCGCGCTGCCAGGCGACGGCCGCGCGCAGCACGCGCGGGTCGTCGCCCTCGGCGAAGATCATGCGGGCCTGGCTCTGGCGGGCGCGGGCGTGGATGCCTTGCAGGATGGCGGCGGTCGGGTCCATGCGGTTCTTCAGCGACTGGACGTAACCCTCCATGTCGATGATCGGGCGGCGGGCCACGCCGGTCTCCATCCCCGCCTGCGCGACGGCGGGCGGCACCACATGGATCAGGCGCGGATCGAAAGGCGTCGGGATGATGTAGTCGCGGCCGAATTGCAGCTTGCGGCCGTAAGCCACGGCGACTTCGTCCGGGACATCCTCGCGCGCCAGCTTCGCAAGCGCCTCGGCGCAGGCGATCTTCATCTCGTCGTTGATGGCGCGGGCATGGATGTCCAGCGCGCCCCGGAACAGATAGGGAAAGCCCAGGACGTTGTTCACCTGGTTGGGATAGTCGCTGCGGCCCGTGGCGACGATGGCGTCGGGGCGGACGGCATGGGCTTCCTCGGGGGTGATCTCGGGATCGGGATTGGCCATGGCGAAGATCACCGGGTTGTCGGCCATCGAGGCCACCATGTCCTGCGTCACCGCGCCCTTGGCCGAGACGCCCAGGAACACGTCGGCGCCCTTCATGGCGTCTTCCAGCGTGCGGGCCTCGGTCACGACCGCATGGGCCGATTTCCACTGGTTCATGCCCTCGGTCCGGCCCTGGTAGATGACGCCCTTGGTGTCCGCCATGATGCAGTTCTCGTGCCGCGCGCCCATGGATTTCAGCAGTTCCAGACAGGCGATCCCGGCGGCGCCCGCGCCGTTCAGGACGATCTTCACCTCCTCGATCTTCTTGCCCGACAGCTCCAGCGCGTTCAGCAGGCCCGCCGCGCAGATCACCGCCGTGCCGTGCTGGTCGTCGTGAAAGACCGGAATGTCCATCAGCTCCTTCAGGCGCTGCTCGATGATGAAGCATTCGGGCGCCTTGATATCTTCCAGGTTCACGCCGCCGAAGGTCGGACCCATCAGGCGCACGGCGTTGATGAATTCGTCCGCGTCCTCGGTGTCCAGTTCGATGTCGATGGCGTTCACGTCGGCAAAGCGCTTGAACAGCACCGCCTTGCCCTCCATCACCGGCTTCGAGGCCAGCGCCCCCAGGTTTCCCATCCCCAGGATGGCGGTGCCGTTCGAAATCACCGCGACCATGTTGCCCTTGACGGTATAGTCATAGGCGGTCTCGGGCCGGTCGGCGATGGCCTGGACCGGCACGGCGACCCCCGGCGAATAGGCCAGCGACAGGTCGCGCTGCGTGGTCATGGGGGTCGAGGCCACCACCTCGAATTTCCCCGGACGCGGCTCCATGTGATAGGCCAGGGCCTCCTCGGGCGTGACGCGGGCGCTGCGGGGGGTCTTGTCGGACATTCTGTTCCTCCGGGGATGGTGGACCCGTTTAACGTCGCGTCATCTCCGGCTCAACCGCCTTCGCGGGCAAATCTGTGTTGCCGGGGCGGGCGGGAATGCCGCCGCCGGTCAGAGCTGGATATTGACGAAGCTGTCGCGCAGGGCGGCGGACCAGGCCGCGCTCATCCGCGCGAAATCGGCATCGCCGTCCAGAATACGGCGGCGGGTGGTGATCGCGCAGGCGCCCTGTTCGATGATCGCCAGATCCAGCGGCATTCCGACCGACAGGTTCGACCGCAGCGTCGAATCCATCGACAGCAGCACGGCCTTCTGCGCGTCCGTCAGGCTGGTCGCGGGGGTTACCACCCGGTCCAGGATCGGCTTGCCGTATTTGTGTTCGCCGATTTGCAGGAAGGGCGTGTCCTCGGTCGCTTCGATGAAGTTGCCCTCGGGATAGATCAGGTACATGCGCATGTCCCCGCCCTGGCGCTGGCCGGCGACGATCATGCTGGCCGAAGCCTGCTGGCGCAGGTCGCGGCACTGCTCGGCGATCTCGCGGCGGGTGCGCGCCAGCGTGTCGCCGATGATGGTCGCGACCTGCAACATCGTCTGCGCCTTCATGATCGAGGTCGTCTCGTCCGCCATCTCGTCATGGATGGCCTCGTTCAGGCGCGCCAGCGTGGTCTGGGTGACCGACAGCGACCCGGCGGTCATCACCACGATGGCGCGCTCGCCCGGCTCCTCGAAGAAGAACATCTTGCGATAGCAGGCGATGTTGTCCAGGCCCGCATTGGTGCGCGTGTCCGACAGCAGCACCAGTCCGGCATTCAGCTTCAAGCCGACGCAATAGGTCATGGCTGCGTCTTCCCCGTCATGATCGCGGGCAATCTAGAGGCGTCGCCACGCTGCCGCAATCGGTCCTTTTGCCTTGGTCCAAATATCCGCGGGGGAGTCCGCCCTGGCGGACGGGGGCGGCAGCCCATCGCTCTTGTCAGCTTTGCGTCTGGCTCTGGCTTTGGGTCTGGAACCGCTCTACTTCCTCGACATTGACGGCCACATCCAGCGTCTCGATCCCCTGGCCCGCCGCGATGCCCCGGATCGGCGCGGCATCGGGCGCGTCCAGCCCCGATCCCAGCCGGACATAACGTTCGTCGGGACAGCAGCGGTTCGCGGGGTCGAAACCGACCCAGCCCAGACCCTGGACATGGATTTCGGCCCAGGCATGGGCGGCCTCATGCGCCTCGCCCCCGGCGGTGCTGTGCAGATAGCCCGAGACATAGCGCGCGGGCAGGTCGCGCAGCCGGGCCACCGCGATCAGCGCATGGGCGTGGTCCTGGCAGACGCCTTCGCCTTGGGCCAAGGCCTCGGCGGCGGTGGTGTGGAATTCCGTCCGCCCCGGCCTATAGGCGATGGCCTCGGACACCGCCGCCGACAGGCGA
Source organism: Paracoccus sp. 22332 (assembly GCF_052045125.1). Taxonomy (NCBI): domain Bacteria; kingdom Pseudomonadati; phylum Pseudomonadota; class Alphaproteobacteria; order Rhodobacterales; family Paracoccaceae; genus Paracoccus; species Paracoccus sp. 22332. The sequence continues at coordinate 350,056 of NZ_JBQEOI010000001.1, forward strand.
TGCGCCAGGCCCAGCGGATCCGAGGCATCCGTCACGCCGGCCGCCAGATCCCGCAGCGCCGCGTCGGCCCTGGTCGCCGCCGTATCGCGCAGATAGGCCAGCGGATGGATCAGTTCGCGATGCCCGCGCAGCACGCCTGCGGTATCGCGCGTCTCGACACGCCCGGATGTGGCGACGACGACCTCCTCGGTGGGGCCGCGAACGGTCCAGCCCTCGATCCAGTCGCCCGCGCCATCGCGAAAACCGGGGCCGCGAATGCCGCCCGACACGTCGATCACCCAATCATGGGTCCGCTGCCCTTCGAAGACCGAGGGCGTCAGCCGCAGGCTTTGGACCAGGTTCCTGACCGGCAGGTCATAGCGGTAAACCGTCTGATGAACGATGCGCAGCTTCATCACGACCCTCCCAGCAGGTAATCTTCGTGGACCAGGGTCGAAATCGTGCCGATTTCCCCGATGAACCAGGTCAGGAATTCGTGCAACCCTTCGTCGAAGATCATGTCGATGTCATGGGCCTGCAACCGGCCCAGCACCTCGCGCGCCTTGTCGCGGGCGTTGGTCGGCACGGTGTCGCCATAGCGTTTGGCGATGCCTTCCAGGTTCCAGACCGCCTCGTACAGCGCAGTGATCAGCGACCGGGGGCTTTCGCCGTTCAGGATCAGGAAATCCGCGACCCTGCCTGCCGTGATGTCGCCGCCATAGGCCCAATGATAGGACCGATGCGCCGACAGCGCCCGCAGGATCACCTGCCACTGATAGGTGTCCAGCCCCGATCCCACGAACTCGATGCGGGGCAGCAGGACATAGTATTTCACGTCCAGCAGCCGCGCCGTGGCGTCCGCGCGTTCCAGGCCATAGCCCAGGTTCATGAAATGCCAGCCGTCGTTGCGCAGCTGCGTGGCGTTGATCGCGCCCCGCACGGTCGAGGTGTGGCTGGTCGTCACATCGGTCAGCGAGGCCGTGTCCAGCTTGTCGCGCGGCGTCCGTTCGATCTGCCGCAGATCCTGATAGGCCATGTTCAGCGCGTCCCAGACCTGGCTGGTCAGGGCGGTGCGCACGATGCGCCCGGCTTCGCGCGCCTTTTCGATGCAGGACATCACCGATGACGGGTTCTCTCGGTCGAAGAAGATGAACTCCTCGATGTTTTCCTGGCTGATCTCGCCGTATTTCTGGGCGAACAGGTCGGCGGACCCGGACGCCTGCAACAGCGAATTCCATTCGTTCTGATAGCCCGAGGCAGTGTTGGGCAGCAGCGTGATCCGCTGGCCCACATCCAGCAGGCGGGCGGCGGTGTCGGCGCGTTCCAGGTGGCGGCCCATCCAGAACAGGTTGGCGGCGGTGCGGCTGAGCATGTGCGTCCCCTTCCTATTCCGACAGAACCCAGGTGTCCTTGACGCCCCCGCCCTGCGACGAATTCACGACAAGGCTGCCTTCGCGCAGCGCCACCCGAGTCAGACCGCCCGGCACCAGTTCGATCCGGTCGCCGCACAGGCAATAGGGGCGCAGGTCGACATGGCGCGGTGCCAGCCCCTCGGCCACGAAGGTCGGGCAGGTGGACAGCGCCAGCGTTGGCTGGGCGATATAGTTGCCGGGATCAGCCTGGATCTTGGCGCGGAAGGCCTCGATCTCTTCTTTCGTGGATTTCGGCCCGACCAGCATCCCGTAGCCGCCCGATCCGTGGACCTCCTTCACCACCAGATCGGCCAGGTTTTCCATGACGTATTTGTAGTCGTCGTCCTTCCACAGCGTCCAGGTCTGGACATTCTGCAACAGCGGCTCCTCGCCCAGATAGAACCGGACCATTTCCGGCACAAAGGTATAGATCGCCTTGTCGTCGGCCACGCCCGTGCCCGGCGCCGAACAGATCGACACGCCCCCGGACCGATAGACATCCATCAGCCCCGGCACGCCCAGCATCGAATCGGGGCGGAAGCACAGCGGGTCCAGGAAGGGGTCGTCGATGCGGCGATAGATCACGTCCACGCGCTTCGGTCCCTGGGTGGTGCGCATATAGACAAATTCGCCGTCCACGAACAGATCCTGTCCCTCGACCAACTCGACGCCCATCAGGTTGGCCAGAAAGCTGTGTTCGTAATAGGCGCTGTTGAAATGGCCGGGGGTCAGGACCACGCAGGTGGGCCGGTCGTGGCATTTCGCGGGGGCCACCGATTCCAGCGTGCGGCGCAGCAGGTCGGGATACTGGTCCACGGGCTCGATCCGGTTGCCCCGGAACAGGCCGGGGAACATCCGCATCATGATTTCACGGTTCTCCAGCATGTAGCTCACGCCCGAGGGCGTGCGGCAGTTGTCCTCCAGCACGTAGAACTGGTCCTTGGCGGTGCGCACCAGGTCGATGCCGATGATGTGGGAATAAACGCCGCGCGGCGGGACGACGCCGACCACGGCCTTCTCATAGGCCTCGTTCTGATAGACCAGCCGGGCGGGGATGCGGCCGGCGCGCACGATCTCGGCCCGGCCATAGACATCGCGCAGGAAGGCGTTCAGGGCGCGGGCGCGCTGCTTGATGCCGCGTTCCAGCTTGCGCCATTCGGCCTGTTCGAAGACGCGGGGCATCATGTCGAAGGGGATCAGCCGGTCGGGGTCGCCGCCTTCGCCATAGACCGCGAAGGTGATGCCGATGCGGCGGAACAGGGCTTCGGCCTCGGCCTGCTTCATCTGCCGGAAATCCGCCGGCATCGTCTCGACCCATTGGCTGAGCCGTGCATAAGGGTCGCGGACCTGCGATCCCTCATACATCTCGTTGTAATACGTCATAGATCCCACCCGCTAAAACCGGACCCTTCGCGGGCCTCTTCCTGACAATGATCAGAGACGGATTTTCCCAAGTCCACAGAGGAATAGCCTGCCCTGCGCGAAAGTTCCGCAGATCGGGATCACGCCTTGGGCAGGAACGGGCGCGCGCACCGGCATCTGCCGCTGTTTTGGGCAGGATGAATGCGGACCGACGGGGCAGGACGGGGCGGGGCGGCGCTTACCGGATGGTAACCTTTTTCCTTTAGGCCTGACCGGGACAGCGCAGAGGACCGACATGCCCATATTGATCGTCAACGAAGCCGACGCCGAACTGATCGTCACCATCCAGGATGCGCGCATCGACGCGGCCATCGCCACCCGGTTCAAGGACCGGCTGCGCGAAATCGTGCTGCGGGGCCGCAAGCCGGTGCGCCTGGACATGCGGCGCGTCGATTTCATGGACAGTTCGGGCCTGGGGGCGATGATCGCGGTGCGCAAGGCGCTGCCCGAATCGCTGCCCCTGGTGCTGGAGGGGCTGACCCCGAACGTCGAACGCGTGTTCCGCCTGACCCGGATGGACAGCGTGTTCGACATCCGGCCCGCCCCGCAACAGGAATAGCATCCGCGTTCCCAGACAGGAGTCGTTTTAATGAGTTCCACCGAACGGCAGAACGCCGGTCCGAAACCCCGCTCGCTGACCCGCTCGCAGCCGATGTTCCACCGCGTGCTGCAAGCCGATCCCAATGACGTACGCCAGGCCCTGAAGGACCTGCGCGCCCGCTTCGCGCCCCAGATCAGCGCCGACACCATGGGCCGGCTGGAACTGGTCCTGGCCGAGGTGATGAACAACGTGGTCGAACATGCCGAGCTTGCGCTGCTGCCGGACGCCATGTCGCGGTCGATCCACCTGTGCGTGGTCATGCACGACAACGGCCTGTCCTGCGCAATCACCGACGACGGCGGCCGGCTGCCCGCCGATTGCCTGCTGCCCCGCAACCTGCCCGTGATGGATCCGCTGGACCTTCCCGAAGGCGGCTTCGGCTGGTGCCTGATCCAGGGGCTGACGCAATCGCTGTGCTATTACCGCGAGGACCAGCGGAACTGCCTGGCCTTCATGGTCCCCTATCAGCAGTCTCAGTTCAGCGGACCCATCAGCGGATAGCGCCCGTCCTCGAAATCGCCGAACATCTCGAACACCTCGGGGTGGTCGAGGGGTTCGCCCGAATGGTCCGGGACCAGGTTCTGTTCCGAGACATAGGCGACGTAATAGGTCGCCTCGGTTTCGGCATACAGATGATAGAACGGCTGGTCCTTGGCCGGGCGCACGTCTTCCGGGATGGAATCGTACCATTCCTGGGTGTTGGCGAATTCGGGATCCACATCGAAGATCACCCCGCGGAACGGCCTGTTCCGATGGCGAACCACCTGGCCCAATCCGTATTTGGCGATGCGATGCTGTCCGTGCATGGATATTCCGTAAGGCTTCGGGCCGGTCTGTCGGGCGTTTTAATCCGATACGACGATTCTGTCCATCGGATCGCCAGCATTTGCACGATTTCGTGGGGCAAGTCCGCCACAGGCCCCGGCTCTATCGGGCGGGCGCGTCGGCCCCGTCCTCGGGCAGCAGCGGCACGGTGGACATCGACATCTTGGCGGATCCTTCGGTCAATTCGCTGGCATGGGCCAGATAGACCAGAACGCGATTTTCCGCGTCATAGATGCGCTTGACGCGCAGCGACTTGAACAGCAGCGACCGGCCCTCGCTGAACACCTCCTCGGGGCGGCCGGGGCGCAGGCCGCTGACATCCACGGCGCCGGTGCGGCTGCACTGGATGGCGCTGTTCGACGGATCCTCGAACCAGTTCCCCTGGCTGAGCCGATCCAGCACGGACCGCTCGAAATAGGCCAGGTGGCAGGTGACGCCGCCGACCGCCGGGTCGGCCACGGATTCGATCACGATGTCATTGCCGACCCAGTCGACGCCGATCTTGGCGATCTCCTCGGCCTGGGCCAGGGCGGGGGTCATCAGCAGGGCAAGGGCGATCAGTCGCATGGCAAATCCTGTGGTTCCAGCGGCACGCGGCCGTCATCGGTCAGCAGATGCACCGCGTCCCGTTCGACGATCGCCGCGCAAAGCGGACGGCCATAGGCCGCGCCCCCGTCGACGTTCAGGCGGTTTCCGTAATGTGTGGCGGTCTGGATCGCGGTATGGCCGTGGACGACCAGCGGGCCGTGATCCACGGGGCTGTTCAGGAATCCCTGCCGGATCCAGACCAGATCCTCCTCGGCCTGGTCTTGCAGGTCCACGCCGGGACGGACGCCCGCATGAACGACCAGGGCCAGCGGATGCAGGAAATAGAGCGGCAGCGAGGCCAGGAAGGCGGCGTGGGCGGCGGGCACGGCGCGCTTGGCCTCGGCCAGCATCCGGTCGGGCGGCAGGGCGGGATCGACGCCATAGGACCGCAGCGTTTCCGGCGCGCCCAAGCCGGAATGCAGCGTCCAGTGCAGGCGCGAACTGAGGCCCGGATCCACCCAGTCGGGCTGCGACAGGTATTGCGGCAGGAAACGGTCGTGATTGCCCCGCGTGACGATCCAGGGCCGCCCCTGCGCCTGGCCGGTCATCAGATGGTCGACGACGCCGCGCGAATCCGGCCCCCGGTCGATCAGGTCGCCCACATGGGCGATCACCGCATCCTGGCCACCGTCGCGGAAGATGCGGTCATGCGCGGCCTTCAACTGGTCCAGATGCCCGTGGACATCGCCAATGACGTAAAGCCGCATCACCGCCCCGCTGCAAGAAAAGCCGCGCCCCCTGCGTAAGGGGACGCGGCGGAATCGTCAAACCTCGAACTGCAAGCGGCGGGCTTGCAGGAACTTGCCGGTGTTCTGCAACGCCGCCAGGGCCGCGTCGCTGATCGCCTCGTCCAGGTACAGGATGGCGATGGCGTCGTTCCCCTCGGCCGACCGGCCCAGGGTGAAGTTGGCGATGTTCACGCCCAGATCGCCCAGCGTCATTCCCAGGGCGCCGATGACCCCCGGCACGTCCTTGTTGCGGGTATACAGCATGTGCTGCCCGACCTCGGCGTCGATATTGATGCCGCGGATCTGGATGAAGCGCGGCTTGCCGTCGCTGAAGACGGTGCCGGCGATAGACCGTTCGCGCGTGTCGGTGACGACGGTCAGCTTGATATAGCCTTCGAACACGCCCGCCTTGTCCTGGGTGGTGGTGGCCACCTGCACGCCGCGTTCCTTGGCCATCACCGGGGCCGAGACCATGTTCACGTCCGGGTTCGTGGCCTTCATCACGCCCGCGATCACGGCGGCGTTCAGCGCGTTCAGGTTCATCGTCGCGGCGACGCCGTCATACAGGACATTGATCGCCTTGATCGGCTCGTCGGTCATCTGGCCCACGAAGGCGCCCAGATGCCCTGCCAGCTTGATCCAGGGGCCCATGACGGCGGCTTCCTCGGCCGTGACGGATGGCATGTTCAGCGCGTTCTGCACCGCCCCCGTCAGCAGATAATCCGACATCTGCTCGGCCACTTGCAGGGCTACATTTTCTTGCGCCTCGGTGGTGGACGCGCCCAGATGCGGGGTCACGACCACGTTCGGCAGGTTGAACAGGGGGCTGTCGGTCGCGGGTTCCACGGCGAAGACGTCGAAGGCGGCGCCCGCGACGCGGCCGTCCTTCAGCGCCTCGGCCAGGGCTTCTTCATCGACCAGGCCGCCGCGCGCGCAGTTGATGATGCGCACACCGGGCTTCAGCTTGGCGATGGCCTCGCGCGACAGGATGTTCTTCGTCTTCTCGGTCAAGGGGACGTGGAAGGTGATGAAGTCCGCCTTCGCCAGCAGATCGTCCAGTTCGACCTTGGTGACGCCGATCTCCTTGGCGCGTTCAGGCGACAGGAAGGGGTCATAGGCCAGCACCTTCATGTGCAGCCCCAGGGCGCGATCGATGACGATCGACCCGATATTCCCCGCCCCGATCACGCCCAGGGTCTTGTTGAACAGCTCGACCCCCATGAAGCGGTTCTTCTCCCATTTCCCGGCATGGGTGCTGGCGCTGGCCTCGGGCAGTTGCCGGGCGACGGCGAACATCATGGCGATGGCGTGTTCGGCGGTGGTCACGCTGTTGCCGAAAGGCGTGTTCATCACGATCACGCCCTTTTTCGACGCCGCCGGAATGTCCACGTTGTCCACGCCGATCCCGGCCCGGCCGATGACCTTGAGATTGGTTGCCTTCTCCAGCAGCTTTTCGGTCACCTTCGTCGCGGACCGGATCGCCAGCCCGTCATACTGCCCGATCACCTCGGCCAGCTTTTCTTTGTCCTTGCCCAGATCGGGCAGGTAATCCACCTCGACGCCGCGGTCGCGAAAGATCTGGACGGCGGTTTCCGACAGCTTGTCGGACACGAGAACCTTCGGCATGTCGTTCATCCTCATATGCCGCACCCTTCACCCAAGGGCGCTATTCATCTTCGTGGAAATATCCTGGGGGTCCGGGGGCAAAGCCTCCGGCTTGGTTACGCTTGCGCGGCCAGTTCGGCCCGATAGGCCCATTCGATCCAGGGCATCAGCGCCGCGACATCGCTGGTCTCGACGGTCGATCCGCACCAGATCCGCAGGCCCGCCGGCGCATCGCGATAGGCGCCCGCATCCAGCGCCACGCCTTCCTTTTCCAGCCGCTTGGCGACGGCCTTGGCGAAGGCGGCGCCGTCCTTGATGGCCGGATCGGTGAAGCGCAGGCAGACGCTGGTGTTCGAACCCGTCGCCGGATCCACGGCCAGATCGGCGATCCAGTCCTTGTCCGCGATGAAGTCGCGCACGGCGGCGGCATTGGCATCGGCGCGCGCGATCAGCGCCTTCACACCGCCCAGCGACTGCGCCCATTTCAAAGCGACCAGATAATCCTCGACCGCCAGCATCGAGGGCGTGTTGATCGTTTCGCCCTTGAAGATGCCCTCGATCAGCTTGCCGCCCTTGGTCATGCGGAAGATCTTGGGCAGCGGCCAGGCGGGGGTATAGGTCTCCAGCCGTTCCACCGCGCGCGGCGACAGGATCAGCATTCCATGCGCGCCCTCGCCGCCCAGCACCTTCTGCCAGCTGAAGGTGACCACATCCAGCTTGTCAAAGGGCAGGTCCATCGCGAAGGCCGCGCTGGTCGCGTCGCAAATGGTCAGGCCCGCGCGGTCGGCGGGGATCGCATCGCCGTTCGGGACACGCACGCCACTGGTGGTGCCGTTCCAGGTGAAGACCACATCCTTGTCGAAGTCGACCTGTGCGAAATCGACGATCCTGCCGTAATCGGCCTTGCGGACGGTCGCATCCAGCTTCAGCTGCTTGACGGCATCGGTGACCCAGCCTTCGCCGAAGCTTTCCCAGGCCAGCATCTCGACCGGGCGGGCGCCCAGCAGCGACCACATCGCCATCTCGACCGCGCCGGTGTCGGAACCGGGGACGATGCCGATGCGGTAGTCGGCGGGAACGCCCAGGACTTCGCGCGTCAGATTGATCGCCTCGGCCAGCTTCGCCTTGCCGACAGCGGCACGATGCGAACGGCCCAGCGGCGCATCCGCAAGCAGGTCCAGCTTGTAATGGGGGATCTTGGCGCAGGGGCCAGAGGAGAAGCGCGGATTGACCGGGCGCGCAGCCGGGATCGTCAGATCCTTCATGTCAGCCTTCCAGCTAAAAGCCCTTCGTTGGGGAAGGGTGTCCCGCTGCCGGACATACGCGGGGCGGCGGCGTTTCGCAAGAGGAAATCAGCCGTAGTCGCGGGCACCGAAGAGGGCCGATCCCACGCGCACATGGGTCGCGCCCTCGGCGATGGCGGTTTCGAAATCCGCGCTCATTCCCATGGATAGGTTCGGCAGCCCGTGATCCGCAGCAAGGCGGCGCAGCAGGCGGAAATGGGGCAGGGGATCCTGGTCCTCGGGCGGGATGCACATGAGGCCTTGGGGCGACAGGCCCAGGTCACGGCAGGAGGACAGGAAGACCGGCAGTTCGTCCGCGAGGATTCCGGCCTTCTGCGGCTCGTCCCCGGTATTGACCTGGATGAACAGTTGCGGACTGCGGCCCTGGTCGGCGATCTGCTGGGCCAGCTTGCGGGCGAGGGTCATGCGGTCCAAGGTGTGGATGGCGTCGAACAGTTCGACCGCCGCGCGGGCCTTGTTGGATTGCAGCGGGCCGATCATGTGCAATTCGACGCCCGGATAGGCCGCGCGCCAGCCGGGCCATTTGCCCTGCGCCTCTTGCACATAGTTTTCGCCGAAGACGCGCTGACCTGCGTCCAGCACGGTTGTCACGCGATCCGCAGGCTGCACCTTGCTGACGGCGATCAGCGTGACGCTGCCGGGCGCGTGTCCGGCCCGCTCCTCGGCCGCGGCGATGCGGCGCTTGATGTCATCCAGTCCCATGATGCGACAAGACAAAAAGAAAAGAGCGGGCGCAAGGCCCGCTCTTGAGTTTGAGGTCCGATCCGGGGATCAGAACTCGAAGCGCACGCCCATGTCGGCGGTCACGCGCTCTTGGTAGTCGCGCTGCAGCGAGGCACCCAGACGGGCACCGCCCAGGTCATAGTTCACGCCGATACCGAACGCATTGTCGGTTTCGTTCGAGTCGCGGTTGTTGTTGGCGATATAGGCCTCGATGTTGGTCAGGCCATCGGCCAGGGTATAGTCGCCATACAGGGCGAAGGTCTGGCCGTCGCTTGCATATTCGGCATCGTCTTCGTCGTTGGTGTCGACATAGTTCAGACCGATGCGGGCGTTCTCCATGACGGCGTAACGGGCGCCGATGAAGAAGATGTCGTTGCCATCGTAGCCCTTGCCGTTCACCGTATAGGCGGCCGACAGTTCCAGACGCTCGTTCCAGGTGTAGTCAACGGCGATCGAGTATTCTTTTTCGTCGTTGGGCAGCGCGGCGGTGTCGGTCTGGTCGGGATCGATCATCGAGCCCATCACTTCCAGATCGCCGACGGCATATTTGGCGAACAGGCCCAGGCGGCCCGAGGTGTCGTCGTCGTTGCCATACTCGTCGGCGTCATAAGCGAAGAAGTCGCCGGTCACGCCGCTGAAGCCGACCGAACGGTCGTAGGAGCCCAGTTCGGTCGCATAGATCAGACCCGAGCTGTCCATGGCGGTTTCGGTGTTACCGACTTCAACGGTCAGGCCGCTGGAGGTCACATACAGCTTGCCGGCGTTCAGCTTGCCCGCGTCATCGCTGTTCTGGTCCCACTGGATGCGGAAGCGCGCACCGAAATCAACACCCTGATCGGTCGAGGTCGCGGCGTCGATGTTCATCCGCAGGCGCGAGACGACTTGGGTCTCGTTCACATTGGCGGCATCCATGGCGCCGGTGTTCTCATAATAGATCACACCGGTGCGGCCGTAACCCGAGATGGTCACGTCGGCGGCGGCGACGCCGGCGGTCAGGACCAGCGCGGTGGAGGCGATAAGAGCCTTTTTCATGGTCAAGTTCCCTCTTGTCTCTCTGATGCCCAAACCGGCATTACCGCCTTGGGTATGCTGTTTGTTTCCCCCGTCCGTCCCCGTGATGCAACGGAATCGCGCCGCTGCGCCGGCCTTGGCGGATTCTGTGATGCACAAGGGCCACACCTTTGCGTGATGCCGCCGTCGGACGCTTCGGCGGATGCGGGCCAAGGCGCTTGTGGGGCGGGGGCGATCCGCGCTAAAGCTGCGCCAACGTGAAAAACGGGGGACCGCATGAAAACCGCACACGCCGCGCGCCTGATCATCGCAGCGACGCTTTGCGCCGGGCTGGCCGCCTGCGGCGGTCGCGGGGGTCCGAATCTCGGACCCCAGGACAGCCCCGACATGCGCCCCGAGGTCCGGGGCACGACGATCTGGGACACGTTCCGCAATTCCGAAAACCCCAACACCACCGTCGGCGTGAACAAGTATCTGTGGAACGCCAGCCTTGAGGTGCTGAACTTCCTGCCGGTGCAGTCGGTCGATCCGTTCACCGGCGTCATCCAGACCGGATATGGCACGCCCCCAGGCGGCGGGCGGTCCTATCGCGCGACGATCAAGATCGCCGATCCGGCCCTGGACGCGCGCAGCCTGAAGCTGTCGCTGCAAGGTCCGGGCGGGGCGGCGGTGGAACCCGGCACCGTCCGCGCGGTCGAGGACGCGATCCTGACCCGCGCCCGGCAGTTGCGGATCCAGGACGGACGGCTGTAGGCGCGCGGCACCCCCGCCCACTGGACCCGTCCCGTCGCGCCGTATAAACCCGGCCGCGACGAATGACGCCAAAGGTCCGCACCATGCCCTATGATCCCTCCAGCAGCGAATCCCGGTGGCAGCAGGCCTGGGACCAGGCCGGCAGCTTCACCGCCACCCGCGACCAGCGGCCGAAATATTATGTGCTGGAGATGTTCCCCTATCCCTCGGGGCGCATCCACATGGGCCATGTGCGCAACTACACGATGGGCGACGTGGTGGCCCGCTTCAAGCGGGCGCAGGGATATTCGGTGCTGCACCCGATGGGCTGGGATGCCTTCGGAATGCCGGCCGAGAACGCCGCGATGGAACAGGGCGGCCATCCGCGCGACTGGACCTATGCCAATATCGCCACCATGCGCGATCAGCTGAAGCCGCTTGGCCTGTCCATCGACTGGAGCCGCGAATTCGCCACCTGCGACGACGGTTATGTGGCCCAGCAGCAGGCGCTGTTCCTGGACATGCTTCAGGCGGGGCTGATCACCCGCAAGTCGGCGCAGGTGAACTGGGATCCGGTCGACATGACCGTGCTGGCCAACGAGCAGGTGATCGACGGCAAGGGCTGGCGATCCGGTGCCACGGTGGAGCGGCGCGAGCTGACGCAGTGGTTCTTCCGCATCTCGGATTATTCCGATGAACTGCTGTCGGCGCTGGACGGGCTGACCGGCTGGCCGGAGAAGGTGCGGCTGATGCAGTCGAACTGGATCGGCAAGTCGCGCGGGCTGCAATTCCGGTTCGAAACCGTCGATGCGCCCGAGGACTTCGCGCAGATCGAGGTTTATACGACCCGGCCCGACACGCTGATGGGGGCATCTTTCGTCGCGCTGTCGCCGGATCACCCGCTGGTCCGCGACCTGGCCGCCGCCGATCCGAAGGTCGCGGCGTTCGTCGAGGACTGCCGCAAGATCGGCACGACCGAGGAAGCCATCGAGACCGCGCCCAAGCTGGGCTTCGACACCGGCCTGACGGTCCGCCACCCGCTGGATTCCGATTGGCAGTTGCCGATCTGGATCGCGAATTTCGTGCTGATGGATTACGGCACCGGCGCGATCTTCGGCAGCCCCGCCCATGACGAACGCGACCACGAATTCGCCACGAAATACGGGTTGCCGATCCGTGCGACCTTTGGCGAACGCGGCATGGATCTGGCCGCCGCCGATGCGCTGGTGGCCAAGGCCCCCTTCGTGCCGCTGAAGTCCGAGACCGTCACCTATGTGCGCGGCTTCGCGGGTCCGGCCGACCAGACCGGAGAGGCTGCGGTGGACGCCGCCATCGCCCATGCCGAGGCGGCGGGCTATGGCCAGGGCGTGACGAAATTCCGCCTGCGCGATTGGGGCATCTCGCGCCAGCGCTATTGGGGCTGCCCGATCCCGGTGCTGCATTGCGACGCCTGCGGCACGGTGCCCGAGGCGAAGGAGAACCTGCCGGTCCTGCTGCCTCAGGACGTGACGTTCGACGTGCCGGGCAACCCGTTGGACCGCCACCCGACCTGGCGCCAGGCCACCTGCCCGCAATGCGGCGGCCCGGCCTGGCGCGAGACGGACACGATGGACACCTTCGTCGATTCGTCCTGGTACTACGCGCGCTTCACCAGCCCCCATGCCGCGACGCCGACCGACCGCGCGGATGCCGATTACTGGATGAATGTCGACCAGTATATCGGCGGGATCGAACACGCGATCCTGCACCTGCTCTATTCCCGGTTCTTCGCCCGCGCGATGGTCAAGACCGGCCATCTGCCGGAAAGCGCGAAGGAACCGTTCGACGCGCTGTTCACCCAGGGGATGGTGACGCACGAGATCTACAAGACCACCGACGACCGGGGGCGGCCAGTGTATCACCTGCCCGAGGATGTGACCGACGGCAGGCTTGCGGATGGCACCGCGGTCGAGATCATCCCCTCGGCCAAGATGTCGAAATCGAAGAAGAACGTGGTCGATCCGGTCAACATCGTCGCCAATTTCGGCGCCGACACCGCGCGCTGGTTCATGCTGTCCGACAGCCCGCCCGAACGCGACGTGGAATGGACCGCCGCAGGCGCCGAGGCCGCGAACAAGTTCCTGGCCCGCGTCTGGCGTCTGGCCGACGAGGTTGGTGAGGGCGGCGACGATCCCGACCTGACCCGCGCCGCGCATCGGGCCGTCGCAGATGTGACCCGCGCCATCGAGGGCTTCGCCTTCAACAAGGCCGTGGCGAAAATCTATGAACTGGCAAACGCGATCGGCAAATCGAAGGCAGGCGGTGAAAGCCGCCGCGCGGTGCTGCGGATCCTGGCGCAACTGATGGGGCCGATGGTGCCGCATCTGGCCGAGGATGTCTGGGCCATGGCGGGCGGGCAGGGGCTGCTGGTCGATGCGCCCTGGCCCAAGGCCGATCCGGCGATGCTGGAAGACGATATCGTCACCCTGCCGATCCAGATCAACGGCAAGCGCCGGGCCGAGATCAGCGTCGCCAGGGACATGCCCAAGGACCAGATCGAGGCGCTGGTGCTGGCCGACGAAACCGTGCGGAAATTCCTGGAAGGCGCCGCGCCCAAGAAGCTGATCGTGGTGCCGGGGCGGATCGTCAATGTGGTCGCCTGACCGCCGGACCGCGCTGCTGGGGCTGCTGGCACTGGCGGGCTGCGGGCTGACGCCGGTCTATGGCCCCGGCGGCGCAGGTCGCCGGCTGTTCGGCAAGGTCCGGCCGCGCGATCCGCAGACCTATCAGGATTTCGCCTTCAACCGTCGCCTGGGCGAACGGCTGGGCGGCGAGGGGTCGGACTATGATCTGGATTACCGGCTGAATGTCGGCGTGGTGGCGCAGGCGATCACCCCGGACGAGGTGACAAATCGCTATTCGCTGAACGGCACCGCCGATTTCGTGCTGAAGGATCGCGCGGGAAGGGTGCTGACGCAGGGGCGGGTCAGCAATTTCTCGTCCTACTCCACCACCGGCACGACCATCGCCACGCTGTCGGCCGAAGGCGATGCGCGGTCGCGGCTGGCCGAGATGCTGGCCGATCAGGTCGTCACGCGGCTGCTGGCGGCGTCCGCGCAACTGCCCGGATGACTGGCACATGATCCTCAAGGGGGCGGAAATCGCGCGCTATCTGGCGCGGCCCGATCCCTCGCGCCCGGCGCTGCTGATCCATGGGCAGGACGCGATGCGCGTCGCCATGAAGCGGGCCGAGGCGGTCAAGGCGTTGGTTGGCGAGAAGGCCGACGAGGAGATGCGCCTGACCCGCCTGCCCGGCGCGGGATTGCGCAAGGATCCCGCGCAATTGCTGGATGCGGTCAAGGAGGTCGGCTTCTTTCCCGGCCCCCGCGTCGTGCTGGTCGAGGATACGCCCGACACCGCCGCCGACGCGATTCGCGCGGCGCTGGCCGATTGGCGGGCGGGTGATGCGGTGATCGTGGTGACGGCGGGGGGCTTGGGCAAATCCTCGGCCCTGCGCAAGCTGTTCGAGCCGCATCCCGCCGCCGTGACCGCGCCGATCTATGACGATCCTCCGGGCGAGGAAGAAGTCTTGCGCTGGCTGGCCGATGCCGGGCTGCGCCAGGTGCCGCCGCCCGCGATGAAGGACATGATGGCGCTGGCCCGCGCGCTGGATCCGGGCGATCTGCGGCAGACGATCGAGAAGATCGGGCTTTACAAGCATGGCGACGACACGCCCCTGACGCCCCAGGAAATCGCCCTGATGGCCCCCGCTACCATCGAGGCCGATCTGGACGAGTTGATCCATATCGTCGCCGAACGGCGCGAGGCGGAATTCGGCCCGATGATGCGCCGGATCGAGGGGCAGGGGGTGAATCCGGTCACGCTGTGCATCGCCGCGCTGCGCCATTTCCGCGCCCTGCACGCCGCCGCCGCCGATCCCGCCGGGCCGGGTGCCGCGTTGTCGCGGATGCGGCCGCCGGTCTTCGGCCCCCGCCGCGACCGGATGGAGCGGCAGGCCCAGGGCTGGGGTATGGCGCCGCTGGAAGAGGCGGTGCGGTCGCTGCTGGACTGCGACCTGACGCTGCGCAGTTCGACCCGCGCGCCGCAGATGGCGCTGATCGAACGCGCGCTGATCCGGCTGGCGATGACCCCTCGGGGGCGCCGGTGATCGAAGCGGTCGATGCGCTGGTGATCGGCGCGGGACCGGCGGGGCTGATGGCGGCCGAGGCGCTGGCCGCGCCGGGGCGCCGCGTCGTGGTGGCCGAGGCGATGCCGACGCCGGCGCGGAAATTCCTGATGGCGGGGAAGTCGGGGCTGAACCTGACCAAGGACGAGCCGTTCGAGGCGTTCGTGCAACGGTTTCGCTGTGGCAG